>SKUB01000277.1 GCA_007122315.1 Pseudomonadales bacterium | reverse complement strand
CCTTCCGGTGTCGCGATGGTAAAACTCACTGGATTGGAGAGGAAGGTGATCACATCCGCAGCGGTGCCGAGTTCCGCCCGGGCGATGTTGTCGATCACAGTCCCTGGTGCCGTCTGGGCCCAGGCTACGCCCTGTGCAGTGGCGAGCAGCAGCACCGTGCAGACACGCAACGCCCTGCGCTGCAGGGCACTTCTTCGGGGCCCGAGGGCCCCTGAGGAATACCGTACCAGCCGGCCCTGATCCTGCGGTAAAGCGTTCGCTACGCGCACGCAGGCACGCCCCACAGCCCAAAGGCTGCGGAGCGCGCCTGCGACGCGAACGACTGCTCGACCGATCAAGGGAACAGCATTGCCAGCCTGATCAGTCGATCACGACATAGAAGATGACGCTTCCGGACGTGTCGCCGGCACAATCGTCGAGATCCGCCACGAAGCCGTCAGCTACCGTGACGTCGCCGTCCACCGCAAACTCCGCGGCGGTGCAAGCGTTGATGTAGATGTTCGGCAACGCAGCCCCACCGTCATCCGCGGCGAACAACGTGTCAGCAATGACAGGCGACGTCAGATCCGGAGGCCCGTCGCTGACCTCTACACCGGTGGCCGTGGCCGCATCCTCGGCGTTGGATACCGTCACCGTGTACTCGATGACCGCACCTGGAATGCGCCTGGGATTGACGTCGGTGGCCTCATCGTTGAATGGCGGCGCATTGCCGGCGACAAAGCCGAATCCGAAGCCGTTGACGGGATCCCACACCACGCGACTGGTTTTGGCGATGGTCATCACAGCCGCAGCGATGACGAACTGACTGGTGGCGGAATGCTGGCCGCTGCGGGACTCATCGCTCTCGGTGCTCGCTTCGTCGTTTACGAAGTCGTAGCGGAGATCACCGGCCTGGTCGGCGAACACGTTCTGCACCACGTCCGGAAAGTCGACCTCTCCGCGGCTATCGGCCACAACAAGCGCATTGTCATCATCCGGGTCGGTCACGGCCGCCACCAGTGACCAGGCGTCGAACTCACCGTTCACGGCGCCGGAAGGGATGTTGAACTGCACCAAAATGCGCACCGTGTCGCCCGCTTCCACTCCAGGCAGCCTGTACGTGGCTCCCTCCGCGTCCAGCGAGCTCGCGCACTCTCCTTCCGCGTTGCTGGTACAAACACCCGTCACGGATGCCGGCGGATCGATGGCGCTCGAACCCACTTCAAAGACATCTTCCGTTTCGTTCCGCGACAAGCCCAGCAGAATATCGATGTCGTCGTTGCTCTGGTTGGTGACGTCGAAGGTCAGCACGACGCCCTGAGCCCCGGGTGACACCGACACCGCCATTTCATCGACCCGCGTGACCAGAACGTCGAGCCTGCGGTCCACCCGGAAGCGCGACGTGCCATCCTGCGCTTCATCAGCGGTGGAGATCTGATCTTGAGCAACGCCGCCGACACTGAAGTTCAGCAGGGCGTCATTGGTGATCTCGGTTCCTGCCGGAGTCGCTGAGGCCAGGGGCCCCCACCCCACTCCGACAGCCAGAATGGCCCCCAGAGCGAACAGCTTGCCTATCTGTTTCGCACTCATGATGGTTGTCCTTTATCGATCGGTCGTTGTCGAAAACTGTGTTTGTGTTGCGGTTCGTGCGCTGACACCCGTCGTCGCGCGCTTCGTTCTGCGTCCCCCATCGCTTCCTGGTGCCGGGATGCCCTGATCCCGGCACGCTCTTCCCTGATCTGCTTCCACCTGGAGGCCTGCCATCAGCGCAAACGCACCCGGAAGAACACCGAACTTTCCTGCTCCGGCTGCAGCGCCGGACGGAAAGTCCAGCGGATATGGCTGTAATCCTCGGCATCGGCGATGCGCGTCTGCCCGTCTTCATCGGTGACCCTCAGGGCATCGGGTTCTCCCCAGGTCTCACCGCCGTCCACGGAGAACCGCACGTCGGTACCGGAACCGCCCGCGCTGCCCTCCAGATACACTGTGTTGCTCGGAACCGGGTTGGTGATGACGATGCTGCCCGCATCCACTGCCTCGTCACCCTGATTCGTGAACGTGACGGTGTAGCGGAGTTCGTCGCCGGGAATGACGCGCTCAGCAGCAACCAGGCGCCGCTCCTGCTCGCCCTGCTCATTCACTACGGTTTCGACCTTCTGCACGGAGCTCAAGAGCCGGATGGGCTCCTGCGACCAGGCAGCCGTCGTCGCTGCCAGCAGGATCAAGGCGCACAGCGTATGGATCGTCTTCATGACGGATCTCCTCTGATGGTTCACTGGATCTGGACTTGGAAGGTGATCACGCTCTCGAACTGCGGATCGCCGGAGGTGGAGCCGAAATCGACCGTGATGCGTCGGTGCGGCACACCGTCAATGGTCACCTCGGTGACGGTGGTCAGATCGTCGTCGGCGGCGTCAGTCTGACCGGCATCGTCCACCACCACCGAATTCGGAACGTAGGCGATACCGCCGTCGCCATTGGGCAGCGGGATGTCGTCGACGATGCGCAGGTTCTCCACGCTGCCGCTGCCGGCCACCGTGACGTCGAGCTGATAGGTGATGACGGCATCCGGAATGAAGCGGCCACCTTGTGGGGTGTTGGGCGGTCCCGTGCGAAATCCGTCCGCCACTTCGGCGATGGACTTCACCACGGTGACCTCCACCGCGCTGACCACGTACAGGCCCTGGTCCTCGTCACGGCCGTCCGCCTGCACCACCACGGCATCGACGCCCTCGTCACCGGCCCCTGCCAGCACGTCGCCGATCCCGGCACCGTTTGCGCCCGGGGTCTCGGAGTTGGCACGCAAGGTGATCAGCCCTTCCTCACCATTTGATACGTCAGCAGGAATGTCGGCAGGGACGCAGATAAGGATGGTGCCGCCGGAGGCCAGCTCGAGCTGGTCCGCCTCGACGTCGAAGGCCTGGGCTGGAGTGACATCATCCATGGAACAGGCGTCTTCGACGGCCCGGTAGACGCGGTTGTCCGAGGCGAAAATCGGGGTGAACCCTGCGGCCATGGGCAGGACGTCCAGGCTGAAGCGTTCCTGCCCGTTACCCAGGTTCGTGATCAGAAACGACTGCAGGCTCTGGCTCTGGCCCCCCTGCACCCTCACCGAGGGCATCTGCACCGTGACGTCCACCTGGATGCGCTCATCGACGCTGAACGTCTCTACGTTGGACTGCTCGGTCAGGGTGTTACCGCTGATGCTGTATTCGGCCCGCGCCTGATTGGTGATCAGCGTGCCCGCCTGGGTGCCCTGTGGACCGAGGCTGCCAGTCTCCGTGAACACATCGGCGTAAGCGCCGGTCGACCCCAGAACCGCAATGAGCGCGACCGCGCGGCAAAGCTTGAAACCGAACATGACTGTCTTCCTCTGCCACAGGATCAAGGAACGGGAGGTAAGTTCGCGGGTGACGCACACGACACTGCTTGACGGCCCTGGCAGGCGGTCGCCCGGCATCTGCTGCAATCAATCGCGACTTCGCTCCAGCCCCATCAACGCGCAGGAACGGCCCCCACGCTGATTTACATCCCCTTAACAGAAACGATAGTTCAGGAATTCAAAGGCCACCACTGCCTACCTTCATTCAAATCATGGTCTTGCGATCTGTTGTTAAAGCCAGCGTGATGACGCTTGCCCGGGCAGGCACGGTGACCTCAAGAAACAGCAGCATGCGAGGGGCAGAAATGCCTAAGAATGTAAGCACTTCGTAAAGGAAATCGGGGAATGGGAACGGGGCCCACCGCAACGGCGCGCCACGGCAATATCGATTCAATCGGTTTCAGGTGCGGGGTCGTAGATCCACGGTTTCCGTCTGTGGGTCGAAGTCGATGATCACTTCACCCCGGCGAATCTGCGCTGCCACCTGCTCCACCTTGGTGGCCAGCGGCACCGGACGTTCACCGTATTCGGTTCCCTCCCGGGTCACGTATTCCTCGATGATGGCGGTGAGCACCTCGGAACTGAGTTGGTCGGACGGGATTTCCATGACTACCTTTCTCTAGAGGATGCCTCAGGCTGCAGGATGCATCGAAGTCCAGCCGCGAGGCCGCTGTAATCATACGCTGGCTGCAGACCCTCCGGTCTGCAAGAGAGCCGCATGCAGCAGCGGGCCACTCCCGGCGCGGCGGAGAGACCATGACCGATTCCGATCACCTGATCATCGTCGAAGACGAACCGATCACCCGGTCGCAGCTGCGTGCCCACTTCGAGGCAGCCGGGTTTGTCGTAGAAGAACGCGAGGATGGTGTCGGCCTGCTCGAACGGGTCCTGGAGAGCGGCAGCAGCATCGTCCTGCTCGACATCAGACTGCCAGGCAAGGACGGCCTCACGCTTGCCCGGGAGATTCGCGCTGCGTCGGACGTTGGGATCATTCTCGTCACGAGCCAGCGCGACCAGATCGACAAGCTCATCGGCCTCGAGAGTGGCGCCGACGACTACGTGACGAAGCCATTCGACCCGCGTGAGCTGGTCAGCCGGACGCGCAATCTGAAGCGCCGGGTCATGGCTCAGCGCACGCAGCGAACTCAAGCGCACCTGCGCCGCTTTGCAGGTTTCATCCTCGACCTCAATCGCCGTGAGCTCACCGTACCCGATGGCGAGCAGCAGCATCTCAGCTCCGGTGAGTTTCAGCTTCTGCTGACCTTCATCGACCACGCCGGAGAAGTCATGAGCCGCGACCAGATCATGACCCGGATCCGCAACCGGGAATGGTACCCGGACGATCGCTACATTGACGTACTGGTGGGACACCTGCGGCGAAAGCTGGGCGAGTCTGCCAGCAATGCCACGCTCGTGACGACGATTCACGGCACGGGTTACCTGTTCACGCCGGAAGTGACCTGACATGGCCGAGCCGGATCCGGCACGCCGCTACCAGCCTGGCGCAACCTTGCATGAGACGACCACCTCGGTCGTGCGCAAGGGCCAGCGGCTGCGGGATGGCGCTGCCGTCGTCCTCAAGAGCCTGCGCCCGGACGCCGATGCAGCGCAGCACGCCCGCCTGCGGCGGGAGTACCTGCTCGGTCAGTGGCTCACTGGCGATGGGCTGTATCGAGTGCTGGATTTCGTCACCCTCGACGAGTGTCCCACGCTTGTCACAGCCGACGAGGGCGGCATCGCCCTGCGTGCGTGGTGGGCGGAGGAAGGCGGACTCGACGCCCGCCTGAACGTGGCGATCGGGATCGGCCGCGCCCTGGACACCCTGCATGCGGCGGGTCTGGTACACCGTGACCTCAACCCGGACAACATCGTCGTCACCCCTGCTAAGCAGCGGGTCCTCCTCATCGACTTCGGGCTCGCCAGCTTCGCGCTCAGGCAAGCGCAGGAGCCACTGCATCCGAAAGATCTGCAGGGTGCCCTCGCCTACCTGGCACCAGAGCAGACCGGGCGCATGTCGCGCAGCATCGACCAGCGTGCGGACCTCTATGCGTTCGGCGTCACGCTCTATGAACTGTTCACCCAGCGGCTGCCGTTCGAGTCAGACGACCCATTGGAGCTGGTGCATGCCCATCTCGCGCGGACCGCGCCGGACATGGCGGAAGTCAACCGCGACCTGCCCCCCGCGCTCTGCGATCTGGTGGGACAGCTGCTGGAAAAGCGCGCCGAGGACCGCTACCAGCATGCCTCGGCCGTGGTGGCCGATCTCGAGCAGATCCTGGCCGCAGTCACTGGCGGATATCCGCAGCCGCCAGCGCCGCTGCGACCAGACGAACTACCGGTTCGATTCAGCCTGCCGCACCGGCTGTACGGGCGGGAACGCCAGCGCCGCCGCCTGTCCCAGTTCGTGGAGCGCACCGTCGCGGGGAGCAGTGAACTGCTGCTGCTTTCCGGTCCACCGGGTATCGGCAAGGGTGCGCTGCTCGGCACGGCCACCTCCCGCGCAAGGACCTACGCATTTCGGACCGTCCACGTCCGCTTCACACGCGTTCCGCAACCGGAACCCGCTGCGCCGGTGGTGCGGGCTTTCGCGGGACTGATCCGCAGCCTGCTTGCGGCGCCCCCTGCGATCCGGGCGCATTGGCAGGCGCGCCTGCAACGCGTTCTCGGCCGCGACATCGACACCCTGGCGGACACGCTGCCAGAACTGCTCGACCTGTCGCAGACCGGCGGCAGTCCGGAGACAGGCGTCGCGCCTGAGAGTGGCCAGCGTTTCGAGCAGGCCTTTCGCAAGCTGGTGGAAGCCTGCACGGACGCATCTGCTCCGCTGCTGCTGGTGCTCGAGGCATGCGAATGGATGGACCCCGACTCCCGGCGTCAGGTTCAGCTGCTGACCGGAGAAGGCGGCGTCCCCCACGTGCTTGTGCTCGCCACGACCGGGGATGGCGAGCTCGCCCGCCAATCACTTGGACCGCTCTTCCCGGAGGCCGGGCACCACCTGCTCGAGGTTCCACCGCTGGCCGCGAACGAGACCTGCATGCTGGTAGCCGATGTCCTGCAGACACAGGAGGCCGATGTACACAGCCTTGCAGAGCACACCCATGCCAGGAGCGGAGGCAACCCTACGCTGACACTCGATGCCCTCGAAGCGCTGCGTACGCTGGGGCTGCTGCGCTACCAGCGGGCGCTGAGGCGCTGGCAATGGGACGCAGCAGCCATCGCGGCGTCCGGGCTGTTCGACGAGGACACGAATCTGCTGCTGACGCGGCTGCGTGCGCTTCCGGAGGACACCCGCAACATCGTCGAGATGGCCTCATGCATTGGCGAACATTTCGGCATACCGCTGCTTGCCGAGCTGGCAGGAAGTTCCTGTATGCGTGTCCTCGAGCAGCTGCGCCCGGCGCTCGAGGAAGGCTTCCTCGCGCCGCTGGCGGCGCCCCCGGCCGGGTTCCCGGACATGATGTCGGAGCGCGCCCTCGAGGATATCGACAGTCCCCTGCTGCTGCGATTCAGCAGCAGCCGCTTTCACAGAGAGTTCTACCAGCGTCTTCCCTCTGACCGGCGGGGAGCGATGCACCAGGACATCGGAGCGATCCTGTTGGCGGCTGCCGAAGGCGGGGATGGTTCCCATCGCAGCAGCCGGCAGCATCAGTTTCTCGATGCCGTATCGCAACTGAACTTCGCCAGCGCACTCCCAGGTGCAGGTCAGCTTCCAGGTATCGAGCTGGCAAGGCTCAATCTTCAGGCCGGTTCCATCGCGGTCCGCAGCGGACAGCCTCAGAGTGCGTTTCGCTTCCTGCGCACCGGGATGGGGCAACTCGGCCGTTCCGCATGGGTCGAACAACCGGTGCTCATGTCCCGGCTCACTACCCGCGCGCTCGATGCCGCCTTTCTCTGTGCCGACGCTGTGCAGGTGGAACGCTTGTCCGGCGCGGCCCTGGCCCAGAGCCTGGACCCGGCCGTGCGGATGCAAATGACCGCCATGCTGTCCCGCGCGTGTTTCGCCCAGGGACGGGTCGACGACGGCCTGGCCGTGGCCCTGCCCGAATTGCAGCGCCAGGGTGTCCGCCTCGATCGCAATCTTGCGGACCCGATCGCACGCCACCTCCTGCTGATCGAAGCCAGCGCCAGCGTCCGCAGGCCCTCATCTCTGAGCGCGAACCCGACCGCGTCCGACCGCGTGGACAGCCTCACCCGAAGCCAGCTTCTGCTCGACGTGGCCCATAGCACTTTCGTCAGCAGGCCGGGGCTGGCCATTGCAGCCGCGCGCCGGATTCTGGATCTATCGAGAAAAGTCGGAACGCTTCCCGAGACAGCCTACGCCCTGGCATGCGCCAGTGCCGCCGCGATGCAGATCGGCAGACCCGGACTCGGCGGTAGATTGCGTGAGGCATCCATGCGGCTGGTCGAACAGCAGGGCCGCTGCAGGGCTGCCATCCGGACCCGCATCATCCTGCACGGCTTCGTCGTGCCGTGGACCGAGCCGGCGCGAACGGCACTGCGGCCGCTGCTGGACACCTTCGCTGACGCACTGCGAATCGGTGATCTCGATGGCGCCAGTCAGGCAGCGGCCACATTCGCGGCCGGCGCTGTGCTGCACGGGGAGAACCTGCACACGACCCGGGAGCAGGTACGTCGCCTCGAACTTACCCTGGCGGGCTATCCCCCAGCGCCTGGCCTCAGTGTGCTCAAGGTCTATGCACACTTCATGGCGGCCCTCGAGCAACCCGAATTCCCTGCTGCGAACGGAGGGCGGGTAATCGAGCCCCGTCCGGACCCGGATACCTCTGGCCATCGCGAGCTGCTGTCGGCATGGCAGCTTGTCCTCGACCGCGCTCCAGGCGCCGCGCTGAAAAGGCTGGAGCCGCTGGCGCGAACGGAGATGGCAAGCATGCCCTCTGCCGCCGCAAGCCAGATTCAGTGGCTGCTCGCTCTGGCCAGCATCGACCAGGCCCGCCTGCTGACAGGATCCGAGCGTCGCCGCCTGCAGCGGCAGGCGCGCCGTGGCGGACGACTTCTGAAACGCTGGAGCCGCCAGGGACTGAACCGCTTCCGCTCCCGTGCCACCCTCATCGAGGCCGGCCTGGCCAGCCTTTCCGGACGCGAGCAGGCTGCCCTCGACGGCTTCACGCTGGCCATACAGCAGGCCCGGGAAGCCGACATCGCTCCAGACGAAGCTCTGGCCTGGCAGCAGTCCGCAAGCTTTTGCCGTGTTTTTCAGCGCAGCGTGCTCAGCGAACACTTCCTCCAGGGCGCGCGCCATGCGTGGTCCCAGTGGGGCGCAGAAGCCCGGAGCATGGCACTGCTGGCAGACGGCGAGCCTGGAACTCACCACTACGCATCCTTACCGCATGGTCTCGATGCGGGTGTCGATCGCGCCAGGCACGCTGCCCAGTCGGACACCATAGCGCTGCTGGAAGCGGCCCGGACCATTGCCAGCGAGGTTCGGCTGGAGGAACTGCCGCGGACACTG
>SKUB01000251.1 GCA_007122315.1 Pseudomonadales bacterium | reverse complement strand
TAGACGTTGATGAACAGGCAATCCTCGTCGCCCCAGAGTTCGCCCGTCAGATCCTCCGGCGCACCGCCCAAGGGACTGGCGATCTGGGGGCAGGGTTGCCCGAAGGTGAGCGCCTCACGCGTTCCCGACCAGGGTGCCGGTGGTCGCGGCGCCCGCCACCGCAGGTCCCCGATGGGGGGAGCCGCGAAGGGAATGCCGCGCCAGGCATGAGCGTCACCGCTGCTGAAGCCGACGAGCTCGCCCTGGTCGATGCGCCGCAGGCTGTCCGGATCCGCGCTCGGTGGCGGTCCCTCCTCCGCGGCGCCGCAGCCGGTCAGTATCAGCAGCGCGGCAAGCAACCAGGCCCCGCCCCAGCGTGCATCACTCATGGATCAGTTCCCCCGTCGGGTTGCTCAACGTGCTTGCGCAATGCGTTCCAGCGCTTCGGCCAGGGCGGCCGGGTTGGCCAGGAAGGGCGAGTGGCCCAGGGTCAGCTCGACCACCGGGGAACACGGCAGCCGCTCGAGCATCCGGCGCTGCATGGCGGCTGTGATGGCGCGATCCTGGGTACACAACACGTAGGATCGCGGCACGCTGCCGAAGCCCGCGTCGGTAGTGATCACCGGTTCACTGAGTGGCGCCATCGGCTGCGGTACGAGCTGTGCGATGGCAGCGTCGGCTTCGTCGTTGCGGCAGTCGTGATAGAAGATTTCGCGCGCGGCGTCGGCCGCCACCACCAGGGTGTCCGGCTCGGGTCCTGCACCCAGATTACCATGCAGGGCGCTGGCACGATCCTCCTGGGCAAGCTGGGAGAGGCTTTCGCCGTTGCGCGGCAGGAACGCGCACAGGTAGGTCAGACCGGAGAGATTGGCGGGAATCTGTTCCGCGACCTGGGTGATGACGGCACCGCCCATGCTGTGGCCCACCAGTTCCACCGGTCGGTCGAGTTCGCGCACCCAGTGCACGACCCGGTCCACATAAGCCCAAAGATTGACCTGCTCGCGGGGCGTGGTGTCGCCGCCGTGACCGGGCAGGTCGAACGAGGTGACGCCGAGGTGGCGCGCCCGCAACTCGGCCTCGAGATGTTCCCAGCACCACTTGCCGTGCCAGGCACCATGGATCAGGGCGAAATGCATGATGACTCCCAACGCTGCCCGCGCCGAATATTCGGACCCGCGGACTGACAGTCGAGATTACCCCCAAGTCCGGCGCGGAGCTAACGTCGCAGTGGGCCGCTGCCATGAATCAGAGGGGCGTGATAAAGTTCGCCGATGAACAGGAATGATTATTGTTATCAAATAAGTGCGAGGCGATGGGCAGGCCGGTCGCGGCCACTGTCTCGTATGGCTTCAGCCATCCACTCATGACGATGGAAACGGCCATCCTGGCGGAGCCCGAGCGGCCCGCCGCGCTCGGATGGCGAGGACGTCACGGCTGGACGCTGCTCACCGTGGCCATCGCGGCACTGATCGCGCTGCCCATCGTGGTGGTGCTGTTGCATGTCTTCGTGCCCGCCGGGGAGGTCTGGGCGCACCTGTGGAACACGGTGCTGCCCCGCTATCTGACCAACACGCTGGGTCTGGTGCTGGGCGTGGGGATCGGCGTCACGCTGATCGGGGTGGGGACGGCCTGGCTCGTGGTCATGTTCCGTTTTCCCGGGCGCGGTCTGTTCCAGTGGGCCCTGCTGCTGCCGCTGGCGGTTCCCACCTACGTCATCGCCTACGCATACACCGACCTGCTGCAGTTCGCCGGTCCGGTGCAGACGTCGCTGCGGGAATGGTTCGAATGGGGACGCAACGACTACTGGTTTCCGCAGATCCGTTCCCTCGGCGGCGCCATCGCGCTGATGTCGCTGGTGCTGTATCCCTACGTCTACCTGCTCTCCCGGGCCGCATTCATCGAGCAGTCCGTGTGCGCGCTGGAAGTGGGCAGAACTCTGGGGCGGGGGCCGGTGCGCCTGTTCCTCGGCGTCGCCGTACCGCTGGCACGCCCGGCCATTGCGGCGGGGGTGGCGTTGGCGCTGATGGAGACGCTGAATGACTTCGGTGCGGTGCAGTTCTTCGGCGTCGACACGTTCACCACCGGGATCTATCGGACCTGGTTCGGTCTCGGCGAGCAGGCGGTCGCCGCCCAGCTTGCCGCCTGCCTGCTGATATTCGTGTTCATCCTGCTGGCGCTGGAGCGCGCTTCGCGACGCCAGGCCCAGTACTTCCACACCTCGAGCCGCTACCGGGAACTGCCCCAGTACGTCCTCGTTGGCTGGCGTGCGGCGCTGGCCTTCGCGGCTTGCGCCCTGCCGGTCCTGCTGGGATTCCTGGTGCCGGCGGGACTGCTGTTCTTGATGCATTTGCGGGAAGGTGATCCACTGTTCGGCACCCGGTTTCTCACGTACGCCGGCAACAGCCTGACCCTCGCCACGGTGGCAGCAGCGCTGGCCGTTGCCCTGGCCGTGCTTTTGTCCTACGGCGTGCGACTGAAGCGCAACGCCGTGACCAGCTCCGCCGCTCGCATTGCGTCGGTGGGCTACGCCATTCCCGGGTCCGTGATTGCAGTCGGCGTGCTCATCCCGCTCGGCTGGCTCGACTCGCGCCTGAACCTGTTCATGAACGAGCGCTTCGGCATCCTGCCTGGGTTGATCTTCACAGGCACCATGGTGGCGCTGGTGTATGCCTATGTCGTGCGTTTCCTGGCGGTCTCGTTCAACACGGTCGAAGCGAGCCTGGGCAAGATCACGCCGAGTATGGACGCGGTGTCGCGCACGCTTGGAGTGAGTGCCGGTGCCACCCTGCGCCGGGTCCATCTGCCCATCATGCGGGGCAGCCTGCTGGCGGCAGGCATCCTGGTGTTCGTCGACGTGATGAAGGAGCTGCCGGCGACCATCATCCTGCGGCCTTTCGACTTCGATACCCTGGCAGTGCGGGCCCATGAGCTCGCCTCCGACGAGCGTCTCGCCCAGGCCTCCACATCGGCGCTGACCATCGTCGCGGTGGGGATCATCCCGGTGATCCTGTTGAGTCTCGCCATGAGCCGGTCACGGCCCGGCAGTCATTGAGGGGTCGGGACGGGTGACCGCGTGCGAGGTCAGGGGATCGGGTAGATGAACACCTGGCTGGGGTCGAGTTCCAGCGCCACCGGCTGATCCGGCGACGGCAGGAATACCCCCGGCATGCGGGAGTGGCCGTGGAATTCCCGGCCGTCTTCGCCGTGGACACACAGGTGCAGCAGGCTGGTACGGCCGAGCAGACGTGAGACCACCACGTGGGAGCGCTGATGCAGCCGAGCTTCACCGATGAGGCTGACGCGCACTGCTTCGGGCCGGATCAGCACCCGCACCGGGCAGCCCTCATCCAGGCCCGGTGCCGGGACCGTTCCGAACGCGCAGTGCACGCGCCCTTCGCGGACCTCTGCCTGTACCTCGTTGACTTCACCGAAGAAGCGAACCACGAACGGCTCCGCGGGATGGCAGTAGAGTTCGTAGGGCGTGCCGAGCTGGACGATGCGGCCGTCGCGCATCAGCGCGATGCGATCGGCCATGAACATGGCTTCTTCCGGGTCGTGGGTCACCATCAGCGTGCCCGCACCGCTGTTCTTCAGCACATGCAGCGTATCGTCCCGGGTCTGCTCCCGGAGGCGGGCGTCGAGCGCAGAAAACGGCTCGTCGAGCAGCATGAGGTTGGGCGCGGGCGCCAGGGCGCGGGCCAGCGCCACCCGCTGCTGCTGTCCGCCCGATAGCAGGTGCGGGTAGCTGTCTGCGTGGGCCGTCAGCCCCAGATTGTCCAGCATGGCCATGGCCCGCCGCCGCCGTTCCGTCGCTGACAGGTGCGACAGACCGAACATGACGTTGTCGAGGACTTTGAGGTGGGGGAACAGGGCCGAATCCTGGAACATCAAGCCGAGATTGCGCTGCTCAGGGGGCGCCTGGGGGTGATCGGCCCGCGCGACGCAGCGACCTTCGAGCTCCACTTCTCCGACCTGCAGAATCTCCAGGCCGGCGGCCAGTCGCAGCAGAGTGCTCTTGCCGCAGCCGGAAGGCCCCAGCAGGCACACCACTTCACCGGGCAGGACGTCCAGACTGACGTCGTCCACGGCCTGCACGTCGCCGAAACGATGGCTGATGTGCTTCAGCGACAGAACCGGTTCGGCGGCTTCAGACCGGTTCGGGTCGCCGCCGTCCTGCGACGGGGCGAACAGGTGCTGGGAAGGGGTGGCCATGGTGTCGGGGGTCCTCGAGTCCGCTGCTCAAAATATGCAAACGAGAATCATTTGTAAACGGTGCTTGCGCAGTGTACCGTTTCTGAAGATTATAATCATTCTCATTTGTATTCAGGTGATCCCTCCCATGCGCGTACTGGTCCTGCCGCTCGCTGTGCTGCTTCTGATGGCCTGCAGCGAACCCGCTTCAGAGCAGGTCTTCGTCTACTCCGCCCGCCACTACGACTCCGACACGCTGCTGTTCGACAACTTCACGGAACGTACCGGGATCGAAGTGAGGGTTCTGCAGGGCGGCTCCGACGAACTCATCGAGCGCATGAGCCGGGAAGGCATTGCGAGCCCCGCGGACGTACTCATCACCGTGGACGCGGGCCGACTGTGGCGCGCGGATCAGGCCGGATTGTTGCAGCCCGTGAGCACGGAGCTGCTCGAGGAGCGGGTTCCGGCTCACCTGCGTCATCCGGAAGGACATTGGTTCGGATTCAGCCAGCGTTTGCGCGTGATCTTCTATGATCGCGAACGCGTCGATCCGGAGCGCGTGCAGCGCTACGAGGACCTGGCCGATCCGGAGCTCGGATTGGGCATCTGTGTGCGCTCTTCCACCAACGTCTACAACCAGTCGCTGCTGGCATCCATGGTCAGTCACAGCGGCAGTGAGGCGGCCGCAGTGTGGGCAAGCGGGCTGGGGGCGAACCTGAGCCGGCCGCCCCAGGGCGGTGATACCGATCAGATCCTGGGGGTCGCCAGCGGCGAGTGCGAGCTGGCGCTGGCGAACCACTACTACTACGTCCGTCTGCTGACGTCAGGGGATGCTGACCGCCGCGCCGCGGCCGAGCGGGTAGGCATCGTGTTTCCCAATCAGGCGGATCGCGGCGTGCACATCAACGTCGGCGGAGCCGGCGTCGCGCGCCATGCACCGAATCGTGCCAACGCGGTGCGTTTCCTCGAGTACCTGGCATCCGACGAGGCGCAGGCGCTGTTCGCCCGTGGCAACCACGAGTACCCGGTGGTAGCCGGTGTCGAGCTCGATCCGGTGCTGCAGGAATGGGGCAACCTGCGACTCGATGATCTCAACGTGGCGGAACTCGGCGTGCACAATCCCGAAGCGGTGCGCATCGCCGACCGCGTGGGCTGGCGCTGACCCAGCGGTCACTTGAAGCGGCGTACCGCGTCGTAGCCGTGCAGCCAGTCGTACTCGGCCATGGCGATCTCCGGCAGCAGACGGCAGCCGATGCCGAGTTTGAGGTCGCGGGCCAGACGGGCTCCTGGCGCGTGCAGGTGGAACATGTCGCCCTGGGCCTTTGACGCTTCGGCCACCTTGCGCGCGCGCAGCTGCCGCAGCTGCTGGTATTGATCCAGCGCCGTGGCAATCGCTTCGTCCTCGCGGTGCTCGAGGACTCGCGACAGCACCCAGCCGTCCTCGATGGCCATGGCTGCGCCCTGCGCCAGGAACGGCAGCATGGGGTGGGCCGCGTCACCGAGCAGCGTCACCCGTTCGCTGCTCCAGCGCGGGATGGGCGCACGGTCGAACAGGGCCCACTTGTGGCAGTCCTCTGCGGCTTCGAGCAGGGTTCGGACCTTGCGATGCCAGCCGCTGAAGGCGGCGGGCAGCTCGCCGGGCTCCGCTGCTGTCTTCCATGACTCTTCGCTCCAGGCATCGGACTCCACCACCGCGACAACGTTGACCTGCTCGCCGCCGTCCACATAGTAGTGCACGAGATGGCGGCCTGGTCCCATCCACACGGTGGCGGTGGGCTCGACGAGTTTCGGCGGAAGCGCCGAGGCGGGAACCACGGCCCGGTAGGCGACCATCCCGGTAAAGCGCGGTTCATCCTCGGCGAAGGCGCGCCGTACCCGCGAGTGGATCCCGTCAGCGCCGATCAGTGCGTCGGCGGTCACGTTGCCGTCACTGCACTGAATGTCGACGCCGGCGTCCGTCTCCGTGAACGTCTCGACTGCGCTGCCGGTCTTCACGGGAATGCCGCGTTCGGCGACGGCCTCGCGCAGCACCGCGTGCAGCGCCTCCCGGCGCAGGTGCAGGTAGGGCACGCCGTAGCGGTCCGTGGAGAACGCACCGAGCGGCCGGTAGGCGATCAAGCGTGCACTCGAAGCGCTGCGCAGGCGTACCGCTTTCGGTTCGAAACCGATGGCCTCGAGCGGCTCGCGCAGGCCGAGAGCGAACAGCACCTTGACCGCGTTCGGGGAGAGCTGAATGCCCGCACCCGCTTCCGCCAGCAGATCACTGCGCTCGTGCAGCTCAGGCTCGAAGCCTGAATTTTTCAGGGCCAGCGCGGCAGTCAGGCCACCGATCCCGGCACCGGCGATCACCACCTTCACGGTCGCACCTCGTCAGCGATAGCTCCAGCTCGGTCCATCCGCACCGTCCTTCACCTCGACGCCACCGGCAAGCAGTTCCTCGCGGATGGCGTCCGCACGGGCGAAATCCCGTGCCTTGCGGGCCGCTTCCCGTTCTTTGACCAGGGTATCGATGGCGTCCGGCGCCAGCGCGGACGCTGCGGCGCGGCGGGCGGCGTCTTCCGCGAGGAAGACTGCGGCCGGACGCTCCAGCAGTCCGAGCAGGTTGGCACCGGCACGCAGGGCGCCGGCCCGATCTCTGGCATCATCCCCTCGCGCCTGCTTCAGCTCGTCAGCGAGGCGATGCAGCACCGCGAATGCTTCCGGCGTATTCAGGTCGTCGTCGAGCGCCGCCTGCAGGGCGCCGGGAACAGGCACATCGTCAGCGCCCGGATCCCCTGCCGCCTCGAGCAACTGATAGAAGCGCAGCAGGCTCTTGCGGGCCTGCTCGATGAGATCTTCGGACCAGACCAGCGGTGAACGATAGTGGGCAGCGAGCAGGGCATAGCGCAGGACTTCACCGTCGTGGCGCGCAGCCAGGTCCTGCACCGTGACGATGTTGCCCAGCGACTTCGACATTTTCTCACCCGCCATGGTGAGCATGCCGTTGTGCAGCCAGTAACGCGCGAGCTCGGCACCACCGTGGGCGCAGCTGCTCTGTGCCAGCTCGTTCTCATGGTGCGGGAACGTCAGGTCGCGACCACCGCCGTGGATGTCGATGACGCGGCCGAGCAGCTTCTCGATCATGGCGGAGCATTCGATGTGCCAGCCCGGCCGTCCGCGGCCCCAGGGACTGTCCCAGCCCGGCTGCTCCGGGGTGGACGGCTTCCAGAGGACGAAGTCCGCCGGATGCCGCTTGTAGGGCGCAACCTCGACCCGGGCACCGGCGATCATGTCCTCGATGGAGCGCTTGGACAGCCGTCCGTAAGCTGGATCAGACTCCACTGCGAACAGCACGTGTCCTTCGGCCGCATAGGCATGCCCCTTGGCGACCAGTCGCTCGATCATGGCGATCATTTCGGGGAGATGTCCCGTGGCCCGGGGCTTCAGATCGGGCGGCAGCGTTCCGAGGGCGGCAACGTCGTCATCGTAAGCCTGGGCGTAGCGCTCCGTGAGCTCATCGATCGGCACGCCTTCCCGGGTGGCCGCGGCCATGATCTTGTCATCGATGTCGGTGAAGTTGCGCGCATAGGTGACCTTCGGATAGCGCGCTCTGAGCACCCGGTAGAGCAGGTCGAAGACCACCGCCGCGCGCCCGTTGCCGATGTGGATGCGGTTGTAGACCGTGGGTCCGCACACGTAGAGCGTCACGTGGTCGGGCACGAGGGGTTCGAAGGGGCGTTTGCCGCCGCTGAGCGTGTCGTGGAGGTGCAGCGTCATGGCTGATGTCCGTCTGCTGGCGAATGTCGAATCCGCGCCGGCTGCGCGGTCTCAGGCACAGGAGGTCAGCGCCGGCGACATCGCGACGGTAGCGGTAGACGGATGGCAGAGTCAGCTTTCATGGCCGCGCAGTATAGCGGTGCGGGGACTTCGCGTCACAGGCTCAGGCTTTCGGGCCGTAAAGCGACGACGGATCGATGACCACGGGCAGGAAGACCTCAGCCTCGTCGCCGTCGGCGCGGGTGTAGAAGCAGTTGTGGCGTCCGGTGTGGCAGGCGGGGCCCGTCTGTTCCACCTGCAGCAGCAGGGTGTCGCCGTCGCAGTCGACCCTGAGTTCCACCAGGCGCTGAATCTGCCCCGACGATTCGCCCTTGCGCCACAGCGTCTGCCGCGACCGCGAGAAGTAGCATACCTGGCCGGTGGCGAGCGTTTCGCGGATCGCGGCCCGATTCATCCACGCCAGCATAAGCACCACACCCGTGTCGTGTTGTTGGGCGATGGCAGGCAGCAGCCCCTGTGCGTCGAAGCGCAGGCCATCGAGCAGATCGTCCAGCGGCACCCGCGTGCCGACAGCTGCGCCTTCGAGATCCTCGATCATGGCCCCGGGTCCTTGGTCTTGGGGGAGCGCATGGTACCGGGCGGATGGAGCAGCAGCCAGACGGATGACCTGGCGTCCGCAGCTCGCCAGTCGCGGGTCGGGCCCGCTGCTTTGTCCAGGTCGGGTGGTTGTGCTGGCTGCTCCGGCGTTAATCTAGCGGCTTGGGGAATGGGGGGTGGCCAGTCGGGCCGCCAGGAGGCGCTGCATGAGGCTGCTCACGGTGCTCATGCTGATACCGGTGCTGCTGGGGCTGCACAGCCCGGCCATGGCTGCGCCAGAGGCGGGTGCGACCCAACGGTTGCGCTGGACCAACGATGCGTTCGTCGGCACGGACAACCAGTTCAGCAACGGCGTCGCCTGGCAGCAGTTCTCGGCGCATCGCAGCACGCTGGAAGCGACCTCCGGCACGCCGGCCTTCGGCAAGCGCCTGGTGCGGCCGCTGCTTCCTCACCACCAGGGCCTGACTTACCGGGAGGGCTGGGCGCTCGCTCACAAGATTCAGACGCCGGACGAGATCAAGCGCCCGGATCTGAATCTGGATGACGTTCCGTACCTGGGCATGGCGGCCTGGTCCAACAGCTTCTTCGCCTTCGACGACCGCAACTTCGCCGGATTCGAGTGGCTCATAGGCTGGGTCGGCAAGGCGACGCAGGCACAACCGCTGCAACGTATGGCGCATCGGACGACGGGGGCACGACGGCCGCGGGGATGGAGCAACCAGCTCGACAACGAACCGATCTTCAACCTCTACTACGCCCGCAAGCACAAGTTCCTGCAGATGGACGGGTTCGACGCTGCCGTGAGTTTCGACGCGGCCCTCGGAACCTACTTCACCTACGGGCAGGCAGGGATCGAGATGCGCTTCGGACGAACTCCCGGTGGCTTCGCTTATGCCGCAACTCCAGTGGGGAAGGGCCTGCAGTACGACGCCACGCTGCGTCGCGACGGCGAGACCTATGCCTACTTCTCGCTGGTGCCCGCGGTCACCCACCTGTTGCACGCGATGCCGAGGGACGGCAACGTGCTGCGTCGCGACAACGCCTGGACGCAGCAGAATCGCGTTCGTCCCGAAAGGACCATCGGCCGCCTGATCATCGGAGCGCACTATGAGCGTCCACGCTGGGGTGCCCACCTGAATCTGTGGTTCGGCACCGATTCTGTCGATCCGAGAACGGTGGTGGACCGCCTGGATACCGCGAACAACTTCGGCGCATTCACACTGGAACGCCGGCTTTGAACTGGGAGCTCGCCACGAGCCATCGTTCACGCTGTCGCGGAAGGAACAACAGTGCTTCGTGCGAGACCCAGTGGGAGCGAAAGTCGGCCCGAAGGGTCGGCTTTGCGATCGCGGACTGCCGCCGGGTTCAGGCGCGGCGCAGATCGCGACGCCCGCTTGGCGGACGTCAGCTCCCACTTGTGCTCGCCAGTGGCCGGAGCCTCCATGAGTTGAATGTTGTCCGGTGAGGGGTGCTGGGTTCATGCGCATGCTCGTTGTGCTGCTCGTCCTGCTCGTATCCGGCCCCGCAGCCGGAGGCGCGCTGCAGGTCGCGGTGCTCACCTACAACGTGCAGAACCTTCCGGGTTCGGACTTCCAGAGCCGGGCGCCCGAGCTGCTGCAGCTGCTCGGCAGCTATGACCTGACGCTGCTGCAGGAGGATTTCGCGCCCGACGGGCTCTACAGCCAGTGGTCGGGCCAGTTATGGCGCGGCCCCGGCCCCCGCTGGCGCTGGCACAATGTGCTGGCACCGCTGGCGCGACCCTGGGGTTATCGCGCCCCCTACGATTCCGGATTGACGATCCTAGCCCCGGAACAGGATCCCTTGGGTCCGGTGGTGCGGGTCGATCCGCTGCTGCGGATGGCGTTCGACGTCTGTCACGGGGTGGTGACCCATTCCCATGATTGCTGGGCCAACAAGGGTCTGCTCGGCGTGCGGGTCACCCTGGTCACGGGAGCGAGTTTCGATGTGTACACCACCCACCTCGATGCCGGCAGGGGTGAGGGTGATCATGAAGCGCGGGTGCAGCAGTTCGAGCGGATGCGGGAGGCCATCGCCGAGCACAGCGCAGGTCGCGCCGTCGTGTTCGGCGGCGACTTCAACACGCCCCGCAAGCGGCCGCAGCAGCATGCTGCGCTGCTGGCGTTCAAGCAGGAACTGGGGCTCGAGGACTCGGGTGTCCATCCCAGCCACGCGGATTGGCATGCGTGCCAGCGGGATTTCATCCTGATCCGCAACGGCGATGCGGTCCGGCTGGATGTGATCAGTGGCGGCGAGCCGCCCGCGAGTGCCCCCGGTGCGGGGCCCGATGGCGTCGATTTCTGCGACGGTGATACCTGGCGCGGTCGTGCGCTCAGCGACCACCCGGCACTCGCGGTGCTGCTGGAAGTCAGGCCGCTGGACTGACGCGGGTCGGCGTTCGCGCTGTCACAACTCCTGGAACTGCATGCTGTGCAGGCGCGCGTAGGTCGGGCTGCGTTCGAGCAGATCCGCGTGGACACCGGCGGCCTCGATGCGACCGTTGACCAGCACCGCCACCGCGTCCGCATCGGTCACGGTGGCGAGACGGTGGGCGATGATGATGGACGTCCGGTTGCTGGTGAGACGGGTCAGCGCCTGCTGAATCAGCCGCTCGCTTTCCGGATCGATACTGGCTGTGGCCTCGTCGAGGATCAGGATCTCGGGATCCGCGGCCAGCACCCGGGCGAATGCCAGCAGCTGGCGCTGGCCCTGGGACAGGTTGCGGCCCCGCTCGGCAAGCGGCGTGTCGTAGCCCTGGGGCAGCGCCTCGATGAAACCGTTGGCGCCGACGTTTTCGGCGGCGGCGATGGCGCGCTGCCGGTCGATGGCGGGATCGTTCAGGGTGATGTTGTCGAGGATGCTGCCTGAGAACACATGAAAGTCCTGCAGCACGATGCCGATGCGGCGGCGCAGCTCCCGGGATGGAATCGCGTTGACGTCGATATCGTCGATGAAGATTGCAGCTGCTGGAACCTCGTAGAGTCGTGGCAACAGGCGCACCAGGGTGCTCTTGCCGGATCCTGTGGGTCCCACCAGCGCCAGGGTGCTGCCGGCGGGAACGGTCAGGCTGACGTCTTCGAGCACCGGTTCGCCGCCCGGATACGCGAACGTCAGGCCTTCGATACGGATGGCACCGTCGAGGCGGGCCGGCAGCGTTGCCGGTACCGCCGGTTCCGTCATCGGCTCGCGCCAGTCCAGGGCCTGGAAGATGCGCTCGCCGCTGGCCATGGCCCGGAACAGCTGGTTGTACTGCTCGCCCAGCGCGACGATGGGCGAGAACAGCATGTCGATGTAGCGGGTGAACAGCACCACCGCGCCCAGGGTCAGCGCATCTTCGAACACCGCGAGTCCCCCCAGCCACAGCACCAGCGCCAGGGCCAGGGAACCGAGGCTGTCGTTGATGGCGCCGTACAGCGTCTCCAGGCGCATGCCCCGGGTCTCATTGCGGCGGTGGCGGGTGTTGGTGGCGGTGTAGCGGGCAAGATTCTCGTCTTCGCGCCCGTGCAGCTGGACTACGGTGAGACCAGACAGGTTCTCCTGCAGCTGCTGGTTGAGCAGCGAGAGGCTCTGGCGGGCACGGCGATAGAGTTCCCGGCTGAGCAGGCGGAAGGCGAACGTGAAACCGGCGAGAACGGGCGCGAACGCCAGCAGCGCCAGTGTCAGCTTCGCGTCCACCGCCAGCATGATGGACAGCGCCACGAAGAAGGGCACCAGCTCGCCCACCAGGGCACCGAGCCCGCGCAGGAGATCGTAGAGGGACTCGACGTCGTTGGTGACGCGGGTGGTGACCCGGCCGACGGCCACCCGATCCCAGAACGACGCCGGCAACCTGGCGAGATGCGCGAAGACCGCCCGCCTGAGGTCGGCCAGGCCGTCGATCACCGCGTCTGCCAGCGTGACGCGGTGCCAGTGGCCAGTGACGGCGATGGCCAGCTGGATGATCCCGTAGAGCAGACAGGCGGCCACCAGCGGGTGGACTGCAAACGTGGCCGCGAGGCCTTCCGTGAACGCAACCAGCCCCAGGTCCGGAATGCCGGACTGCTGGGTGCCCATCAGCAGGTGGTCGATGACCACCAGTGACAGCACCACCGGCAGCAGCACCTGCAGCACGGCTGTGATCATGACGAGCACGGTGCTGATGAGCAGGCGGCGCTTCTGTGGTGCCAGCCAGGCGAACAACCGCTTCAGCAGGCGCAGATCGAAGATCCGTCCGGAGATGTCCGCATCGAACATACGTGGCGCGGCGCTCGCGGTACTCATGATGCGTTGGCCTTGATCGCCGCGTCCTGCTGCGTGCGTGCCAGTTCCGCGTACCAGCCGCCGGCACGCAGCAAGTCGTCGTGGTGGCCGAAACCTTCGACGCGGCCGCCTTCGAGTACGAGAATGCGATCGGCCCGTCGGGCCGTGGAGACCCGGTGGGTGACCATCAGCGTGGTGTGCCCGGAGCGTTCGGCCAGCAGGCGACCGAGAATGCGCTCCTCGGTGTCCGTGTCGACGCTGGCGAAGCAATCGTCGAGCAGCAGCACGGGTGCCGCCCGGATCAGGCCCCGGGCCAGGGTGGTGCGCTGGCGCTGGCCGCCGGAGAGGGTGACGCCCCGTTCTCCGATGAGGGTCGCCACACCCTGGGGCAGACCGGCGATGGTGGACTCCAGGTCGGCGGCCTCGGCGGCGCCGAGGATGGGCTCGAGCTCCCGGGTCGGATCGTCGTAGCTCAGGTTTTCCTGCATGGGCTGGGCGAACAGAAACGCGTCCTGGGGGACCAGGGCCACCTGCCGCCGCAGTTGTGCCAGCGGCCAGTCCGCCACCGGATGACCGTCGATGAGGACCGTGTCCGGTGGCGGCTCCAGCATGCGGGCGAACAGGGCCAGCAGGGTAGATTTGCCGGCGCCGACCCGGCCCATGATGGCAACGGTTTCGCCGGGCGCGATGGCGAGGTCGACGCCCGTCAGCGCCGGTTGCCCGCTGCCGGGATGGATGAAGTGCAGGTTGCGCATGCTGAGTTCGCCGTGGATGCGCTCGGGCGTGTGGCCGCTGGGGCGGTCGCTGATTTCGGGTTCCAGGTCGAGGATCTCGAATACGCGCCCGGCGGCCACTGCGGCCCGCTGCACCAGATTCACCAGGAAACCCATGGTGCGCATCGGTGCGATGACCATGCCCACGTAGGCGAAGAAGGCGACGAAAGTGCCCTTGGTGATCTGCTCGGTCAGGACCAGATGGCCGCCGTAGCCGATGACGGTCAGGGTGGCGATCGCTGCCAGTGTAGGCATCACCGAAGTCATGGCCGAGGACACCCGGGCCTGTTCCCGGAACGCATCCGCATAGGCGGCGTTGTCGTCCTGGAACCGGACGATCTCCGCGTCTTCCCGGGCCATGGCCTGCAGGGTGCGGATGCCGCCGAAGCGTTCCTGGGTGCGCTCGGTGAGTTCACCTAGCCGCTCCTGGGTGCGACGGGAACTGGAATTCATGCGCTTCGCGGCGCGGGATGCGTACCAGGCGATGAAGGGCAGCGGCGGAGCCACCATCCAGGCCAGTGAAGGTGCCAGGTAGAACATGGCCGCAAAGCCGATGAGTGTGGCGTAGAGCATCACCACCACCATGATGGTGCCCATGCTCACCAGCCGCCGCAGCAGACCGAGATCGCTCACGGCCCGGGTCATCATGTCGCCCACGGTATGGCGGGTGAAGAACGTCGCGCCCTGACTCTGGAGGCGGTCGAACAGGTTCTGACGCAGGGTGAACACGAGATTGATGCCGGCCTGGCGGATGCTGATGCGGGCGCTGGTGACCACCAGCAGACGGGCCAGTACGCAGGCGACGATGCCGAGGACCGGCCCGGCCAGCGCCGGGTTGCCGACGTCGATGCGGTCGATCACCTCGCGCAGGAACAGAGGGATGGCAGCCTCCAGCAGTCTGGAGGCGGCGAACGCCAGCAGCGCGAAGCCGATCAGCACCCGCTGCCCTCGGAGCCAGGGCGCGAGGCGGAGCAGAATGCGCCAGTCTTTCGGGGAGGTGTCGGATGTCGGTGGCAAAGCGGTGTGCCTGTCGCTGGGGCCCGTCGCGCCGAGTCGCGCATCATCGGCCCCGACCCCCGGCGGTGCAACCGCCGTCCGCGCCTCGCTGGAGTCTCGCGCCCCGCCGATCGCCACGCCCGCTTTGCGGACGTGCGCTCCCACTGAGCCCAGCAGGAGGCTTGGGATTCGCCCGTGGGAGCGAAAGTCGGCCCGCAGGGTCGGCTTTGCGATCGCAGACTGCCGCCGGGCTCGGGCGGGACACAGATCGCGACGCCCGCTTCGCGGACGTGCGCTCCCACTGAGCCCAGCAGGCGTCTTGCTTTCTGCCGTCGCAGTTGAATTCGGGTCGTGGCTGGCGGAGGCTGGGATGGAGTGGATGCTGCATGAGGGAGAGGACATGTCGCCGCTGGCGGGACTTCGGGTGCTGGACTGCACCCACGTGATGGCAGGAGCCTGGTGCTCGCTGCTGCTGGCGGATCTGGGCGCCGATGTGATCAAGATCGAGCCCCTGGGCGGCGAGATCACGCGTTCAGGGCGCACCGCCTTCCGCGCCTACGATTTCGTCAACCGCAACAAGCGGGCCCTGGCCATCGATCTGGCGACGGCGCAGGGCGCCGATGTGGTCAGGCGGCTTGCCGGCGACGCGGACATCTTCGTGGAGAACTACCGGGCCGGCGCGCTGGAGCGTATGGGGCTCGGCTACGATGACCTCGCCAAGGTGAATCCCGGGCTCATCTACTGCTCCGTGACGGGCTTCGGCCGCGACGGGCCCTACCGGGACCGCGGTGGGCTCGATCTCGTGGCCCAGGCCATGAGCGGCATCATGAGCTTCACTGGCCCCCCTGACAGCGAGGAACCGGTCGCCGCAGGCGTGCCCTTGTCGGATCTCAACGCCGGCACATTCGGCGCCCTGGCCATACTCGCTGCCGTGCACCATCGTCACCAGACTGGCGAGGGTCAGCACGTGGAGACTTCGCTGCTGGAGAGCGCCCTGGCCTATACCGTCTGGGAATCAGGCCTGTATCTGACCACCGGTGAGGTGGCCCGGCCGCGCGGCAGCCGGCATCGCCTCGCCGCGCCCTACGAAGCGTTGCGCACCGGCGACGGTCACATCGTCGTCGGCGTCAACTCGCAGCGACTGTGGAAGCGATTCTGTAAGGTCCTCGGCGATTCCGCGCTGGAGGATGATCCCCTGCTCGCGACGCCGGGCGCGCGGGTGAAGAACCGGGATGCCCTGCAGGAACGGCTCGAGGCCATCCTCGTCACCGAGCCGACCACGACCTGGGTCGAGCGCCTGACGGCGGAAGGTATTCCGGCCGGACCCATCAACGATATAGGTGAGGCGCTGGCAGATCCCCAGATACGGGCCCGCGGCATGGTGGCGAACGTGGATGGACGCGAGTTCGTACGTGCGCCGATGAAGCTCTCGAAAACACCGGTGTCAGTGCGCAGGGGTCCGGCGGAGATCGGTGCTCACAGTCGCGAGGTGCTCGGCGAGGCGGGGTTCGAAGACGATGAGATCGCCGCGCTGCTGGCGGCTGGCGTCATCGGTCAGGACCCGGGCTGATCCTCCGACGCGGCCCGGATCGAAGCCAGCGTCGGCGTCCGTTCCCGGTCACCTGCGTCGACCCAGCCCTTGAATCGGGGTGCGCGCTTTTCCGCGAAGGCCTGCCGGGACTCCATCAGATCGGATTTGTCGCCGTGATTGCGCAGGGCTTTGGCGAGCTGCTCGATGTCCGACGGCACTTTGGGACGCATGTCGCGCATGATCTGCAGCGTGTTGACCCGTGAAGCCGGCGGCAGGCTCAGGAGATGATCGGCCATGGCCATCGCTTCGGACATCAGCGTCTCAGGGTCCACCAGCCGATTGAGAAAACCGACCTCGTAGAGGCGCTCCGCCGTGAAGCGGAAACCCAGCGCCATCTCTGTGGCAACGGCGTGGGGCAGGCCGGCCAGATGACCGTGATTGTAGCCGCCCAGGAGCCAGCGCTTGGCTTCGGACACCTCGATCACCGCGCCGCGCACGGCTACGCGCAGATCGGTCTGCTCCAGCAGGAGAAAGCCGCCTCCCATGGCGAATCCGTTCACCGCGCCGATCACGGGCTTGCGCAGACGGCCGTCCATGAAGGGGTCCGACCGGCCCCAGTCCTCGACGCCGGCGCTGCCGCGTTCCAGCGACTCCTTCATGTCTTCACCGGCGCAGAACGCGCGTCCGCTCCCGGTGAGGATGGCCACTTCGAGATCAGCGTCTTCGTGGAACGCCGTGAACGCGGCAGCCAGTTGCGAACGCATTTCGCTGCCGAGCGCGTTCAGGCGTTCGGGACGATTCAGACGAATCGTCAAGGTCTGTCCATGGCGTTCCGTGGTGACGTAGCTCACGGCATTTCGTCGTCCGCTTCTTCAGCCTCACGCTCAGCCATTTCCGCCTCGCGCTCGGCCATTTGTTCCTCGAGCTCGGCCTGGTGCGCCTCCCGCTCTTCTTCGATGCGCCGCGCGGCCGCGTCATAGTCGCGGTCGGTGAGCTCATCTTCGACCCGCTCTGCATAGTCGCGTGCTTCAGACTGTTGCGCTTGCAGAGCCTCGTCCAGCGCTTCGTCCGCTTCCGGTTCCAGGCTGCGGCCATCGCCACAGGCGGTGGCCATGGCAAGCATGCAGCCAGCCAGGAGGATGGGTGCGCCTCGCGTCGCATCGCGAGTCGTTGCCAGCAGATCCTTCGGCATGGTGCGTGTCCTCATTTGCCCAACTGACTCACAAGTCTGCCGCCGGACGCGGCCCGCTTCAAACCGCTGCTCAGAAGCTCGCGTTCTTCGGCACCCGCGGGAACGGGATCACATCGCGGATGTTCTCCATGCCGGTGACGTAAAGCAGCAGCCGTTCCAGTCCCAGCCCGAACCCGGCATGCGGCACGCTTCCGTAGCGACGCAGATCCCGGTACCACCAGAGTTCGTCGCCGAGTCCCTGGGCGGCGAGGCGGGCATCGAGCACGTCGAGACGTTCCTCCCGCTGGCTGCCGCCGATGATTTCGCCGACGCCCGGCACCAGCACGTCCATCGCAGCCACGGTCCGGTCGTCGTCGTTGACCCGCATGTAGAACGCCTTGATGTCCTTCGGATAGTCCACGACCACTACGGGCCGGCCCACGTGCTCCTCGGTGAGATAACGCTCGTGCTCGCTCTGCAGATCCTTGCCCCAGGCCACGGGAAACTCGAAGCTGCGCCCGGCGTTTTCCAGGATGCGGACGGCTTCCGTGTAGGGTACCCGCTCGAACGGCGAGGCGATCACATGTTCCAGCCGCTCGATCAGGCCCGGATCGATGCGTTCATTGAAGAACGCCATGTCGTCGCCTTGCTCCTCGAGCACCCGGGTGAACAGGTGCCGCAGCAGGTTCTCCGCCAGCGTCGCGTTGTCTGCCAAGTCCGCGAACGCCACTTCGGGTTCCACCATCCAGAACTCGGCCAGGTGGCGGCTGGTGTTCGAGTTCTCGGCCCGGAACGTGGGGCCGAACGTGTAGACCTTCGACAGGGCAAGGCAATAGCTCTCCACCTGCAGCTGGCCGGAGACGGTCAGGTAGGCCTCTTCGCCGAAGAAGTCCTCCTTGAAGTCCGCGCCGCCCTCCGGTGTCCGCGGCGGGTTCACCGCGTCCAGCGTGCTGACGCGGAACAGCTCGCCCGCGCCCTCGCAGTCGCTGGCCGTGATGATGGGGGTGTTGACCCAGACGAAGCCGTGGCTGTGAAAGTAGCTGTGGATGTTCTGGGACAGGCAGTTGCGCACCCGGGCGATGGCGCCGAAGGTATTGGTGCGCGGCCGCAGGTGCGCCACGGTCCGCAGGTACTCGAAGGTGTGGCGTTTTTTGGCGATGGGGTAGTGCTCGGGGTCGTCCACGTCGCCCACCAGATCCACCTTCGCGGCCTGGATCTCGAAATCCTGACCCTTGCCCTCGGACGCCACCAGCGTGCCTTCGATGGCCACCGCGCACCCCGGGGTGATGTGGATGATCTGCTCGTCGTAGTTCTTGAGAGACTGGTCCGCTACCACCTGAATGGCGTCGAAGCAGGAGCCGTCATTGACGGCAATGAACGAGAACCCGCCTTTCGAGGTGCGCCGGGTCCGGACCCAGCCTTGAATGCGGACCTTGGACTCCAGGGCCACCCGACCGCCCAGCGCGTCGGCCACGCTGCGGATGTTGTCGTGCGCCACGCTCATGTGCGCCACTCCGTTGTCGTCAGTGAAGGCGACGCCCTGCTGAGGCGTTTGCGGTCGCCATGTTGCGAAAGTGGAAGTCTAATGGAAGTGTGCCGCAGGAGGTGAATCAACCGATTTGGAGGTAGTCTAGACGCAGCACTGATGGTTGGGAGGCTCGATCATGGACATGCGTCACTGGATCGCCATCGTCGCAATCATTCTGGCGATGATCGCCGGGATCATGTTCTTCTCCGGCCCGGACGAGGCTCCGGAGCCGCGTCCGATCCCAGTCATGCCGGAGCCGCGACCCGAACCGGCGCCACCGCCGCCGAGGCCGGAACCGGAGCCCATCGTCGAGGTCCCTGAACCCGAGCCCGAGCCCGAGCCGGAACCCGTTGAGCTGCCGCCCCTCAACGAGAGCGATCGCTTCGTCCGCGAACAGGCCGAGGTGCTGACCGAGGACGGCTCCATCGAGCGGGTGCTGGCCACGGACGAGCTGCTGCGCAAGTTCGTGGTGGTGGTGGAAAATCTGGCCGAGGGCAATGTGAGCCGGGATCCGGTCATGTTTCTGGCACCTCGGGAAAACTTCACGGTGGTGCGCCGCAACGATACGCCCTATCTCAATCCTCAGAGCTACCGTCGCTACGACCGTCTCGCGGGCGTCGTCGCGGCACTCGAGCCCAGTCAGGCGGTGGCCTTCCTGCGTCTGACCGAACCGCTCATGCAGGAGGCGTATGGAGAGCTCGGCCTGCAGGATGTGGACGTCAAGGATCGGCTGCGCAGGGCCATCGATCTGCTGATCGACACACCGGTGGTCTCAGGCCAGGTCGAACTGAGGCAGCCGGCGGTGATGTTCGAGTTCGCGGACGACGAGATCGAGGCACTGCTCCCGGCCCAGAAGCAGCTGATCCGCATGGGGCCGGAGAATCAGCGGCGCATCCAGGCCAAGCTGCGCGAGATCCGCGAATTGCTGTAACTCGTGGGAGATTGCAGGCGCCGAAGGCGACGCAGCGATCGGGGCCTGATCCAGCTGCGAAGCGTTGCGCTCGGGAGCTCGGTCCGTCCGCGCTGCGCGCGGCCTGGACTCTCCCACAGTGCCTTCGCTACTCCGAGCGGCGGAAGGGGCTGTGTTCGTTCACCGCGGCGATGTCCTGGCTGACCCAGTTGCGTTCCCGGTCCAGGTAATCGGCCACCGCATCCCGCAGTCCGGGATGGGCGATCCAGTGAGCGCTGTAGGTCGCTGCGGGCAGATAGCCCCGCGCCACTTTATGGGCGCCCTGGGCCCCGGCCTCGACGCGGTCGAGACCACGGCTGATGGCGAACTCGATGGCCTGGTAGTAGCAGGCCTCGAAGTGCAGAAAGCGGTGGTCCTCGATACAGCCCCAGTTGCGCCCGAACAGGGTGTCGGAGCCGATGAAGTTGAGCGCGCCGGCAATGTAGCGACCGTCGCGGCGACACATGATCAGCAGGATCTCGTCCGCCATGGAGGCACTGATGCGGCTGAAGAACTCCCGGGTCAGGTAGGGGCGGCCCCACTTGCGGGAGCCGGTGTCGACGTAGAATTCGTAGAACGCATCCCAGTGCCCTTCAGTGAGATCGGAGCCGGTGATCCAGTCGATGTCGATCCCGTTCTCCAGCGCTTCCCGCCGTTCCCGTTTCAGGTTCTTGCGCTTTTTCGAGGCCAGCGCTGCCAGGAAGTCATCGAAGCTCCGATAGCCCTGGTTCTGCCAGTGGAATTGCTGGTCCATGCGCTGCAGCAGACCGAGCTCACCCAGCCGTTCCCACTCGGGCCGGGTGAGGAAGTTGAAGTGCAGCGACGACACCTCGAGCTGACTGGCGGCCTCGATGCAGCCTGCCAACAGCTGATCGCGCAGGATCACGCCGGCGTCACCGCCGGCCCGGGTCAGCAGCCGGGGCCCCGTCGCGGGCGTGAACGGCACCGCGCTCAGGAGCTTGGGGTAGTAGCGGCCGCCGGCGCGGGCGAAGGCATCCGCCCAGGCATGGTCGAAGACGTACTCCCCCATGGAGTGGGCCTTGATGTAGGCCGGCGCCACCGCCAGCAGCGTGCCGGCTCCGTCCTCCAGGCAGATATGCGCAGCCTGCCAACCCCGCTCGGCGACTGCTGAGCCACTGGCTTCTGCGGCGTGCAGGAACGCGTGGCTGAGGAATGGGTTGCGGGGTGCGCCCGGCGGACAGGCACAGGCGTCCCAGGCGGCAGCCGGAATATCCTCGATGGCGTGCTGGACCTTGATGATCAGATTTTCGGGCGTGGACACCGCGCGACCTCTGGCAGTCGTGTCGAAGGAAGGACTGATATCGACTCATGCCCGTGGCGCCCAGTGTAGCGCAGTCCCTGCGCAGTCATATCGGAGTGCCGCGTGTCCGACGAGCGTGACTGGCAATCGTGGTCACCGCGCTGCACAATTCTTCTCCCGACCGCGGGCACCGGCGCTCTCCTGCCGGAACGGTCTAGCCCGACGTCGTGCATGATTTTTGCTTTCCCAAGCGCTTCCCCCTTCTTCTGAGCGTCTGTCCATGAAGCAGTTCCTCGAACAGCACGTCATCTCGATTCTGCTCGGTGCAGTGCTGATCGCGCTGACGGTGGCGGTGCTGTGGCGGCTGCAGGAAGAGAGCAATCAGGGCGGTGCTGCGCGCGGCGGCGGAGGTCCCGTACCGGTGGTGACCTCGGAGGTCGTGTCGGCGCCGTTCGTGGATACCCTGCAGGCGGTAGGGTCCACTCGCGCCAACGAATCCATCGAAATCACCGCCAACATCTCCGATCGCATCGAGCGCATCCTGTTCCGGGAAGGCGAGCAGGTGGAAGCCGGTCAACTGCTGGTGGTGATGAACTCTGCCGAGGAGAGGGCGCAGCTCGCCGAGGCCCTGGCGAACCTGTCGGATCAGCGGCAGCAGTTCGAGCGGCTCGACCGGCTGGTGGCCACGAACTCCGCGGCCCTGTCCCAGCGCGATGAGCAGAAGGCCCGCCTGGAAGCCGCCGAGGCGCGGGTTGGAGCAATTCGGGCGCGCCTCGAGGAGCGTGAGATCCGCGCCCCCTTCGCCGGCCAGCTCGGGTTGCGTCAGGTGAGCCCGGGGGCGCGTATTGCCTCGGGGACGATGATCACGACCCTGGACGACGTGCAGCCCATCAAGCTCGATTTCTCGGTGCCGGAGGGCTTTCTCTCCGTGCTTCACGATGGTGCGTCCATTCGCGGACGCACCGCCGCGTGGCCGGATCAGGTGTTCGAGGGCAAGGTCATTCAGATCAGCCCCAGAGTGGATCCCTTGACCCGGTCCGTGGCCATCCGTGCGGAGATCCCGAACGATGAGCGGCGACTGCGCCCGGGGATGCTCATGCTGGTGGACCTCGTTCGCGACGAGCGCATGGGCCTGATGGTGCCGGAATCGGCGCTCAGCCCGCGGGGCGACGACCAGTTCGTGTTCCGTATCCGCGACGGCAAGGCCGAGCAGGTGCGGGTGACCGTGGGCAGCCGCCTGCCTGGCATCGCGGAGATCACCTCCGGTCTGAGTGAGGGCGATGTGGTGGTGGCGGAAGGTGGCCTGCGGCTGCGGTCTGGCAACGAGGTCAATGTGCAGCGCGAAATCGACGCCCTGGCCCTCATGCCCGATCGGTCGGCGAACGATGGTGCGGAGGTCGGCGGATGATCCTTTCCGACATTTCAGTACGGCGTCCGGTCTTCGCCGCCGTCCTGAGCATGATTCTGATCGCGTTCGGCATCCTGTCTTTCGACCGCCTGCCGTTGCGCGAGTACCCGGACATCAACCCGCCCATCGTCTCCGTACAGACCTTCTACCTCGGGGCGTCCGCCCAGGTGGTGGAGACCCGCATCACCCAGCTGCTCGAGAACTCCATCGCCGGCGTGGAGGGCATCCGCACGGTCTCCTCGGAGAGCCGGGACGGCATCTCCAACATCACCGTCGAGTTCGACGTCGGCCGCGACGTCGACTCGGCGGCCAACGACATCCGCGACCGTGTCTCCCGGGTGATGAACCAGCTCCCCGACGAGGCGGACCCACCGCAGATCGCCAAGGCCGATACCAACACCCAGCAGATCATGTGGGTTTCGCTGTCCAGCGACCGCATGAATCAGCTGCAGTTGTCGGACTACGCCAGTCGCTTCATCCAGGACCGGCTCGCCATGGTCCAGGGCGTGGCCCGGGTGAACATCGGCGGCGAGCGCCGCTTCGCCATGCGGGTGTGGCTCGACCGTGAGGCCCTTGCCGCCCGCGGCCTGACCTCAGCCGACGTGGAGGCGGCGCTGCGGCGCGAGAATCTGGAGCTGCCGGCGGGCCGGGTGGAATCCCGGGAGCGGGAATTCACGGTCCGGGTGCTGCGCAGCTACGCCCAGGCGGACGACTTCCGCCAGTTGGTGCTGCGCCGGGGTGACGACGGCTATCTGGTCCGGCTCGGTGACGTGGCGCGGGTGGAAGTGGGCCACGAGAACGAACGCAGCGAGTTGCGGGCCAATGCCGACGCCACGGTCGGGCTCGGCATCGCGGCCCAGGCCGTGGCCAACGTGCTGGATACGGCGAATGCGGTGAAGGCGGAACTGGAGACGATCCGCGGGGGCCTGCCGGAAGGCATGGACATCGTCTATGGCTACGACGCCTCCATCTACATCGAGAGCGCGATCTTCGAGGTCTATCGCACCCTGCTCATCGCCACGGGCCTCGTGATTCTGGTGATCTACCTGTTCCTGGGCAGCATGCGCGCCATGATCATCCCGGCGCTGACGGTTCCGGTGTCGCTCACGGCGGCATTCATTTTCCTTTACGCCATGGATTTTTCCGTCAACCTGCTGACCCTGCTGGCCCTGGTTCTCGCCATCGGGCTGGTGGTGGACGACGCGATCGTCGTGCTCGAGAACATCTATCGACGCGTCGAGAAGGGCGAACCGCCGCTGCTCGCCGCCTACAAGGGTGCGCGGCAGGTGGGCTTTGCGGTCATCGCCACCACGGCCGTACTGGTTGCGGTCTTCGTCCCCATCGCCTTCATGGAGGGCAATCTCGGCCGCCTGTTCTCCGAGTTCGCCCTCGCCCTGGCCGGAGCTGTCGTCTTTTCCAGCATCGTGGCGCTCACGCTCACACCCATGATGGCGTCGAAGCTGCTGACCGCCGATACGGGTCGTGCGGGCATCACCCGCTTCGTGGATAACACCTTCAACTTCTTTGCAGATCACTACTCGCGCTCGCTGGACTGGCTGCTGAAGCATCCGGCCATGGTGATCGTCATGCTGGCGCTGGTGGTGCTGGCCGGGAGCCAGCTGTTCCGCATGGTGCCTACCGAGTACGCACCCCAGGAGGATCGTTCCAGCTTCTTCGTCCTGATGAATGCGCCCGAGGGCGCCAGCTTCGAGTACTCCCAGCGCTACATGCGCGAAGTGGAGGCCCCCCTGCTGGAGCTGATCGAGCGCGGCGAGGCCTTCCGGGTACTCACCAGCGTGCCCCGCTTCGGCTCGGGTGCCGACGTGAATAACGGCATCGCCATCGTGTCGCTGGAGACCTGGGGCAATCGCGATCGCTCCGCCAGTGAAATCATCGGCGAGATGTTCGGCCGCTTCAGTCAGATTTCAGGCGTGCGCGCGTTTCCGATCCAACCCGGCGGCCTCGGCCAGCGCGGGTTCTCCACCGAGCTGCAGTTCGTCATCGGCGGCGACACCTACGAGCAGCTGGCGGACTGGCGTGACCGCGTCATGGAGCGCGCCAGCGAAAACGAGCGCCTGCTGAACCTGGATTCCGACTACAAGGAGGTGAAGCCCCAGCTCATCGTCGAGGTCGACCGTGATCGGGCCGCGGATCTTGGCGTGTCCATTTCCGCCGTCGGTCGTACTTTGGAGACCATGCTCGGCTCGCGGCGCGTCACCACCTACATCGATCGCGGTGAGGAGTACGACGTAGTGCTGCAGGCGGATCGTGCCGAGCGCTCCACGCCCCAGGACATCAACAACATCTATGTCCGTTCCGACACCAGCGGAGAGCTGGTGCCGCTGTCGTCCCTGGTCACGTTCAGTGAGCGCGGTGACGCGGGATCCCTCAATCGCTTCAACCGGCTGCGGGCCATCACCATTTCGGCCAACCTGGCGCCTGGATACACCCTCGGCGAAGCGCTGGCCTACATGGAGAACATCGCAGCCGAGGAGCTGCCGGCGATGGCGCGCATCGACTACAAGGGCCAGTCCCGCGAGTTCATGGACGCCAGCACCGGCATGCTCGTCACCTTCGGTCTCGCGCTGCTGATCGTCTTTCTCGTTCTCGCCGCCCAGTTCGAGAGTTTCGTCCATCCGGTCATCATCATGGCCACCGTGCCGCTGGCCGTGGCGGGTGCGCTTCTCGGCCTGTTCCTGGCGGGCGCGACCCTGAACGTCTACAGCCAGATCGGCATCGTCATGATGGTGGGGCTGGCGGCCAAGAACGGCATCCTCATCGTCGAATTCGCGAACCAGCTCCGGGATGCCGGCCGGACCATCGAGGAGGCCATCCGCGAGGCCGCGCGCCTGCGCCTGCGGCCCATCGTCATGACGGCCATCTCCACGGCCGTCGGCGTGACGCCGCTGATCTTCGGCGGTGGCGCCGGTGCCGCCAGCCGCGAGGCCATCGGCGTGGTGGTGTTCTCCGGCGTGCTGTTCGCCACCTTCCTCACCCTCGGCGTGGTGCCGGCCTTCTATCAGATGCTGGCGCGGTTCACGAAGAGTCCGGATGCGGTGTCCCAGGAGCTCGAGACCTTGAGTGAAGCCGATCAACGCGCCCGCAGCGCTCGTGCGGCGGGTGGTGGTACGCTGCAGGGGTCGCCATCCGACAAGGCTCGGTAGGTCTAGGGCGGCGTTGGGGGACGCATGGACAGCGAGTGGGACAGCCTGATCGGTCGCATGACC
>SKUB01000034.1 GCA_007122315.1 Pseudomonadales bacterium | reverse complement strand
GCGCGACGCCCATGGGCAGTCCCTACACCGCTGCCAAGACCGGTGTCACGGGTCTCACCCGCTCGCTGGCCGTCGAGCTCGGCCCGGAAGGCATCACCGTCAACTGCATCTGCCCGGGTCCGATCCGCACCGGCATGACCGAAGCGATCCCGGACGAGCACAAGATCATCTTCGCCAAGCGGCGCACCGCACTGAAGCGTTACGGCGAGCCTGAGGAAGTCGCCCAGATTACCGTGTCACTGTGCATGCCGGCGGCGTCCTACATCACCGGTGCCGTGATACCTGTGGACGGCGGGCTCATGGCCCGCAATGCCTGAGATCAGATGGGCGCGCGGCGGGACGGCCGCGCGCGGGAGGGAGTTGCCATGAAAATCGATCTGCTCGATCCCGCCAGCTTCGACGGTGGGCAACCGCACGAGCAGTTCCGCTGGCTGCGCGAGCATGCGCCTGTCTACCGGCACGCCGAGCCCGACGGTCCGGGCTTCTGGGCTGTGACCAGGCAGGCGGATGTGCGCGCCATCGGGCGCGACTCGGCTACGTTTTCCTCCGAACCGACGATCATGATCCGTGACCCTGAGCCGGGCTCCGGGCTCGATTTCGGCGATCACAAGATGATGCTGATGATGGATCCGCCGCTGCATACGGAGTATCGCAAGCTGATCAGCCGCGAGTTCACTCAGGCCCCGGCGCATGCCATGACACCTTGGATCGATGCCTTCGCGCGGCAGATCGTCGATGCAGTGATCGAGCGCGGGGAATGCGACTTCGTCGCCGACATTGCCGGCGAAATGCCGTCCTACGTCATCGCGAAGCTCATGGGCTTGCCGCTGGATGATGGGCGCAAGCTCTATGAGCTCACCGAGATCATCCACACGGCGCCGGAAACGATGCCGGAAGGGGCCCAGGCCGACGCGGTCCGGCGCATGTTCGAATACGCCATGGGCGTGATCGCGGAAAAGCGGGCGCGGCCCGGCGATGACCTTGCCAGCCGCCTCCTGCACGCAGAGGTGGACGGCAGGCAGCTCGACGACACGGATTTTCTGCTGTTCTTCCTGCTGCTGATCGACGCCGGTGGAGATACCACACGCAATCTGGTCGGAGCAGGCATGCTGACGCTGCTCGAGCATCGGGATCAGTATGCGCTGCTGCGCAGTGACCCGGACCGTTACCTGCCGGGTGCCCGGGACGAGTTGCTGCGTTGGGTCTCGCCGGTGATCTACATGCGCCGCACCGCGACCCGGGACACCGAGCTGGCGGGCGTGTCCATTGCGGCAGGAGACAAAGTGGTCATGTACTACGGCGCCGCCAACCGGGATCCGGCCGCATTCGAGCGTCCAGATGTGTTCGACATCACGCGCAGGCCCAATCGCCACGTGGCCTTCGGTGGCGGTACGCACATCTGTCTCGGGCAGCACGTGGCCCGGGTGGAGATCGACGCACTGCTCAAGGAAGTGATCCGGCGTATGCCGGACATCGAACTCGCCGGCGAACCGGCCTGGCTGGCGTCCAACTTCATCTCGGGGCCCCGGACGATGCCGGTGCGCTTCCCTCCAGCCCGCCGCGCCGCAGCGGGCTGAAAGCAGGTCAGAACGAGCTCTGACTGCGATGGAACGAGTCGACGGGACCCTGAGCTGGCCTAGAATGGGCCCATGAGCACCCGCATCGCGAGTACATCGAGCCCGCTTCCGCGGCCGGCCCAACCGCTGCCGACCCGCGCGCAGTGGTTGGGTCTGCCCGACTATCTGCACCATCCGCGTTTCCAGTTCTGGGCGCTGCAGCTGATCGGCTGGAGCGGCTGGGCGGGATCGTGGATGGCGTCGGGCATGTACTGGGGGATGCAACCGGCCTACAACATCGCGGTCCTGATCGGCATGGTCACGGGCATTCTGCTCACCGCCGTGCTGCGAGGGCTTTATCGGCACACCTGGAATCATCCCCTGGCGCTGCGGGTGCTGATTCTGCTGTTCGGGTCCTACGGCATCGCGGCGCTGTGGCAGGTGAGCAAGAACGTCGCCCTGTTCGAGTTCTACGGGGCGTATCTCGACATGGACAGGGTGATGGCCAAGGGCTGGACCGGCTACCTGCGGGGTACGCTGTCCTCGTTCTACATCATCCTCTGCTGGAGCGGTCTGTACTTCGGCATCAAGTATTACCGCATGCTGCTCATCGAGCGCGACCGTGCCCTCGCGGCCATCGCCTCAGCCCGGGACGCGCAGCTGCGCATGCTGCGCTATCAGCTCAATCCTCACTTCCTGTTCAATACCCTGAATGCGATCTCCACCCTCATCCTGGAGCAGGACACGCGCAAAGCCGACCTGATGGTCAATCGCCTGTCGAGCTTCCTGCGCTATTCGCTGGATAACGACCCGATGCAGAAGGTGCCGCTGGCCCAGGAAGTGGCGGCGCTGCGCATGTACCTGGACATCGAACAGGCACGCTTCGAGGACCGTCTCACGGTGGCCTTCGACATCGAGCCGGAGGCGGCCGACGCGCTGCTTCCGGGCTTGTTGCTGCAGCCCCTGATCGAGAATGCGATCAAGTACGCGGTGGCCCGCAGCGAGGATGGCGGGCACCTGTTCATCGGCGGCCGGGTACGGGACGGCCGCCTGGAACTGACGGTGGAGGATGACGGCCCCGGTCTGCCGGAAGGATATCGTCCGGAGGCTGCCGGCCGTGGGGTGGGGCTCGCCAATATTCGCCAGCGCCTGCAGCAGGCGCACGGTGACCGACAGGAAGTGAGGCTCGAGACCGCCGCTTCAGGTGGCCTGCGTGTCGTGATCCGCATGCCCTTCGAATATGCGGGAGAGGAGGAGCCATGAGTTCGCCGTTACGCGTGGTGATCGTCGATGATGAACCGCTGGCCCGCCGCGGCATCCGCCTGCGGCTCGAGCGCCGCAGCGATGTCGAAGTGGTGGCCGAGTGCGGCAGTGGCCGCGATGCACTCACCGCCATAGCCGAGCAGCTCCCGGATCTGGTGTTCCTGGACATTGGCATGCCCGGCATGGACGGGCTCGAGACGGTGCGCCGCATTCAGGCCGATGTCATGCCGCTGATCGTGTTCGTCACGGCTTACGATCGCTACGCGGTGGACGCGTTCGAACTGCATGCGGTGGACTACCTGCTCAAGCCGGTGGACGCGGAGCGCCTCGACACCGCCGTGGAGCGGGCGAAAAGCATGCTCGATGAACGCGCTGCGGCGGCCGACAAGGCGCGTCTGCTCGGGGTGCTGCAGCGCCTGGCCCACCGCGACGGTGAGGACCTGGATGCCTGGCTGGATGCCCCGGGCGGGCGGCGTGGCGCCGAGCGGCTGACCATACGCGACGGCAGCGAGGTGTCTCTGGTGCCCATGCGCGACATCGACTGGGTGGACGCGGCGGGCGACTACATGTGTGTTCACGCGCGGGGCGTGACGCACGTCATGCGCAGCACCATGAAAGCGTTGGAGGCCCAACTCGACGGCGAGCGCTTCGCCCGCATCCATCGCTCCACCATCGTCAACGTGGAGCGCGTGGTGAAGGTGGGCTCGCACATCAACGGCGAGTTCTTTCTCACCCTCGAGTGCGGTACCCAGCTGAAGATGAGCCGGACCTACCGCGATCGTATCGATCGGATACTCGCTGCCGGCTGACGCCCGCGCCGATCTTTGCGGCACGGCTGCGCCGCAGACTCAGCTGGCCTCCGGATCCCCGTCGCCGTCATCGCCCCACTGCGGATCCCCGGGTATGGCGTGGGAGCCATCCGCCCAGGCGCCGAGATCGATGAGCTGACAGCGTTTGGAGCAGAACGGCCGATAGCGGCTTTCGGGCTTCCAAGGCACCGAGCGCCGGCAGGTGGGGCAGCTGACGATGTGTGTCGGTGCGCGGTTCTCAGCATCGGCTCCGCTCATGCGCGGGTCTCCTCGCTGGCCAGTTCCAGGTAGTGCTGATGCAGCGCCTCCACCTGCCGATCGAGATCGTCGAGGCTGCCGTCGTTGGCGATCACATCGTCGGCCCGCGCCAGCCGGGTGGCACGATCGGCCTGTGCCGCCATGATGGCCCGGACCTGATCTTCGCTGTTGCCGTCCCGCGCAGCGGTGCGGGTCACCTGCAGGGATTCGGGGACGTCCACGACCAGCACCCGGTCCACCATCTCCACCTGACCGGACTCGAACAGCAGGGGAGACACAAGGATGGCGTAGGCGGACGTCGAGCGCGCGAGACCAGCGCGGATCTCCTCGCCGATCAGGGGATGCAGCAATGCTTCGAGCCAGCGCCGTTCAGCGCTGTCCGCGAACACGCGCTGCCGCAGCGCGGCACGGTCGAGTGCACCGTCTGGCGTGATCACGTCGCTGCCGAAGTGCTCCGCGATGGCCGCCAGCGCCGGTCGCCCGGGCTCGACCACCACCCTGGACGCCAGATCCGCGTCCACCACGGTGATGCCGCGGGCCGCAAAACGGTCGGACACGGCGGTCTTGCCGCTGCCGATACCGCCGGTGATGCCGATGACCAGCATGCCTGTGCTCCTCCCAGCAATGAAGCCTGTGCGAATCAGCTTCGGGGCGGGGCGGAAGTGTACCTGCGGATCAGATGCCGGGCAGCCCCACCGGGGCGGCGGTGAGCACCATCGCCAGCCAGCCGGCCGCAGCGATGAAGGGGCCGAAGGGCATCGGCGTCTCCCGCTCCATGCTGCCGCGCAGCATCAGCACCACGGCGGCGATGATGCCGGTCAGGGAGGCAAGCAGGACGACACCGGGAAGCGCCGCCCAGCCGAGCCAGGCGCCCATGGCTCCCATCAGCTTGAAGTCACCGTAGCCCATGCCTTCCTTGCCGGTGAGCAGCTTGAAGGCCCAGTACAGGGCCCACAGCGTGCCGTAGCCGATGGCCGCGCCGATCACAGCGTCCGCGAGCGGTGTGAACACGGCGCTCACGTTGACCAGCAGGCCGAGCCAGAGCAGCGGCAGGACGATGCTGTCCGGGAGCAGCTGGGTGTCGAGGTCGATGAGGGCAAGCGCAATCAGGGCCCAGGTGAACAGCAGTGCCCACAGGGCGGCCCAGGTCGGCCCGAGCACGGCGACGATCACGCAGGTGGCCAGTGCGGTGCCTGCTTCCACCAGCGGGTAGCGCATGGCGATGCCGGCGCCGCAGGCGGAGCAGCGCCCGCGCAGGACCAGCCAGCTGACGACGGGGATGTTTTCCACGGCGCGGATCTGATGACCGCAGTGCGGACAGCGTGAGCGCGGGAACACCAGATTGAAGGCTTCATCTGGGATGCCGTCGCCAGCCCCGGTCTCGTCGCCGAGCGCCTCCCGGGCCCACTGCGTCTCCTGCCGCTGCATCATGATGGGCAGGCGGTAGACCACCACGTTCAGAAAGCTGCCCACGCAGGCGCCGAGCCAGATCACAGCCGCCCAGAACAGCCAGCCGGGCATCTGCGCCAGCAGGGCAGGTCCGCTGTCGGTCACGCGCTGTGGGCCGTGCCGGGCTGGTTCCGGCGGAGTGCCGGTCCAGGCATCAGCCGACCACCGCGCCGAGCTGGAAGATGGGCAGGTACATGGCGATGATCAGGCCGCCGACGAGGACCCCGAGGATGGACATGATCATCGGCTCCATGAGGCTGGTGAGGCCGTCCACGGCGGCGTCCACCTCCTCCTCGTAGTAGGTGGCCGCCTTGTCGAGCATCTCGTCGAGCGCGCCCGATTCCTCGCCGATGGAGACCATCTGCAGGACCATGTTCGGCCATACGCCGGTGGAGCGCATCGCGAACGTGAGCTGCGTTCCGCCCTCCACATCGTTGGCGACTTCGTCCACCGCGTTGCGGAAGACCACGTTGCCGGTGGCGCCGGAGACGGACTTCAGGGCGTCCACCAGCGGCACACCCGCTGCGAACGTGGTCGAGAGCGTACGCGCGAAGCGCGCCACCGAGGACTTCATGATGAGGTCGCCGGCGATGGGCGCCTTGAGCAGCGCCCGGTCCACCGAGTTGCGCACTTTCTCCGAGCGTTTCATCAGCTGCCCGAAGCCGTAGATGGCGAGGCCCAAGCCGACGACGAACACGAACCAGTAGGCCTGTGCCAGCTCCGACAGCCCGATCACCCACTGGGTGAAGGCCGGCAGCTCGGCGCCGAAGCCCTGGAAGATCTCCTCGAACTGAGGCACCACCTTGATCAGCAGGATCCCGGAAACGATGAAGGCGATGACGATGACGGCGATGGGATAGGTCATCGCGCTCTTGATCTTGGCCTTCAGGGCCTCGGTCTTCTCCTTGTAGGTCGCGATCCGCTCGAGCATGGTCTCCAGCGCACCGGACTGCTCCCCGGAGTCCACCAGATTGCAGAACAGATCGTCGAAGTAGTCCGGATGCTTGCGGATGGAGCTGGCGAAGGCGTTGCCCGAGGAGACGTCGTCGCGGATCGTCCGGATCAGGTCCTTCATCTTCTTGTTGTCGACCCCATCGGCAACGATGTCGAAGGACTGCACCAGCGGGACGCCGGCCTTCATCATGGTGGCCATCTGCCGCGTGAACAGGGCGATGTCGACGGGCTTGATCTTGCCGCCCATCTTGAGCAGCGAGAGTCCCTCGCTCTTCTTCTTCACCTTGGTGGCGCTGATGCCCTGCTTGCGCAGTTCCACCTTCACCGCGGTCGGATTGATCCCCGGGATTTCCCCCTTGGTCCGCTTCCCCGTACGGTCGGTGCCCTCGTAACTGAATACGGCGCTCTCGGCCATGTCCCCGTTTCCTCGTTCAGTGACCCATGGTCACGCGGCTGACCTCTGCGAGGCTGGTCACACCCTGCTTGGCCTTCAACAGGCCGGAACGGTGAAGATCATTGAAGCCCTCGGCCCGCGCGGCGTCTGCGATCTCGATCGCATTTCCATCTTCCATGATGATGCGCTGCAACGGCTTGGTGATCTTCACCACCTCGTAGATCCCGACCCGACCCTTGTAGCCCGCCGTGCACTTGTCGCAGCCCTTGGGGTTCGGCTCGTAGAGTTCGAGGCTTTCCACCTCGTCCTCCCTGAAGCCTAGTTCAAGAAGTGCCTCCCGTGGGACTTCCTGACGTTGTTTGCAGCTGTTGCACAATCTGCGGGCGAGACGCTGGGCGATGATCAGGTTCACGGAGGTGGCGATGTTGAACGACGGCACGCCCATGTTGCGCAGCCGGGTCAGGGTTTCCGGGGCCGAGTTCGTGTGCAGCGTGGACAGCACCATGTGCCCGGTCTGCGCGGCCTTGATGGCGATTTCGGCGGTCTCGAGGTCGCGGATCTCGCCGACCATGACGATATCCGGGTCCTGGCGCAGGAAGGATCTGAGCGCTGCCGCGAAGTCGAGACCGACCCGGGCGTTGACGTTGACCTGGTTGATGCCCTCGAGATTGATCTCGACCGGATCCTCGGCGGTGGCGATATTGCGCTCCGTCGTGTTGAGGATGTTGAGACCGGTATACAGGGAGACGGTCTTGCCCGAACCGGTGGGGCCCGTCACCAGGATCATCCCCTGAGGCGAGTTCAGCGCGTCCATATAGAGCTGTTTCTGATCTTCCTCGTAGCCGAGGGCGTCGATTCCCATCTTGGCGCTGGATGGGTCGAGAATCCGCAGCACCACTTTCTCACCGAACAGCGTCGGCAGCGTGTTGACGCGGAAATCGATGGCCCGGGACTTGGAGATCTTCATCTTGATGCGCCCGTCCTGGGGCGTGCGGCGCTCGGAGATGTCCATCTGCGACATGACCTTCAGGCGCGCCGACAGGCGCACTCCGAGGGACTGGGGCGGCTTCGCCACCTCGTGCAGGATGCCGTCGGTGCGGAACCGTACCCGATAGCTCTTCTCATAGGGTTCGAAATGGATGTCCGAGGAGCCACCCTTGATGGCATCGAGCAGCATCTTGTTCACGAAACGGACGATGGGCGTCTCGTCCGCGCCCCTGGTGGCATCGACCTCGTCGCGGCCGTCGTCGTCGACGGCTTCCATGTCCAGGCTTTCGAGATCTGCATCCTCAATGTCGCTGAACGCTTCGTCTTCCTGTTTGGAGAGGAAGCGTTCGATCATTCTGCCGAGTTTGTCCTCCTCCACCAGCACCGGTTCGGTGTTCACGCCGGTCTGGAATTTGATCTCGTCCAGCCCCTGCAGGTTGGTGGGGTCGGAGACGGCCACGAACAGGCGCACGCCGCGCCGGACCAGCGGCAGGGCATGGTGGGCGCGTATCAGCTTGTCCGCCACCAGATCCTTCGGGATCAGGTCCGCATCGATGGCGTCGAGGTCGAACAGGGGCACGCCGAACTCGAGGGACGCGGAGTTGGCGATGGCACGCCCGGTTGCCAGCTCGTTCTTGACCAGGAAGGTGACGAAGGGAACCTTGTCCCGGCGGGCCTCCGCCGCCGACTTCTGGGCAGTCTCACCGAGCAGGATGCCGTCCTGCACCAGACGTCGGGCAAGACCGCTCAAGGGGACGGTTTCGGAAGCCATGGATACTCGCATCGCCGGAAGTGGATAGGGCCCTGTCGGCCAGGAGAAACCTCCGGCGTTTCAGGTGTTTGTAGCAGTGTAGTCACGACTTTCGAAACTTGTCGACCAATCGCGCATCCGGGCCCACCCGGCTGCCGTCCCGGTGCGTCAATAACTGACGCGTTGCGTCACTTTCTGACCGGATGTGACGACGAGGGTCACTTTCAGCTTTCAGGTGACGTTCAGCGTCAGCTGGATTGTTTCGCGATAAGTGTTTTAAAAACATTGACATAGCGGTTCAATCGGTGCTGGCACGCAGCTTGCTGGAGTCATTGCCGAAGGCCAGGAGCAGGGGCTCCGGTCCGGATGTCAAGTCACCCGCGAACTACGGAGTCACCGTCATGAAGACGAACCAGAAAGGTTTCACCCTGATCGAACTGATGATCGTAGTCGCGATCATCGGCAT
>SKUB01000263.1 GCA_007122315.1 Pseudomonadales bacterium | reverse complement strand
TCCGCCCACTCCTGACCGTAGGCCTCCCGGCACAGCGCCTTCATGTAGCGTTCGAGTTCCCGCTGGCCAGGCTCCAGCTCCGAACGGCTCACCGGGCCACCGAATGACCACCATCGACGGTGACGATGGTGCCACTGACATAGCTCGCCCGCGGCGAGGCGAGAAACACCACCACGTCGGCCACCTCCACCGGTTCCGCCGGCCGGTCGAAGGGCAGCCGCCCCAGCATGCGCGGCCACTGGTCCGGATCGCGACCGGCCATGCGCGCCCGGGTGCGGGCCTGATTCTCCATCCGGTCGGTCCGGGTGAGGCCGGGATTGACGCCGACCACGCGGATCCCATGCCGGGGGCCACCCGCACCCACCGCACGCGTGAACGCCATCAAGCCGGCGTTCGCCGTGACGCCGGCGATGTAGCCCGGATCGTGGCGCTCACCCCCGGTGCCGATCACGTTGACGATGACGCCGCCGCCCGCATCACGCATGCGCGCGTACATGGCCCGACACAGATTGATGTAGGAGAACATCTTCAGATCCCAGCTCGTACGCCAGGCATCCTCATCCACCGCGTTCAACGGGCCGGCGGGAATGGCGCCGGCATTGTTGATCAGCAGGTCCACCGACCCGACCCGGCTGGCCAGCGCTTCGGCGCGACCGCGCTGGGACAGGTCCATGGCATGGACCTCCACCTGGACCTGATGGCGGTCCATCAACTCCATGCGCGCCCGCTCCAGGTCCGTCCGGGACCGGGCCACCAGATGCAGGTTGACCCCTTCCTCCGCCAGACCTTCCGCCACGGCGCGTCCGATCCCCCGACTGGCACCCGTGATGAGGGCTTGCTTACCGCGAAGATGCAGATCCATGTCTCAAAGCACCGTCAGACCGAGTCGTCGCCCATGATTTGCCCCCGTTGCTGCGCGTCGAACCCGAGCTCGACGAGCAGCGCCTCCGTATCCGTCCCCAGCCCCGGTGCGCCGCGCCGGATCGAAGCCGGGGTCCGGTCGAAACGCGCCGCCGGCCGCGGCTGACGAATACGGCCGGCGTCCGGATGTGCGTATTCTGCCAGCAGATCGTTGGCAATGATCTGCTCGTGGTCGAGCACTTCGCTGCGGGACAGCACCGGCGCACAGGGCACACCTTCCTGATCCAGGCGCTCGAGCCACTCCGCGCTGGAGCGCGTCGCCAGCACTTCAGCGGTAAGTGCGAGCCGGTCGGCCACATTCGCGATTCGATCCTGGGCCGTCCGGAAACGCGCATCGCGCTCCCACTCCGGTCGTTCCAGCGCCCGGCACATGCCGGACCATTCCGCATCCGACACCGCGCCGGCGGTGATCCAGCCGTCCGCGGTGGCGAAGATCAGGTCCTGGGCCAGCTGGGAGCGAGCCGCCGCCACCTCCTGGCCCACGAACGTATGCCCGGTCATCCCTTCCGGCCACAGGAATGCCACCGTGGCGTCGAGCATGGCCAGCTTCAGGTGCTGTCCCCCGCCGTTGCGCTCCCGCGCGAACAGCGCCGCGGTGATGGCCTGGGCTGCGGTCAGTGCCGTGACCTTGTCAGGAATGATAGTGCGCACCATGCGCGGCCGCCCGCTGTCACGATCCGCCTGAATCGCAGCGAGTCCCGACAACGCCTGGATCACCGGATCGTAGACCCGCTTGTGGGCATAGGGTCCGGTCTCACCGAAACCGGAGATGGAGACGTAGATCAGGTCCTCACGTTCCGCCCGCATGACGGACTCACCGATGCCCATGCGCTCGGCCGCACCGGGGCGGAAGTTCTGCACGAACACGTCCGCCGTACGCACCAGCCGCTTCAATGCCTCCATGCCCAGCGGCGTCTTCAGATCCAGCATCACGGACCGCTTGGAGCGGTTGGAGGAGAGAAACGTGGCCGACATCCCCCCGCGGGAAGCACCCATGTGCCGGACCAGATCCCCGTTGGGCGGCTCGACCTTGATCACGTCGGCCCCCTGATCCGCCAGCATCATCGTGGCCACGGGTCCGGAGATCATCGCAGTGAGATCCACCACCCGCACGCCAGCGAGCGGTCCGGGCAGATCCGAGGTCTGTCGCGTATCGGTCACGGCTTCATCATCCACGGACCTGACCTGGCCACCTCCCGATCCACCCAGCCGCCTGTTGCACCCGACGAGCCACAGACCCTATCGTCGCAGAGTCCCCTTCACGAAGCACGGCCTGCGATGAAAGCACCGATCCGCGATCCAGATCTGCTGACGCAACTGCTCGGGCGCGTGGTGATCGCCGTGGACAGCGAAACGGAGATGGGCATGACCCGGATCGTGGGGCTGGAGCTTGCGGGCGGCGTCCGATTTCCCCTGCCGGCGGGTAATGCGTTGCGTTCGGCAGGCGAAATCGCGGAAGTACGCGCCCTGTTCGCGGGCTTGTCGCGGCAGGCCGCAGCCATCGTCCGCAATCAGGTGGGGCCGGGTGACGCACTGGCCGAGGCGGCACGCATCGAGGCCGCAGTGGCTGCGGCCCTCGATGATCCAGATGCGCTGTTCGAGATCCACGGGCCCGGTGTGCCCCGGGCCCGTTCATGATTCACCAGTCCGGTTGCTGAGGCTGGCCCTGCTGTTGTTGCTGCTGCTGGAACTGCTGCCGCATCATCTGTTCCTGCATTTCGCGCTGCCGCTGGGCCTGCACTTCGAGTTCCTGCCGCTGTTCGGCGGTGAACACGGCCTGCACCTTGCTCTGCAGCAGCAGTGACAGCGCCGTCACCTCACCGGTGAGCTCGCCGAGGCGCGCCGCGCCCGAGCGGATCGCGCTCTCGTCGTAGTCGTGTCCGACCTGATTGCGCAGCTCAGCCTGCACAACTTCGGCCTGCTCCTGCAGCGCCTCGATCTGCGGACCGAGATCGTCGATCACTGCCCGGACTTCAGACTGCTGGCTCTCAGTCAGGCCAATGGCCTCGGCCAGCTGATCCACCTGATCACCACCGCCCCCGGGAGCCATCTGGGCCAGAGCCGGTTGTGCCAGCACGAACGCACCGAGAATCGCTATGGTCTTGAATATATTCAACGTATTTACCCTGCTCTAGGACCTGAAAGCCGCGCACCATAACGCGACGCGGCCCAGGATGCATCTCGCGCCGGGCCCGCCGCGAGCGGCGCTGCGGCCCTGTCAGGGCCGAATAGGGGCCAGATGCTAGACTCGAAGCAGAGTCAGCGACGGAAACTGAACATGTTCGAGATCGCCGAATTGGGGCGCAAGGTGCGCAAGCGCACCTTCAAGGCCGAGGAGCCGGGACTGCACACCGCGCTGCTGCGAGCCCAGTTCGCGCTGCGTGACGCCAAGGTCCCGGTCATCATCATCGCGTCAGGCGTCGAGGGTGCCGGCAAGGGTGCGGTGGTCAACCGCCTGCACAAATGGCTCGACACCCGCGGCGTCGCGACCCACCCGCTCTGGGACGAGACCGATGAAGAAAGGGAGCGGCCCGCATTCTGGCGCTTCTGGCGGGTGATGCCGGCCCGGGGCACCATCGCGATCCTGTTCGGCTCCTGGTACACCCACCCCATCGCCGATCGGGCTCTCAAGCGCATCGGCAAGTCTGCGTTCCAGCGTCGCCTGCACCGCATCGTGGAACTCGAACGCCTGCTGGTCGACGACGGCGCGCTCATCGTCAAATTCTGGTTTCACCTGACGCACAAGCAGCAGCGCAAGCAGTTGAAGAAGGACGACGAGGCTGGGGTCACCTCTCCGCACCTTGAGGTCCACACCCGCCGGCACAAGCATTTTCGCGCCGCCGCCGAGCAGGCCATCCGCATCACCGACGAAGGCATCGCCCCGTGGCACATCATCGAGGCGAAGAACAGTCGCTACCGGGACCTGGCCGCCGGCCGCATCCTGCTCGCTGCCATGGAGAAACGGCTGGACGATCTCGAGGACGGAGCCGGTCCGGCGCCCATGTCCGCGCCGCCGATGACGCCGGCCGCAGCGGACGTGCCCACCGTCCTCGACACGGTGAGGCTCGACCGCAGCCTGTCCTCGAAAACCTATTCGAAACGGCTCGACCGTCACCAGACGGAGCTGCGCAAACTGGCGTGGGAGGCGCACGCCCAGGGCCGCAATACGGTGATGGTGTTCGAAGGCTGGGATGCCGCCGGCAAGGGCGGCGCCATCCGTCGTCTGACCGCAGCCATGGATGCGCGTCTGTTCCGGGTGATCTCCATCGGCGCACCCACCGACGAGGAGCAGGCTCATCACTACCTGTGGCGCTTCTGGCGGCACGTTCCCCGTGCCGGATACATGACCCTTTACGATCGTTCCTGGTACGGACGGGTGCTGGTGGAACGGGTCGAGCGCTTTGCCACCGTCGAGCAGTGGGCGCGGGCCTATCAGGAGATCAACGACTTCGAGGAGCAACTCGCCGACCATGGCGTGGTGCTGCTGAAGTTCTGGCTTCACGTCAGTCCGGAGAAACAGCTCGAGCGCTTCCGCGAGCGGGAACGGCAGGCGTGGAAACAGCACAAGCTCACGGTGGAGGACTGGCGCAACCGGGAGCGCTGGGATGCCTACCGGGCGGCGGTTCACGACATGGTGGCCCGGACCAGCACGGTCCACGCTCCCTGGCATCTGATCGGCGCCGACGACAAGAGAGCGGCGCGCATCGAGGTCATCGAGACCGTCTGCGAGCGCCTCGACGAAGCGCTGTCCTGATCGCTTCGTAGCTGGCTCAGTCGCCGATCGCGACGCCGCCCTGCGGGCGACGGCAGCTCCCACTCCCACTGGCGCATCCCAAGACACCGGCACAACGCAGTGGGAGCGCACGTCCGCAACGCGGGCGTGGCGATGAGCGTCGCGCGGCAGCACGCTTCGAATCGAGAACAGTCCGCGATCGCGACGCCGCCCTGCGGGCGACGTCAGCTCCCACTGGCGCATACCAAGACCCCGGCACAACCCAGTGGGAGCGCACGTCCGCAACGCGGGCGTGGCGATGAGCGTCGCGCTTGGAACTGGATAAGGTCGCGCGCAGCGCAGTTCAGCCGATGCGGCGCAGGAGCTCCGCGTTGCCGCCGGAGGCGGTGGTGTTGACGGTGAAAGTGCGCTCGGTGGCGAAACGCAGCAGATAGTGCGGGCCGCCGGCCTTCGGGCCGGTACCTGACAGGCCCTGCCCGCCGAACGGCTGCGACCCGACGATGGCGCCGATCATGTTGCGATTGACGTACATGTTGCCGACGGGCACCGCCGCGAACAGCTGCTTCGCGCGACGCTCGATGCGTGAATGCAGCCCGAACGTGAGCCCGTAGCCGCTGTCTGCCACCTCAGCGAGACAGGCGTCGAGATCCGCCTCCTTGAAGCGCCGCACGTGCAGAATCGGCCCGAACTTCTCACCGCCGATGTCGCCAATGTGATCGATGCCGAACAGTCTCGGCGCGACGAATGTCCCGCGGGCATCGATCTCGGCGGGCACCTGCAGCCGATGCTGAAGACGCTTGCCCTCCTCCATCCGCGCCGCATGCTCGAGCAGCATGTTGCGCGCCGCGACGTCGATCACAGGACCCACGTCCGTACCGGGATCCCGCGGGTCACCGATGACCAGCGCATCCATGGCACCGCACAGCATCTCGATGAGCGGATCGTGGATCGCATCCTGCACATACAGCACCCGCAGCGCGGAACAACGCTGACCCGCGCTGCCGAAGGCGCTGCGCAGGACGTCGTCCGTCACCTGCTCCGGCAGGGCGCTGGAATCCACGAACATGGCGTTGAGCCCGCCGGTCTCGGCAATGAGCGGAATCAGCGCACCCGGTCGCGCCGCCAGCGTCTGCGCGATGCGCCGGGCCGTGGCCTCCGAGCCGGTGAACGCCACCCCGGCGATACCCGGATGGCTGACCAGCGGCGCACCGACGTTCTCGCCGTCACCCGGCAGCAGCTGCAGCACGCTTCCCGGCACCCCGGCGCCGTGCATGAGCGCGACCGCGCGGGCCGCAATCAGCGGCGTCTGCTCGGCGGGTTTCGCCACCACCGCATTGCCCGCCGCCAGTGCCCCCGCCACCTGCCCGGTGAAGATGGCCAGCGGAAAGTTCCACGGACTGATGCAGGCGAACACACCGCGCCCGTGCAGACTGAGCTCGTTGCGCTCACCGGTGGGTCCCGGCAGCCTGCGACTGCCCTCGAACTGCTCCCGGGCGAGGGCGGCATAGTGACGCAGGAAGTCCACCGCTTCGCGCACCTCTGCCAAGGCGTCAGGGATGGTCTTGCCGGCTTCCAGCACGGCCAGATGCATGAGCCGGAACAAATCCTCCTCGAAGGCATCGGCAGCCCGCTCGAGGATCTCGGCCCGCGCTGCCCCGCCCCGCCGATCCCAGTCACGCTGAGCCGACCGGGCACCCTTCACCGCTGCGTCCACGTCCTCGGCACGCGCCTCGATGACGCTTCCCGCCGGCTCGTGGAGCCGGGCCGGGTTGTGCACTTCCAGCGGCGACCCCTCCCGGGCGCGGCCGTCGATCAGCGGTGCCGCCACCCGCGTCTCGGCGTCGTGGCGGCGGAATTCGGTTTCGACCTGCCCGAGCACCCGTGCGTCTTCCAGATCCAGCGCGCGGGAGTTGCGCCGCGGCGCGAACAGGTCTGCCGGCAGCGCGATGTCGGGATGGCGCGTCTGATCGAGCCCGCGCACCTCGACGAAGGGGTCGGTGACCACCTCCTCCACCGGATAGCGCTCATTGAGGAAGCGATTGACGAAGGAGGAGTTGGCACCGTTCTCCAGCAGTCGCCGCACCAGATAGGACACCAGATTCTCGTGCCCACCCACCGGCGCATAGGTCCGCACCGGCGGCAGGTCCGGATACTGCTCGGCTGCGACCCGGTAGAGCAGCTCGCCCATGCCGTGCAGGCGCTGGAACTCGAACAGCGCGCCCTTCGGCGCCATGCCCATCACGCTGGCGAGAGAGTGAGCGTTGTGGGTGGCGAACTGGGGCAGCAACCAGCCGTCCGACTCCAGCAGTGCACCGGCAGCCACCAGCCAGGCCAGATCCGTCGAGGCCTTGCGGGAAAAAACCGGGAAATCCGCCAGGCCTGCCTCCTGGGCGTGCTTGATCTCCGCGTCCCAGTAGGCACCTTTCACCAGCCGGACGGGGAAGCGCCGGCCGCTGTCCCGGGCCAGCGTGGCAAGCCAGTCCACCAGATCCCGGGCGCGCTTGCCGTAGGCCTGGACCACGAACCCGGCGCCGTCCCAGCCCGCCAAGTCCGGGTCCCGGGCCAGCCGCTCGAACAGCTCCATGGACATGAGCAGGCGGCTGGCCTCTTCGGCATCGATGCTGAGGCCGATGCCGCCGCCTGCCGCCCGCACCGCCAGCGCCTTCAGCCGCTGATAGATGACATCGTTCACATCCGGCCAGTGCAGCGTGTCGTAGTGGGGATGCAGCGCCGACAGCTTGACCGAGACACCGGAGCGTTCATGCGGCGCACCGGCCCCGTCCCGGGCCACCCGGTCGATGGCCGCGGCATAGGATTCGCTGTAGGCCGCGGCGTCCGCTTCGGTCCGCGCGCCCTCGCCGAGCATGTCGAAGGAGAACAGCGCAGCGTTGCCGTATTCCTTGCGGCCCCGACGGATGGCCTCGTCGATGGTCTCGCCGAGGACGAACTCCCGCCCGAGGATGCGCATGGCCCCGTGCAGCGCGTTGCGGATCACAGGCTCCCCGGTCCGGGACACCATGCGCCGCAGCCACGCCACCGGTGCCTTGCGGAATTCCTGTGCCGGACGGATGACCCGGCCGGTGAGCATCAGCGCCCAGGTGGACGCGTTGACCAGCAGCGCGTCGGAACCGCCGAGATGATCGTCCCAGTTGCCGGCCAGCACCTTGTCGGAAATGAGTTCATCGGCGGTGGCGTCGTCGGGGATGCGCAGCAGTGCTTCCGCCAGACACATCAGTGCCACGCCTTCCTCATTGGACAGGCCGTACTCTTCCAAAAAGGCGTCGAGACGACTGCGGTCGGCGCGATGCTCGCGGGCGCGGCGCACCAGATCCCGGCCCTGCTCCAGCGCGCGGCGGCGCGCCGCGGTGGCCATCGGGTAGGCATCGAGAAGATCGGTGACCACCTGCTCCTCGTCCCGGAGCTTGCCCCGCTCCAACCGCTCGCGCAGGTCGTCCGTGGACATGGAGTCAGGGCCGGAATCCTGCAGTGCCATGAGGGTTCTCCTGGTTCGGTAGCATCAGTGGGAGCGAACGCCGCTGGGCCGCATAGGCCGCAGGCTGGCGTTGCGATCGCGGACTGCCCTCAATTCGAAGCGTAGCCGCATCAAGCTAATCGCCACGCCCGCTACGCGGACGTGTGCTCCCACTGCGCCTCGCACCTATCGTTGTATTTCCTTCTGGGACAGCGGGAACGAACGTTCATCGCAAGGTCCTTGCAGCCGCCAGTCTACGCTTTCAGGCAGCGGGTTGGGCCAGGACGGACTGCACCACCCGGGCGATGAGACCGTCCGCCTGCCAGCACTCGGCCGACACCAGGCCCCGGCCTTCCGCACTGTACTGATTGCGGGACACGAGCCCCACTGCGCCGGCGGCCGGTGGCCGGAGCACGTGCAGCGAGATGTCCGCATTGATGAACCCGATGCGTCCTTCGGGTTCCTCCAGCCGGCGCTGCGAGACCCCATTGGCGAAATCGGCCAAGGCAGCCAGATGCACCATGGGCGCGAGCGGCAGGCCCGGGGCCAGATCCAGCGGCAGCCGCAGCCAGCCTCCGCCCGCACCGCCGCCGTCGAGTCCGGAATCCCGCCGCACCATGAGTCGCAGATGCAGCCCGTCCCGGCCCGGCATCGCGCGCCCGCTCTGGGCCCGGACCACGTCGGCCAAGCTGGTCTCGGTCAGGGTCGACTCCGGCGGCAGCGGGCAGACGGCGGCATTCGCTTCCGCGCTGACCGCCATCGCTGCCGTAT
>SKUB01000213.1 GCA_007122315.1 Pseudomonadales bacterium | reverse complement strand
CCTTCCGGCCCGGACGCGCCCTTCCACACCCGGTTGTAGTCCGGTTGGCCTTCCAGCCGGCGTTGCCCCTCCCGGGCGGCCGTGACATTGCCGATGAACAGGGTCAGCGCCCGCGGCAGGCGGCCATTGCGGTGGCGGGCGACGAGCTCCCGCACCGCATCCCAACCCACCGGTTCATTGCCATGCAGCAGCACGGACACCAGCAGCGGCGGCTGCCGATCGCCATCGACGTGTACCAGCGCAGGGCCGTCCAGCTGCCGGTGCAGCTCGCGGGCCGACAACTCGAACAGTCCCGGCGGCGGCGCGGAGAACTCGATCAGGCGCACGGGGGCATCCTCACAGCGTCCACCGGTGCACGGGTTCGCCCCCCTGCTGCCGCTCCAGATAAGCCAGGGTCAGCTCGGCGAGATTGCGGCCGTGGCGCTCCGCCCAGCGGCGCTGCCAGCGCGCCCCGGTCTGATCCGCGCGCAGGCGGCCTTCGATGACATCCAGGTAATGATCGACTTCCCGGGTCGGCACACCGAGCCAGATCAGACCGACCCGAGCCTCGGGCAGCAAAACGTCCGTCAGCAGCGTGCGCACGTCCGCCTGGCCGCGTCCGCCCGGCCATTGCACCTGCGCATCCAGGCCATGCCGCGCGCAGGCATAGAAGTTGTCCCGGGCCGCGCTGAATGGGAGCTCGTCTTCAATGGGCGTCGAACGCCGGCCCAGGGTCGCGACCATGCCGTAGAACAGCGCCGCGTTGGCAATGCTGTCGATGACGGTCGGACCGGCGGGAACCACCCGATGCTCGATGCGCAGATGGGGCAGGCCGTCGTGATCGAACCCGATCAGCGGCCGGTTCCAGCGCCAGATGGTGCCGTTGTGGAAGCGGACATGAGCGAGGCTCGCGATGCCCTCGTCCCGCTGCGCCGGGATCAGCACCGGATAGTGGTCGCGATTGTCCTCGAACAGCTCGAACAGGGAGGCACGGCAGTAGTCCCGTCCGAAGGACACCCGCTGCCAGGCGTCGGACCCGGCCGCGACCGCCTGCTCGAACAGGGGAATCCGGGTTTCGTCCCAGAGATCGTGGCCGAACAGCAGCGGCGAGTTCGCGCTCACCGCCACCATGGGCCCGGACACGGCAAGCGCTGCATTGTAGAGCCGTACCGCGTCGATCTGGCGGACCTGGAGATGAATCTGGAACGAGGTCGCCGCAGCCTCCAGCATCAGGTCGGGATGGGTGCGCCGAATCTGCTCACGGCCGTCGATCTGGAGCTCGAAGGGCTGGCCGTGACGCAGCGCCATCAGCCGGTTGTTCAGCGCCTTGTATCGCTTCAGGGACGACATGTTGCCGAGATTCAGCATTTCCGGCGCCAGCGTGGGCAGAATGCCGATCATGAGCAACTGGGCGCCGAGTTCTTCCGCAACATCCTGACACTGATCCCAGGTATGGACGAGTTCGTCTTCGAGACGGCTGAACGCGCGCCCCTGCAAACTCGTTGGGCTGCCGTTGATCTCGACGTTGAAGCGGGACAGCTCCGGCACCACGAGATCATTGCCGAGGGCCTCGAGGAAGGCATCGTTCATGGCGAGCGGCAGTGCGTCCGGGCCCATGAGCCAGGCTTCGAGCTCGAAGCCTGCCATCCATGCCCGGTGTGAGAAGCGTTGTTCGAGGAACCAGGATTCGAGCGCGGCCGTTTCCTCGTTCAGACGCTGCTCGAATGCCGTGAAGGCTTCGGTATCGAACTGATCGCCATCGACTTCCTGTCCCATGGAGCCGGCCCCCGCCGTCGCTCAGCCGTCCGCGGAGGGCAAGAGAGGTGAAATGTCCCAGCCGGGCTCAGTCAGGGTCGGATCCTGCTCGGCACGAAAGCGCTGCAGAATGAGCATGGCCCGCATGGTAGAGACGACGGCGAGACGATGCTGCCTGAGCGCGAAATCCCGATAGATCGGGTCGCCCTCGAGCAGGCGGCAGCGCTCCGAGCGACAGGGGAAATCGGCTTCCTGGCCGAAGTTGTTGCCCGCAGGTCCGTAGCTGCCGAATTCGCCGGCTTCCGACTCGCGCCAGAACACCTGCCAGCTGGCATCCATGTCCGCGATGGGCGCACGGATGTTGGCGATGGTCACGGCGGCGGTGCGATCGAGCAGGGCATCGAGCCCCTCCGCTTCCGGTGTCGCCAGCAGTTCGACGCAGCTGTTCCGCAGCTGGGCAAGCAGGGCTTCCCGATCCAGCGGATAGCGAACGAAGCTGTCTGCGGAATTCCAGCGCCACGGCCGCGGGTGAAAAATCGGCACCACATTGGCCGGCACCGTGACGCCCTGCAGGTAGTGGATGACGACACCCAAGTGCTCGTAGCGCTCCAGTTCACGCTCGATGTCCGTCGCCAGGACGGCCTCCGCTACCGAGTCGAAGCGCTTGTGCAGCCGGGTGTCGATACTCCACAGGACGCGCGGCGTATCCTGGTTGCTGCGGTCGTAGAACTGCCAGCGGGTGGCTCGGCGTGCCATGCCTGCCTCGCCCTCCGCCAGATTCCCACGGACGAGATTGCGCACCTGCAGAGCGGTGAGGCGCGGAATGCGGGACCCGACGACGCATTCATTGAACTGCTTGGCGGCAAGGAACGTGAGCTGCTGCCGGGTCTCGCTGACATAGCCGAAAGCCATGCCGGGCAGACATGCCAATACCACCACGGCGAAGGGACGGCTGATGAACCAGCGACACATGCTTTGCGTGCGCTCCAGGCGCCGACGGACCCGGCCGGGAGCGGGAACCGAAGACCCCGGGCCGGGGCCACGAGGCTGATACGGATCGTGACGCAGGCCATGCTCCCCGGCCATCTGGAACGAACATCGTCGCCCCGTCTGGCCTGCGCCGTGAGCCATCAGGATACCGCGCAGCGGGATCGGCTTGAAGATGTGCGGCCGGTGTCGACCATGACTGACGTCCGCTGCGGCCCGCGCTCCGATCGAGCACCCGAAGGCTTTGGGTAAATCCAATTTAATCAATGAATTAAGTTCCCTTCCCAGGGTCGGCCGAGCGGCTACCTCGATCCAGCTGCAGCGTCAGCGCGACGGCATCCGATCGCTGAAGTCCCAGGCCGTGATCCACTTCGGTCGGATACGCAGCGCCACCTCCTCTTCGGCACGGGACAGCAGCCACTGCGCAAGCGACGAGTCGGTACCGCCCAGATAGCGTTTGAGCAGCGCTTCGAGTTCCCGGCCGCCCGCTTCAGGCATGCGCTCGATCGCTGCCTGTCCGCGGACGCCGAGATAGGGCGGATCGTTCACCGACACTTCGAACGCAACCCTCGGATCCTGCGCCAGTCGCCGCGCCACTGCCGACTCCTGGTGAGTGGCGCACCACAGCGCGCCCTCGGCATAACGGAACCACAGCGACGCAACCAGCGGGAAGCCGTCGCTGCCGTTCAACGCGAGGCGCAGCGGCGACCGCTCCCGCTCGAAGAAGGACACCACTTCCGCCACGCTCCAGGGTCCCTTCAGCTTGACGTCGCTGAAATCACTCACGGCTTCTCCTCAACAGATTTCAAACCGATTGGCTGCCCGATTCTTGCGGGCCCTTCCGGGGGCAAACACCTGACCGTTCATGGCCACGTGAACGCCGGCGGGCAGCGTCTGTAGCACACCAATGGCAAAGCCGATGTTGAACGCGGCATCGGAACCGCGCTGCGTCGCCGGACACATGGCCCCGGTCAGCACGATGGTCTTGTCCTCGACGGCCTGGAGTACCTGGGCAGTGGTCAGCATGGTGTCCGTGCCGTGGGTGATGAGAATGCGGGCTGCAGAGGATTCCTGCACCACGGCCAGTACCGCTTCCCGGTCGTCATCAGTCAACTCCAGGCTGTCTTTGCGCATCAGCGGCGTCAGCCGCCACGAGAAGCTCACATTGGCCTCGCGCAGATACACTTCGATCTGCGGTGCACCCACCTGAAAGTCCGAGAGGGCATCGAAGTAGATCTTGTCGATGGTGCCGCCGGTGGTGACGATGTGCAGGTCCTCGGGGAGGCCATCCTCCGGACCGCCGTCCAGGGGAACGGTATGATCGTCCGGCATGATCTCGACCCTCCCCTGTGAAGCCACTCTACGCACTGGTATCTTACAGCCCTCGTTCGAACCCACCAGCGATGTGCCCGCTCCGCGCGGCCATCCGTGCGCGACGGAATCATGCCCAAGCTTTACGCTGCCCTCGTCATCGACCGACCCTGGTTGACCCTCGCCCTGCTGCTCGCGCTTGCGGTGGTGGCTGCCATTGGCGCCCGCGACTTTCGTCTCGATGCGTCCTCCGACTCCCTCATCGTGGAGACGGACCCGGATCTGGCGCAGTGGCGGGAGGTGAGCGAGCGCTACGGCGGTGGCGACTTCCTGCTGGTGACGTACACGCCTGTGCGGGACCTGTTGGCGCCGGAGTCCATCGCCACCGTGCAGGCACTGCGTGACCGCCTTGCCGAAGTGGATGGTGTCGCCTCGGTCCTGAGCATGGTCGACGTCCCGCTGCTGCGATCACCGCCGGCACCCTTGTCGGAGCTGGCGGACAACGTCCGGACGCTGACGTCCGAGGGCATCGATCTCGAGCTTGCCAGAGAAGAACTGACCACGAGCCCGCTTTACCGCGAGCTGCTGGTGAGCGCGGACGGGAAGAGCACAGCGATCCAGGTCAATCTCGCGAGCGACGGTCGCTACACACGCGTCATCACCCAGCGCAACGAACTGCTCATCCAGCGCCAGCGCGAAGGTCTCGACGACGAGCAGCAGGCCGAATTCGACGCGCTGCAGCAGGAGCTGGAGCAGCTGCGCCGGGCCGCCGGTGCACGGCAGCAGCGGCTGGTGGCCGATGTCCGCGCCGTCGTGGATTCGTTCCGCAACGGCGACACCCTGTTCGTCGGCGGCGTCACCATGATCGCCGACGACATGCTCAGCTTCATTCGCGGCGATCTCATGACGTTCGGGGTCGGCGTCCTGTTGCTGGTCATCGCCATGCTGGCGTTCTTCTTCCGCCGTCCGCGCTGGGTGCTGCTGCCCCTGGCCTGCGGAGGGATCACCGTGCTCTACATGGTGGGCTTTCTCGGCTGGGTGAGCTGGCCGATCACGGTGATTTCGTCCAATTTCGTCTCTCTGCTGATCATCATCAGCATCTCGCTGACCATCCACCTGACGGTGCGATTCCGGGAGCTGCAGAACCGGGACCCGACGCTCGACCTGCGCACTCTGATGATCGAGACGGTACGGCACCGGTTCTGGCCCTGCTTCTATACGGCCGTCACCACCATGGTTGCATTCGCCTCGCTGGTGTCGTCCGGCATCGTGCCCGTCATCGACTTCGGCTGGATGATGACCATCGGCGTGGGCGTGGCACTCGTGGTGGCATTCACCCTGTTCCCGGCCATCGTGATGCTGCTGCCGACGGGCGGTGGCCGCGAGACCATTGCCCGGGCCGTGGGCGTCACCGCCATGCTCGCCCGCGGCACCAATGCCCAGCCCGTGACTGTCATCGTCATCTGTGCCCTGGTGGCGGTACTGTCCGGATGGGGCATGTCGCGCCTGACCGTCGAGAACAGCTTCATCGACTACTTTCAGAAGTCGACGGAGATCTACCAGGGCATGGCGTTCGTCGACAAGCACCTCGGCGGCACGACACCGCTGGACGTGATCATCCGTTTTCCGGACGAGCCGGAGTTCGAATTCGACGACGCGGACGACCCCTTCGGCGACCCCTTCGCGGACGACGACATGCTGTCGGGCGATCCCTTCGACGATCCGCTGATGGACGACGCTCCCGAAGACGCGCTCGGCGCCGATCGCTACTGGTTCACGCCAGACAAGATCGCGCTCATCGAGGACGTGCACGCCTATCTCGAAGCCCAGCCTGAGACCGGCAAGGTGATCTCGCTTGCGACGCTGCACGCCATCGCCATGGACTTCAACGATGGCGAGCCCCTCGGCGGCGCGGAGCTCGCATTCGTCATCGGCGCCGTGCCGGTCGAGTTCCAGGAGGCGCTGCTCGCACCCTATGCTTCGCCGTCGGCCAACGAGGCCCGCATCTCGATCCGCATGATCGACAGCGACCCCAACCTCAAGCGCAACGAGTTCCTGCAGCGGATCGAGCGCGGCATCGAGGAAGAAACCGGTCTCGACCGTGATCGCTACGAGCTCTCAGGCATGATGGTGCTGTTCAACAACATGCTGCAGGGCCTGTTCCAGTCCCAGAATACGACCCTGCTGTGGGTGGCGGCGGGCATCCTGGTCACGTTCATCATCCTGTTCCGCTCCATCCTGCTGGGCCTCATCGCCATCATTCCGAACGGGCTCGCCGCGGCGGCCGTACTCGGCCTGATGGGCTGGCTCAGGCTGCCACTGGACATGATGACCATCACCATCGCTGCCATCGTCATCGGCATCGGCGTCGACGGCACGATCCACTACGTGCACCGCTTCCGCCGTGAGCTGCCGCGGTCGCCGAGCTACGAGGCCGCGCTCGCCGCGAGTCACAACTCCATCGGTCACGCGATCTTCTACACGGCGCTGACGGTCGCCGCCGGCTTCTCGATGCTGGTGTTCTCCAACTTCAATCCCACCATCTACTTCGGCAGTCTGACCTCGGCAGCCATGCTGCTGGCGCTGCTGGCCAACCTGACGCTGCTGCCCGCCATCCTGCTCAAGTTGAAGCCCTTCGGCCCCGCAGGCAGCGCCCTCTAATCCCGCTCGAACGAGGCCCAGTGGGAGTTGACGTCCGCAAAGCGGGCGTCGCGATCTGCGTCACGCCCGGGTCCACGGGCAGTCCGCGATCGCAAAGCCGACCCTGCGGGCCGACTTTCGCTCCCACTGAAACCAGCACACCCGCTGCGACCGAAACGACCCAAACGCTGCTCCATAGGAGAGCCCAGGCCGCGCGCAGCGCAGACGGGCCGAAGGCGGGGCGCTGACGGCATGGATGGCACGGCCCAGCCGATTCGCGCATGATTCAGGGTCGAAGCAGGCGGGAGGACGGGTAGATGACCAGCGTCGCCAGCGTGATCGCGGAACTGCAGCCTCAGCTCGGCCCCAAGGGGCTGCTCACAGACGTGGAGATCGCCAACCGCCCAGCCTGGATGGGCAACGGCGGCGAGGGCTCAGCGCCGGCGCTGCTGCGCCCCGCCAGCACCGATGAGCTCGCTGCAGTCATGCGCGTCTGTCATGCCCATGGCCAACCTGTGGTTCCCCAGGGCGGACTCACCGGCCTCGTTCGCGCCACCGTCACCAACGAGCAGACCCTGGCGCTGTCACTGGAACGCATGAACGCCATCGAGAGCATCGACCCCATCAACCGGACCATGACCGTGCAGGCCGGCGTGCCGCTGCAGACCGTACAGGAGAAAGCCGAAGAGCATGGCCTGATGTTCCCTCTCGACCTCGGCGCCCGCGGCTCGGCGACCATTGGTGGCAACGTCGCCACCAATGCCGGCGGCAATCGCGTCATCCGCTACGGCATGATGCGGGAGAACGTCCTCGGCCTCGAAGCGGTGCTCGCCGACGGTACCGTGGTGTCCTCGCTGCACCCCATGATCAAGAACAACACCGGCTACGACCTGAAGCAGCTGTTCATCGGCAGCGAAGGCACGCTCGGCATCGTCACCCGCGTGGTGCTGCGACTGCGACAGCTGCCGCGCAGTCAGAACGTCGCTTTCGTCGCGGTGCCTGACTTCCAGAGTCTGACGGATCTGCTCGGTCGCATCGACGCCGCCCTCGGCGGCACGCTGTCGGCATTCGAGGTGATGTGGCGCGAGTACTACGAACTGGTCACCTCGGCCCCCGCGACGAATCGCAAGCCGGTGACTACGGACGCGCCCTACTACGTACTGATCGAGTCACTCGGCTCCGATCAGGCTGCGGACGAGGCCCGCTTCGAAGCCGCCCTCGAAGAGATGTTCGAGGCGGGCGTCATCACTGATGCCGCAATCGCCAAAAGTCAGGCCGAGCGTGATGCGATCTGGGCCATGCGCGACGACGTCGGCCAGAATGCCCGCCATGCACCGATTCAGGCCTTCGATGTCAGTCTCAAGCTGGACGACATGGAAGCCTACGTGGCAGAAGTCAACGATGCGCTGCAGGCGCGCTGGCCGGGGGCAACGAACATGGTCTTCGGCCACCTTGGCGACGGCAACCTGCATCTGATCACCGGCGTGGGTGACGGGTCCGCTGAGGCGCGCCACGCGGTCGAGGAGGTCATCTACGAACGACTGCGGCCCCGCGGCGGTTCGGTGTCCGCCGAACACGGCATCGGTCTGGAAAAGAAGCCCTGGCTGTCGGTCTCCCGCAGCGAACCCGAGGTCGCACTCATGCGCACCCTGAAACAGGCGCTGGATCCGAAAGGCATCCTCAATCCCGGCAAGGTGTTCTGAGTCCAGCTTGCTGATCGCCACCCTCAGCTGCTACCTGGTCGCCCTGCTCGGGATCGGCCTGTGGGCCCGCCGTCGGGTCGACGACAGTGCCGATTTTCATCTCGCCGGGCGGCGCATGGGGCCCGTGATTGCGGCGCTCAGCGCTTCCACCAGCTCCTCGTCCGCTTGGACCCTGCTCGGGGTCAGCGGCGCCGCCTGGGCATGGGGACTGCAGGCCGTCTGGCTGATTCCGGCCACCTTCCTCGGCTTCGCTCTGAACTGGTTCTTCGTAGCGCCGCGCCTGCATCGGGCCACGCGAGCGTCGGGTGCCCTGACGCTGGTGGAGTTCCTGGCAACCGGCACGAACCGGCAGCAGGCAGCCATCCGCATCTTCGGCAGCCTGATCATCCTGTTCTGTTTCACGTTTTATGTGGCAGCCCAGTTCCAGGCTGCCGGGACCGCCATTGCCACGGCGCTGCCGGTGACGGCCAGCACCGCGCTGGTGGCAGGGGCGGCGGTGGTCATTGCCTATGTCTTTCTCGGCGG
>SKUB01000037.1 GCA_007122315.1 Pseudomonadales bacterium | reverse complement strand
TCGAGGCGCTGCGCTCGTTCGGTTGACTCCCCGGCGACGCCAGGAGGACGGGAAGCGGGACTCGGCCGCCGAGGGCCCGGGATCAGCGGGCGCGATACCCCTCGCGCCGGTGTCCGACCTTGACCACCGTCACGGTGAGCCGCGCCTCCTGAATCTCGTAGAGGATCCGGTACCGGCCCTGACGGAGGCGATAGCGCTCGAGGCTAGAGAGCTTCTCGCAGCCTGGCGGTCGCGGGTCCGTCGCCAGCGCGGCAATGCGCGCCAGGATGCGCTCCAGATCCTTCTTCGGGATGGCGCGCAGGTCCGTCGAAACGGACTTGCGGACGATAAGCTCATAGACGGCCATGCGCCTTCAGATGATCGAGCAGCGCCTCGTAGGTTATCGTCGGTTCGGCGACGCGATCCTCGAAGGCCCTGAGGTCTTCCTGATCCTCGGCGAGCGCTGCGCGCACCGCGTCGTTGACGAGTTCGGAGATGGTTCGCTCGCTGTGGGCCGACTTCAGGCGGAGCGCGGCGTGCAGTCCTGGATCGAAGTAGATCGTCGCGCGCTTGGACGTCTCCATCGGGTCGGCTCCGGAAGTGTCGTGCCGCCAATGCTGACGCCCGGACGCCGAAACGTCAAGACGTCAAGGCGTCCCGGGCCGGGGATGCTTCCTGCCGGCCGGGTGTCCTCCCGTTCCTGGGCCGTCGCGGGCATGTCATCCTGCCCGCCTGGCGAAGTACGCATTCCACGCTTATCGAGGACTCCCATGACCCCATCCGATTCCGACACCCCGCAGTTCGTCTCGCTCGAAGAAGCAGCCGCCATGACCACGGGCACCCGGGTGACCTTCATCCCGGGCATCCCGGCGATGTACTCGGAGGCGTTGAAGAACATCTGCCACGTGAAAGGGGTGCCGCTGATCCGTGCGCTGCATCCGCTGATGGGCGTGGACAAGGAAACCGGCGAGGACCGCCAGGCCCGGCTCTACGAACTCACCCGCCAGACCAGTCTGCCGACCATGTTCCACGACGAGGAACGGCCCCGAAACGTGTGGATCGAGCAACTGGCGCTCGCGGAACGGATCGGCGCGCCAGGCACCCCGAAGCTGATTCCGGACGACTTCGAGCAGCGGGTCGAGGTCATGGGGCTGTGCGCCGTGGTGGTCGGCGAGGACGGACTGGTCTGGAACATGAGAATCCTCAACGACAGTCCACTCGCGCGGAAGTACGGCTACAGTGAGGAAGCGAATGCCGCCGCGCCGGCCAAGGTCGCGGAGGTGATCCGGCTCATCGACCGCCGCCTCGAGGCGCAGGCAACTCGGGGTTCGCCCTACCTGGTCGGGGATGCGATCACGGCGATCGATGTCTACTGGGCGACGCTCAGCATGACCGTCGCACTGCCGTCGCCGGACATCATGCCGGTCACGAAGCAGAACCAGCGCATGCTGGCGTTCTTCGCGAATAACAGCGAGATCCCGGAGATCGCGGACGCGCTGTCAGAGCGCATCCGCGATCACCAGCGCTACATCCTGACGACCTACTGCGAGACACCTGCGGTGCTCGGTGGAGATCCGATCTAGCCCGCCTCGCTCACCGATTCACGGCTGCGACTTGCCTGCGCCCGCAGGGCTATGCTGCGTGATCGATTCGCGAGGAGTTCGACATGACCAAGGCATTCTCGAAGGACAGCACCACATCCGAAGTGCTCGAAGGCATCGACCTGGCCGGCAAGACCATGCTCGTCACCGGCGCCAATTCGGGCCTCGGCATGGAAACGGCGCGCGCCCTGGGTGCGGCTGGCGCCAAAGTGGTGATCACCACGCGCGACGCGGCCAAGTCGGCCGAGGCGTTGGCGGCGCTGCAGGAAGCTGTTCCCGGCGCCGAGTTCGAAGCGGTGGAAATGGATCTCGGGCGGCTTTCCAGCGTGCGGGCTGCGGCTGACACGGTCCTTAAGCGCTACCCGAAACTGGATGCGGTGATCGGCAATGCGGGCGTCATGAATACGCCGTTCGGTCGCACCGAGGACGGCTTCGAAACCCAGTTCGGCGTGGATCACCTGGGCCATTTCGTGTTCTACAACCGCATCGCGCCGAGTCTGCTGGCCGCCGCTCCGGCGCGCATCGTCATGCTCAGTTCGGGGGCGCACTTCACCTCCGACATCCTCTGGGACGACATCAACTGGGAGCACACCGAGTACGACAAGTTCACCGCCTATGGTCAGGCCAAGACCGCCAACATGCTTTGTGCCGTGGCCATGAATGCGCGGCTCGCGGACCGTGGCGTCAGGGCCTTCAGCGTGCATCCGGGCGTCATCCTGACGAACCTGGGCCGTTACATGTCCGAGGCGGATCGGGCCGAGATGATCGGACGCATGATCAAGCGCATGGGGGGAGACCCGGAAGCCGCTAAGGATGTCGGCTTCGACAAGCTGCCCATGTTCATCAAGTCCGTGGAGCAGGGCGCGGCCACCTCCTGCTGGGCCGCCACCGCCGCGAGCCTCGATGAGCATGGTGGGCGCTATCTGGCCGACTGCCAGGTCGCTCCGGTGGTCGATACCTATCGCCCCGACGGCTGCATGGCTTACGGGCTCGACCCCGCCGCCGCCGAGCGGCTGTGGGGCGTCTCCGAGGAGATGGTCGGCGAGTCGTTCCAGCCCTGAACTGGCCGCAGGTCCGCGGCGGGTCGAGTACGCACGAACGGCGCTGCCGATCGGCGTGATGGGTCGAGCGGCCCGGATGCGTGGGTGTCGGTCTGGCGCAGGTCGCGGTGCAGGTCCGAGGCCGCCACAGACCGATGGGCGGCGTTGTTATGATGTCCGCCGCAGGGCCGTGCGGGTGCCCGGTCATCCGCCCGACGCATACTCAGTTCCGTTCCAAAGGACCATTGCATGTCACAGACTTACCAAGCCCAGGGTGTGATTCATTCCATCGGCGAGACCACCGAATACGGCAAGAACGGCTTCACCAAGCGTGAGTTCGTGATCAAGCTCACCGGCGAAGACGAAAACGGCGACTACCCGAACCACATCGCGCTGGAGCTCATCAAGGACAAGTGCGGGCTCATCGACGACTACAACGTCGGCGACGAGATCACGGCGCACTTCAACCTGTCGGGGCGTCTGTGGTCCGGCAATGGTCGGCCGGAGAAATGCTTCACCAGCTTGCAGGTGTGGCGGCTCGAGTCGCTGGCGAGCGCTCCGGCGGCCGGCGCTCCGGCGGCCAACGCCGACGCGCCGCCCGCCGACGCCTACGACCAGGGCGCGGCGGACTTCGACGACGACATTCCGTTCTGACGCGCCGGCCCGGCCGGCGAGCGCATGATCAGACGGACCCATTGCGGAGGGCGACATCCATGTCGCAGGTGCTCACCGAACGGCGCGACGTGATCACCCTCATCACGATCAACCGGCCAGCGCTGCGTAATGCCGTGGACGGGCCCACGGCAGCGGAGCTGGCGGAGGCGTTCAGGGTCTTCGATGCTGACGCCGAACATTGGGTGCACATCAGGACGAGCAATCCGATCGAGTCGACCTCCGCGATGGTCCGGCTGAGGACGAAGCGGACGCGCAACTGCGGTTCACGAAGCACCACGCTCGCCATGGTCTACCGGACGATGCTGTCGACCCAGTAGCGATGGAGAGCGATCTAGGGATTCCGGCTCCTGACACTCGTCGTGAACAACGTCGAGTTCAAAGATGGATAGCAGGTGGAGCAGTCAGCGGAGGTCGCCGCGTGACCCGCCGTGCACAAGATTTGCCATTAACTCGGTTTGCAGTTGCAGCGTCTAGACGAGAGGGGCTTGCGGTCGGGCCGATTGCCTGTAGATACGGTTGACGTACATAGGTACGTCCAGCATAGTTGTTTTCATGATCAAGACGTGGGCAGATCGCGAAGTGGAGAAGATCTTCGGCAATGAAGTCTCCCGCCGGCTCGGCTCCCAAGTCAGTAAGGTGGCGCGACGGAAGCTGAAGATGCTTAACGCCGCTACGAACGTGACCGATCTGCGTGTCCCACCGGGCAACCGACTGGAAGCTCTGAAGGGTGATCGCAAGGGCCAGCACAGCATCCGGGTAAATGACCAGTACCGGATCTGCTTCTGCTGGCGCAACGGCGATGCCTTCGACGTCGAGATCGTGGATTACCACTGAGGAACATCAACATGACCAGCGTGACGTTGAAGCCGATGCATCCGGGTGAAGTGCTCCGCGAGGAGTTCATGAAGCCGCTCGGCCTGTCGGCCTACCGCGTGGCCAAGGCGATCGGCGTGCCTCCGAACCGCATTCAGGATATCGCACGCGAGGAACGCAATATCACGCCGGGTACGGCGTTGCGCCTGGCGAAGCTGTTCGGCAACTCCGCCGAGTTCTGGATGAACCTGCAGAACCACTACGATTTCGAGCGGGAGATCGAGACCAACGCGGAAGCGATCGACGCGATCAAACAGCTGGCTATACAGGCCTGACAGACGCTGCTGAGAGCATGGCGAGCGTCGCAGGAGCAATAAAATCGGTTTTGTTTCGGGCAGCAACGGGTTGGCTTCCTACACGCGTGACAGCCGATCATTAAACCAAGCATCCACCGGCCAAGGGGAGGTCTTCACCGAGTCAACGGTCAACCGCGGACTCATGAGATCGCGTACTGCTCCTGGGAGGGGTGCCATAGCGGCGGGGCACGTTGATGGATGCGGTCGAGAATCTTGCGGATGGCGGCGGGATCGGTCACGTCCGTAGCGGATAGGAAAAATAACCGGTCTTTTTCTACCTCCCTCAAGCATGCTCAGCGGTTCAGCAATCGGTCAACGACGTGGCCTTCCGATGCCTAGTGATCGGCATGGGAGAAATCTCGCGCAGCATCGGGCCGGCTTCCTACAAACCCGCGAGCCGATCAGGAAGGTAGGTATCCGCAGAATGTCAGACCGGGCGAGGCTCGGATCCTTCAGGATCAAGGTTCGGCGCCGCTGGAGACCGCTGCGGCGGCCGGTGCTCCGGCGGCCAACGCCGACGCGCCACCCGCCGACGCCTACGACCAGAGCGCGGCGGACTTCGACGACGACATTCCGTTCTGACGCACCGGCCCGGCCGGCGAGCGCATGATCAGACGGACCCATTGCGGAGGGCGACATCCATGTCGCAGGTGCTCACCGAACGGCGCGACGCGATCACGCTCATCACGATCAACCGGCCAGCGCTGCGTAATGCCGTGGACGGGCCCACGGCAGCGAAGCTGGCGGAGGCCTTCAGGGTCTTTGATGCCGGCGCCGAGGGCACCTTCTGCGCTGGGGCAGACCTGAAGGCGGTCTCGGAAGGCCGCGGCAATGCTGTCCGAGCGTCCGGAGACGGGCCTATGGGGCCCACGCGCCTGCAGCTATCGAAGCCGGTCATCGCCGCGATCGAGGGCCACGCCGTGGCCGGTGGTCTGGAGCTGGCGTTGTGGTGCGATCTGCGCGTGGCCGCCGAGGATGCGGTGTTTGGCGTGTATTGCCGGCGCTAGCTGTGCCTGCGCAGCGACCGGCGCTCAGCTTGCGAGCAGTGGGGCATGGGCGAGGACGAGGCGCTGCTCAACGAGACTCGGCTCGGCCTCGAGGTGATCCGCTCCGGTGAGACGCGCGAAGGCGCCAGTCGGTTCGCGTCCGGCAAGGGTCGGGGTGGACGCTTCGACGAGATCTGAGGCCGCGGCGTAGGTCAGCATCGAGCCAATGCCACCGGCCAGCGTCTCATGAGAGTTTCAGGTCTTGCTGCAGCAGCGTCGTGTGGCCACACGCTCCTGGCAGAACTCCAGCGCCGCCGACCTGGTTCCTTTCAGGAGATGGTGACGGCCACCATGAACCCCGCCGACAATCGGCGGCCGATCGATCACGCCGATCCGCTGAGCTCGTTCAAGCCGACACCTCGAATTTCGGCACCGCCACGACGTGTCGTTCTGCGACTCGAGCAGGCGACTCGGATCGTTTGACATGGCAAGGTCCGACCATGAGTCTGGAACTCGACCAATACTTGCAATGCACGGGGGAACGACATGGGAAAAGTGCTGGGCGGCTGCCTCATCGTACTGACAGTTCTGGTGGTCGGCGGGGGCGCCGTAGGCTACTTCATGTTCGTCAAGCCCTACACGGAAATGGCCGGCACCGCGGTGCGCTACGTGGAGGAGTACGAGCAGCTCGACGCGGCGATCGAGAACCGCGATCCATACCGGCCGGCACCGAACCAGTCGCTGGACCCCGAGGCGCTGCAGCGCATGCTCGCCGTTCATGACCGCATGCGCGCCGCCATGGCCGGACGACTGGAGACGCTCGAGGAACGCTATCAGCAAATCGAGCGCGAGCGCGAGCCCGGAGCGGATCCGAGTCTGCGCGAAATGATGACCGCATACCGTGATCTCGGCGAGCTCTACATGGAAGCCAAGCGGGCGCAGGTCGACGCGCTGAATGCCGAGCAGCTATCGCTGGAGGAGTATTACTGGATTCGCAACCAGACTTATCTCGCCCTCGGACGCAACATCGCCGTGGTGTCCGCGCCGCAGGCGCAACAACAGCCGCGTGGCTCACAGCAGGTGCCCCCCGAGACCGTGGAGCTCGTCGAGCGGCACCGCGAAGAGTTGCTGGAAACCTACATATTCGCGTGGTTCGGCCTGTAGGCCCTTCCGACCTCAGCCGAAAACGAGGCAGGCAGGGAAAGGACCTGTTATTTTTCCCATCCGCTGCTGCTTCTCGACGGGCCGATCTCATGTATCCGAACGCCAACGCGCGCGCCAACCCCGAACGTCCCTGCATTATCATGGCCGGCAGCGGCGAGACCATCAGCTACGGCGAACTCGATGCCCGCGCCAACCGCCTCGCGCATCTGCTGCGTGCAACGGGCCTCGGTCCAGCAGACCACTTCTCCATCTTCATGGAGAACAACAGCCGCTTCATCGAGGCGTGTTCCGCCGGCGAGCGCAGCGGGCTCTACTACACCTGCATCAACTCGTACCTGACGCCCGAAGAAGTGGCGTACATCATCGACAACTCGCGCTCCCGGGTGCTGATCACTTCCGCAGCGAAGCGCGAGGTCGCGGTTGCGGCGGCGGCCCTCTGCCCGGATCTCGAACTCTGCCTCATCGTCGACGGGCCTGAAGCGACCGTCGAGGTGGGCGGCGTGCCCGTCACGCTGAAGAATCTCGATATTGCCACTGCCGCGCATCCGGACACGCCGATTGCGGACGAATGCGCCGGCGTGGCGATGCTCTATTCGTCCGGTACCACCGGCCGACCGAAGGGGATCCTGCGGCCGCTGCCCGACGTCCCGCCCGATCAGCCGACGCCCCTGTTCGGCTTCCTGAACGGGCTCTGGCATTACCGCGAAGGCATGGTCTATCTGTCACCCGCGCCGCTCTATCACTCGGCTCCGCAGGCCGCGGTCGGCCTGACGCTGCGCAACGGCGGCACCGCCGTGATCATGGAGCGCTTCGATCCGGAGCAATTCCTCGCGCTCGTCGAGCGCCACCGCATCACGCACAGCCAGCTGGTGCCGACCATGTTCTCGCGCATGCTGAAGCTGCCGGAGGCGGTGCGGCAGCGTTACGATCTGTCGTCCCTGGAGATCGCAATCCACGCGGCCGCGCCCTGCCCGGCGCAGGTGAAGGAGCAGATGATCGAGTGGTGGGGGCCCATCATCCACGAATACTACGGCGCGACAGAGGGTCTCGGCTTCACCGCCTGCGACTCGACCGAATGGCTCGCGCACCGCGGCACCGTCGGCCGCGTCATGCTCGGCGACCTGCACATCCTCGACGACGACATGCAGCCCTGCCCGACCGGCACACCGGGCACGATCTGGTTCCGGACCGCGACGCCCTTCGAGTACTTCGATGATCCGGAAAAGACCCGCGACGCGCGCTCGCCGGACGGCGAGATGAGCACGGTCGGTGACGTCGGCTACGTGGACGAAGACGGTTTCCTGTACCTCACGGACCGGGCGACCTTCATGATCATCTCCGGCGGCGTGAACATCTATCCGCAGGAGTGCGAGAACCTGCTCATCACCCACCCGAAGGTCGCGGACGCAGCCGTGTTCGGCGTGCCGAACCCGGATCTGGGCGAGGAGGTGAAGGCGGTGATCCAGCTCATGCCCGGCAACGATCCCGATGACGCCACCACCGCGGAGCTGCTCGCGTTCTGTGCGGACCACCTCGCTCGTCAGAAGTGCCCGCGTTCCATCGACTACGAGGCGGAACTGCCGCGTCTGCCGACGGGCAAGCTCTACAAGCGACTGCTGCGGGATCGCTACTGGACGGACCACGCGAACCGGATCGTCTGACCCGCAGGCTGCATAGCCGCAGGCAGGTCAGTCGCTGAAGTGCTCGATCTTCGCGCCCCGCCAGGAAGGCGCCCCACCCCGGAGCAGTACTCGACCTCATCAGCCCGCGGTCGACCGTGACTTTCGTGAAGGCCTCCCCTTGGCTGATCGAAAGCTACCTTCCTGATCGGCTCGCAAGCGTGTAGGACACCGACGCATCCCCGCCGCCATGGAATCGGCAGCCGCCTGATGTGCGTCACCGTGATTCTGCGACGAGCCGAGCGGTTCCAACGACAGTTGCACCGAAACCGCGCAAACCTTCATCCCACTTCGCACGTCTCAATACGTGAGCCATCGGGAAAGATGGTCAGGTAATCATGTGGAGGTGGAGATGAACACGATGACCAACAATCAGCACGTGACGAGCGTCCGGCAACGCGTCGCTGCAGCGGGGACGGCTGTGGTGTTCTCCGCGCTGCTGATCGGGACGTTCGCCGTTCCGGCACAAGCGGCCGCAGCCAAGCCCGAAGCACCCCAGGCCAGTGTGCGTTTTGCCCGCGGTGAGCTGGCCAGCGCCAGCGGATTGGAGGACGTGCACGCAAGGGTGCTGCGGGAAGCGACCCGCGTCTGCCGCATGCGTGGCGTGCGCGATCTGAGGCGTCTGCAGCTGCAGCAGGAATGTCGCGTTGAAACCACGCGCAAGCTCCTCGCAGCCATCGATTCGGAGCGGCTCAACAGCTTCCATGCGAACTGGGAACGACGCGGCTCCAGGGACGCCAGCTGACGAGGCTATAGAGTGGTGGTCCAGCCGCCAGAGAGGGGAATGATCTGACCGGGCATGAAACCCGCTTCGCTGGCCAGAAACAGGGCCAATGAAGCGGTTTCCTGCGGATCGCCGATGCGTCCGGCCGGGACGACTGCGCGCATGCGCTCGAGGAAACGCTCGTCCTCCGTGAGGCCGGGCGGATAGTAGGTGTCGTTGGCAACGTAGTTCTGGGCGATGGCACAGACGAGAATGTCGTTGCGGGCGAGTTCTACTCCGGCCGCACGCAGGTAGGCATTCTGGGCGCCGCGAGCGGCGCAGTAGGCGCTGTTCCTGGGAATGCCGCGCAGCGGGGCCGCGCTGGTGAGCCCGATGATGCGGCCGCCGCCGGCCGCTTTCATGTAGCGCGCGGTCGTCCCAACGAGCCCCATGAGGGGATGCACCAGGGCATCGAACAGCGCGTGCCAGTCCGACTCGGTGGTTTCGTCCACCAGTGCCGGATGCGGCGGCAGCGCGAGATTCGCCATCAGTACATCCACCGCGCCATGACGTTCCGCAATGGCGCGGCCGCCATCGATACCGCGCGGCGCGGTGGTGTCGTCGATGACCTCTGCGCCCTCGGCGCGGAAGCGCTCACTGATGACCGGACCCATGAAGCGGCCGGCCTCAGTAATCAGAATGCGCTTGCCTTCCAGCCGTCCGCTCACAGGCGCCGCCTCCTCACCCCATCGCCAACTTGCCGCACGCTCATGCCGCCCGACGCTGTCAGTAGGTGCCGGCAGGCTCTGTCGTCGCCGGCGGCGTTGCCGGTTGTATCTCATCCAGCACGCCAGCCGCCGCACAGGTCTCCTGATAGGACGCCTCGATGCACTCGGCGTAGAACTCAGGGTCCGGCATGATCTCGCGGCAGGACGTGAACGAGATCGTGATCTCGCCGCAGTAACTGAACACCGGATGGATCAGCGCCATGCCGTCGACGACGGGGCCGAGTCCGTACTGGGTGATCAGCCGTGCACCGCCCATGTACAGCGACTGCTGGGGGCCGGGAATGTTGGTGACCACGCAGTTGAACACCGGCCGGACGCGATTCGCGAGTCCCGCCTGGGTGTAAAGCCGCGCCGCGAGTCCCGCCAGGGACGATGGAATGAACTGGCCATAGTCGGTCATCAGGCGCGCGCCGACGGCCTCGGTCAAGGCCTTGGACTGCACCGTACCCTCATGTACCGCCTGCAGGCGGGCCATGGGTTCCCCGATGTCAGAACGCAGTTGCACCGCCATCGCTGCCACCTGATTGCCCATGGCGCCGGACTGATCCTTGGCGCGCACCGAGATCGGCGCCATGGCGACCAGCGAGTCCACAGGCAGCTCGTTCTTGCTCATCAGGTAGCGGCGCATCGCACCACCGACGATGGCCAGCACCGCATCATTGACCGTCGCACCAGGAACCGCGGCCTTGATCGCACGGATTTTCGCCAGCGGAAAGGAACGGCCATCGACCACCCGGTGGGGCGAGATGGTGCCGTTGAAGCGGGTCCGGGGGACGGGTCCCGGCATCTTCAGGCTTTGGTTGCGCAGCCCGGCAGTGACCCGGCCAATGGCGGGCATCGTGTTCGCCATGACACGAGCGAAGTGGAACGGCTTGCGCAGGTTGTTGCCCCAGGCGCGCAGCATCAGCTCCGCCGCCAGCGGATCACGGTCCGCCGCCCAGGGCTGTTGCGGCGGCGGCACCGAGGCCTCGGGCTCGAGGTCATGGATGACACCGGTGATCTCGGCCCCGGAGACACCATCGATGGCTGCGTGGTGAATCTTGGTCACCACCGCGAAACTGCCCGGGGGCAGGCCGGCGACGTTGTCGAGGCCCTCGATCACATACAGTTCCCAAAGCGGCTTGGTGGTATCCAGCGGCCGGGCGTGCAGACGGGCGGTCTGAATGCAGAGCTGACGCCAGTCACCCGGTTTGGGCAGGGCGATGTGGCGGACATGGAATTCGAGGTCGAAGTCGGCGTCGTTCACCCAGTAGGGGTGGTCGAGATCCAGCGGGACCCGCACCACGCGCTGCCGGAACGTGCGTGCGAGATGCAGCCGGCTCTGGATGGTCCTGAGAATGTCCTTGAAGCGGACGAAGCCGCCCGGGGCCGTGGATGGGTCGTAGACGCACAGCCCGCCGATGTGCATCGGCTGATTCGGCGTCTCGAAATAGAGGAATGAAGCATCCATTCCGGTGAGTTGTTCCATGATCCTCTCCCCTCAATGTTGCGTGCGATCCGCCTAGCTCGCGGGCCGCAGGACAGGCCGCAGCCACCAGGGCGGTTCAAACGCTTGCCAAGCCTCCGGAGACTGACTCAGTCGGTCTGCCACGGCATACAGCACGGCAGCGTTGACGCCCAGGCCAAGGTGGCTGGACAAGACCTCTAGGTTCTCACGTCTTTGGCCGGGCTGCTCGCGCGAGATCTGCCACGGCACGATGCCGTCACTGCGCGACCAGATCGCCGTGCTCGCAACCCCTTCCGGCGGCGGGCGCCCCGCACCTGCATCGAATCGTCTCGAGTGCCCGGCATGCTGTTCGGGGTGCACCTGCTTGTACAGACGCCAGGCGCGGGTTCGGGTGGGGCTTCCGGCGATGGGACTGCCCAGGGTGATCAGACTTCTGACTTTGCCGGGTTCCCGCCGCGCCAGATTGCGGGCCAGCACGCCCCCTAAGGACCAGCCCACCAGGCTGACAGCCGCTCCGGTCTCGTCCACGGCACGGGCAAGCAGGCGATCGAGCGCATCGCTCAGTTCCGGCGAACCCAGATTACGGCCGAGTTCCCACCCCCGGGCATCGAAGCCCTGACGCTGCAGGAACCCGCGCAGGGCCGCGGTGGAGCGATCGCTGGCGGTGAAACCCGGCAGCACGACGACCCGGTGACCGTCACCCCGCGGCGCAGCGCGGAGCCAGAAGCGACCGGGCAGCAGGGACGCGAAGTCCGCTGCTGCCCGCATGGGCTCGGTCAGACCGAGCAGCGGCGATGGACGCGGGACCAGGGTCTCGTCAGCCACTGCCGCCTGTCCATCCCGCTCAGAAGTTGTTGTTCGGGAACTGCGGAGCGGACTGTTCCGGTGCCACGGTCTCGGCAACTTCGGCGCGGGCGCGGTTAACCGTCTCGCTAACCTGCGTCTGAGCGGAATCCACCGCCTCGGACACTTCCTCACGGCCGCGACGCAGAGCGCTGCTGAGCACGCTGCCGGCGCTCTTGCCGCCTTCGCGCAGGGTCTCGATGTTGTCACGGGTGACTGAAGACACCTTCGAGCCCACTTCCTTGATGTAGGCGCGCTGGGCATCCACTGCATCACGCAGGGACTCGGCCTGGGTCAGGGTCTTGATCTGCTGCACGCTGGACTCGACGAGATCACCGAAGAATGCATTCTGCCGCAGCAGGATGGCGCCGGTAGTCTCGGCGTTGATCAGGACCAGGTCATTGACCGGCTTGAGCACGTTCTTGATACGGGATTGAGTCGACATGGCGAACACCTCTCTGTTTGAGCTGCCTTCGCATTGTGCGGCGCAGCAATTTGTGCAGTGCAATATAATGAGGTCGCCAGTAGCTGTCAAGCCCCCGAACCGGGGTCGTTCTTCCGTTCGTCGGGTGATGCTTCATTGCGTTCATCAGGGTCTCCAGGAGACCGGTTCTTTTGCTCTGCATCAAACGCCGGCAAGGGCGGCGGCGGTGGCGGGCGCACCTCAGGCGTCTGCGGCGGACCCTCTTCGGGCCGCTCATGCTGCTCGCGCGCAATAAGGTTGCGCCAGAAATTCAGGTTCTGGTCCGCGAGCTTCTGCACCAGCTTCACTGGCGAGGCGCTGAGGACGTCCCGCATGCGCCGCTGATACAGCTCCTGCTGCTGCAGGAAGACCATGACGCTCTGCTCGATATAGCGGGACAGCACGCCCTGCATACTGTCACCGTAGAACCGGATGAGTTGCTGCAGCACCCGGTTGGTCAAGAGCGGCTCGTGCCCTTCACCCTCCTGCTCCGCGATGATCTGCAGCAGGACGCTGCGGGTGAGATCAGCGCCGCTTTTGGAGTCCACGACCTGAATGCTCTCGTTCGCGAGCACCATCTGCCGGACATCCTCGAGGGTCACGTAGACGCTGTTCTGGGTGTCGTAGAGCCGGCGGTTGGGGTATTTCTTCAGCACTCTCAAAGCAGTAACGCTCCCTGCTGGCCCACGGGGCATGACGCGGGTCGAATGGTGGGCCCGGCTGTCATGCTACATTGCGCAACTCGCCGCCCGCCCGCAACCGGAGGCTGTATGAAGGTCAACGTGGAATTCGAAATGACGCCGGAGGAAATGCGCCGGCTGCTGGGGCTGCCGGACGTCGCCCCGGTGAACGACATGATCGTGGAGCGTCTTCGTGATCAGGTGGAGAAAAGCCTCGACGGGACCCTGCTGCGGAACATGATGCAGTCCATCGTCAAGGGTGGCACCCAGGGTATCGAGGCCTACCAGACCCTGCTCACCAATATTTTCAATCGGGTCCGCAACGGCCCGGATCAACCCAGCGATTCGACGCCGCCACCACCGCCGCCCGGGGGGACGAAGCCACCGCCCCCCGAGGGTGATCAGGGCGCGAATATGGGCCCGGGGAACAGATAGCGCCGCACACCGCTGCGGGCAAAGCGCTGCCAGTGGCCGGCAGCCTGGGCCAGCCTGTCCGCCACGATCCAGAGCACCACCGGGTTGAACGCCATGCCGCAGTGACTGCCGACGATCTCCACGTTGTCGGTGGTCGGCGTGTCGCGCTCGATGCAGATGCGCCAGTGGGCAATGCCGTCGCTCTTGCTGAAGATAGCCGTGCTCGGCACCGGCGGCGGTGCCTGCATGTCAGTGAAACCGTGCTCACGGCGGGCTTCGGCCGCACTGCGGCCGGTGGACAGCTCGAACAGCCGGGCCACGCCGGGATTCGTGCCGTTGCCATCCATGGTGCCAAACGGACTGCCGAGACTGATCACCTGTCTGACTTCAGCGGGGATCACCCGGGCAATCTCGCGCGCGTAAATGCCACCGAGAGACTGGCCGATCAGGGACACTGCAGCCCCGGTCGAATCCGCCAATCGCTTGACCGAGCCCACCATGTCTTCCATCAGCGAGCCCCGCGGACCGAGGTTGCGGCCAAAGTTCCAGGGCAGGGCCTGATAGTCGAGCCGCCGCAGGTGACGGCGGAACAGGGCAGTAGATTGATCTGTCGCCATGAAGCCCGGCAGCACCATGACCCCGTGACCGTCACCCCGGGGCAAGGTCCGCATCAGCGGGCTCAAGGTCACCATGGAACTGGCCTCGAGCAAGGCGCGCTGGGCTTCGGCCAGGGTCAGCAGCAAGTGGGGGCCGGCAGTACGGGACTTGGCCGCAGGCCGTACCTGGGTCGGATCCAGGCTCATGTCATTCATGCACGCTCTCCTGCCACGGCGGACTCTGCGTCGGACCCGCACATTAGGCACTGACTTTCGTTATAGCACTCATCGCTTGATGAAACCAATCACCCCGAAAACGGGCCAGGGACCCCGGAGGACCCCTATAATCGCCCTCGCCGGTGGAGAGCAGTGATGGCTGGAAAGGTAATGCGACGCAATCAGGTCGAAGATCTCTGGGCCGAAGAAGTCCAGGAGTGGCTGGATGCCTTCGAGTCCGTGCTGCGCGAGCAGGGCGACGAACGCGCCCAGGAACTGCTGCGGCGGCTGCAGCAGGAGGCGTCCCGCTCCGGCCTGGTTCTGCCCGAGGCCGCGCTGAACACGCCCTACGTCAACACCATTCCGGTGCGTGCCCAGCCCCGCTATCCAGGGGACATCGCCCTCGAGCAGCGCCTGGAGAACCTGATTCGCTGGAACGCCGCGGCCATGGTGCTCAAGGCCTACGACTCCGGCTCCGGCGTGGGCGGCCACATCGCCACCTACATGTCCTGCGCCACCATGCTCGAGGTCGGCTTCAATCACTTCTTCCACGGCCGCGAGGCCGAAGGCGGCGGCGATCAGGTCCATGTCCAGGCCCACGCCGCACCCGGCGTTTACGCCCGGGCCTTCCTCGAAGGACGCCTGACCGCAGCACAGCTCACGAATTTCCGTCGCGAGCTCGCACCGGAAGGCGGCCTCTCCTCGTACCCGCACCCGCGGCGCCTGCCGGATTTCTGGACCATGCCTACGGCGTCCATGGGACTGTCGACACCGTCGGCGATCCATCAGGCCCGCTTCGCCAAGTACCTCGAGCGTCGGGGTCTGAAGCAACCCGACAGCGGCCGGGTCTGGTGCTTCATCGGCGACGGCGAGGCGGACGAGCCGGAGGTGCTCGGCACCATCAACATCGCCTCGCGGGAGGAGCTCGACAACCTGGTGCTGGTGATCAACTGCAACCTGCAGCGGCTCGACGGCCCGGTGCGGGGCAACGGCAAGATCATCCAGGAACTCGAGCGCAGCTTCCGCGGCGCCGACTGGCACGTGATCAAGGTCATCTGGGGATCCGGCTGGGACCCGCTGCTGGAGCGGGACAGCAGTGGCCTGCTGCAGCAGCGCATGGAAGAGGCCGTGGACGGCGATTATCAGTTCTACACCGTCTCGCCGGGCAACATGGTCCGGGAGCATTGGGTGGAGGACATACCGGAGCTGCAGTCGCTGATGGAGTCCCTCACCGACGAAGAGATCCGCACCATCCGCCGTGGCGGCCAGGATCACAAGAAGGTCTATGCAGCCTTCGCGGAGGCGGCGGCCAGCCGCGGCAAGCCCACCGTGATCCTGTGCAAGACCGTGAAAGGCGACGGCATGGGGGAGGCCGCGGGTCGCAACACGGTGCACCAGAAGAAGAACCTGACCCCGGACGAGCGGGTGGAGCTGGCCCAGCGCTTCGGTATTCCCATCGACGCCGAGGCGGCCAAGCGTGCGGAGTTCTACCTGCCGCCGAGGGACTCGGAGGAACTCGCCTACCTGCAGGCCCGACGCCAGGCGCTCGGCGGCGCGGTGCCCCGGCGCGTGGTCGACTGCCCGAGCCTCGCGGCGCCACCGCTGGAGTTCTTCGCCGATCACCTCAAAGGCAGTGGCGAGCGGCAGATCTCCACCACCATGGCGGTGGTGCGGATGCTGTCGAAGCTTCTCCGCCACGAAGAACTCGGCCGTTACGTGGTGCCCATCGTGCCCGACGAGGCGCGCACCTTCGGCATGGACGGACTGTTCTCCCAGGCCGGCATCTACTCCCCCGCCGGGCAGGTCTACCAGCCCGTCGATGCAGACAGCATTGCCCCCTACCGGGAGGCGGAGGACGGTCAGATCCTGCAGGAAGGCATCTGCGAGACCGGCGCCATGGCTTCGTTCCTGGCCGCCGGCACGGCGTACGCCCACCACGGCGTGCCCACCATTCCGTTCTACATCTTCTATTCCATGTTCGGGTTCCAGCGGGTCGGCGACATGATCTGGGCCTGCGGGGACTCGATGGCCCGGGGATTCCTGCTCGGCGGGACGTCAGGGCGCACCACGCTGAACGGCGAAGGCGTACAGCATCAGGATGGTCATTCGCTGCTGGTGGCCGGCACCGTCCCCAACCTGCGCAGCTACGACCCGGCCTTCGCGTACGAACTGGCGGTGATCATCCGCGACGGCATCGATGCCATGTACGACCGCCAGGAGGACGTCTTCTACTACGTCACGGTCACCAACCAGAACCAGTCCATGCCGCCCATGCCCGAGGGTGCCGAGGACGGCATCATCCGCGGCATGTACCTGTTCCGGGAGGCGGCAGGCGACCGCCGCCGCAAGCGGCAGGCCCACCTGCTCGGCAGTGGCGCCATCATGGTCGAGGTGCAGGCGGCCGCGGAGCGGCTCGAAGCGCGCGGCATTCCCACCCACATCTGGAGCGTGACCAGCTACGGCGAACTGCTGCGCGACGGCAATGCCGTGGCCCGGCGCAACCGGCTCAATGCCGACGCTGAACAGGCGCGCGGCTACCTCGAGACGCTGCTCGAGAACGAGCGCGGCGTGTTCGTCTCGGCGTCGGATTACATGCGCACCTTGGGCGAGAGCATCGCCCGCTGGATCCCGGGACCCTATGCGGTCCTCGGCACCGATGGCTACGGCCTGTCCGAGTCCCGAGCGGCACTACGGGACCACTTCGAGGTCAGCGCGGACTGGATCGCCCATGCCGCCCTGGCCTTACTGGAGCGCGAAGGCGAGGTGGAACCGGGTACCGCCAGTGCCGCGGCCAAGGAGTGGGGCCTGCACCTGGACAAGCCCGACGCCGCCAAGGCCTGAGCCTCGCAGCCCAAGGCCCCGCCCTCAATGGTCGGCGCCGATACTTATGGCATACTTAATGTCATTAGTGTGCCAGGCTCTCGACGTGGGCCATGGCGGCGACCACAGGGATGACCATCGAGCGGGATCCTCATGACCGACTTCATGCGCACGCCGGACGAGAATTTCGCCGACCTGAGCGACTTTCCTTACACGCCTCACTACCACCGGTGGCAGGATCTCCGCCTGCACTACGTGGATGAGGGCCCGCGCGACGCGCCGGTGATGCTGCTGCTCCACGGCATGCCCACCTGGGCCTACCTGTACCGGGACATGATCCCGCTGCTGGTCGACGCCGGCTACCGCTGCATCGCCCCGGATCACATGGGCTTCGGCCGTTCCGACAAGCCGACGGACATCCACTGGTACACCATCGCCCGCCATACCGAGATTCTCACAAGCCTGATCACCAGTCTGGATCTCGATCGGGTCACGCTGGTGTGCCAAGACTGGGGCGGGCCCATCGGCCTGGCCCAGGCGGTGACGATGCCCGAGCGCTTCGAGCGGCTGGTGATCATGAACACCTGGCTGCATCACCCCGAATTCCAGTACACCGACGCCATCAAGAACTGGTTCACCAACTGGCACGAGGGCGGGCTGTTCGATCGCCCCTGCCCGGACGTGGGCCTGCTGCTGTTGCTGAGCGGCGGGTTGGCCGGCCGGGAGGTGGTCTTTCCGGCGCTGGTGGAAGGCCGCGATCCGCAGCTCAGCGGCAAGGCGGCGCAGGTCTATCAGGGCTTCTCCGCTCCGTACCGAGGGCTGGCAGACGCGGCCTTCAACGGCTTCCGGCGCTTCCCGCTGTCGATCCCGGCCAGCAGCTACGACAACGGCAACGGTACCGCCCAGACCCATCACTACCGCCAGCTGCTGCAATGGCCTAAGCCAGCGCACTTCATCTGGGGCTGCGCGGACGACGTGTTCACCGAGGACTGGGGGCGAAGCTGGGCCGAGCGCATGAACGGGAGCTTCGATCCCATCGCCGATGCGGGTCATTTCCTGCAGAGCAGTCATGGTCGCCTGGTGTGCGAACTCATGCTGAAGCGGATCAGCGAAACAACCTGACCCGCTGCTGATGGCCCGGGACCATGCAGCCGATGGGCTACTGTTCGTCGCTGAGCAGGGCAGATGAAGTGGAGAACGCGAACCCCGTTAAGCGCCACGTCCTGATACGCTAGGGTGGCCGCAGACGTTGCAGCACCGGCTCATGGCCAAGGTACAGAGCACGCCCGATTTCAACGACGCCATGGACGTCGACGGGACGCGTGTGACCATCCGCCCCATCGAACCTGCTGACCGTGAGCGGGAAACCGCATTCGTCCGCAAGCTGTCCCAGGCATCGCGTTACTACCGCTTTCACTCCACCCTCAAGGAACTGACCCCGGCGTTGCTCGAACGCTTCACGGAATGCCACTATCCGGATGATCTCGCGCTCGTGGCGATGGTGGACACGGACGACGGCCCGGAGCAGATCGGCGTTGCCCGCTACGTCCGGGAGCCCGGCACCGATCGCGCCGAGATCGCCATCGTCGTGGCCGATGATTGGCAGGGCAAAGGCATCGCCACCCGGCTGCTGTTCGATCTCCGGGACCTTGCCCGCAGCGGCGGCATTCAACAGCTCTACGCCAGCGTATTGAGAGAGAACGGTCGCATGCTGGAGCTGTGTCGCAGACTCGGTTTCTCCCTGGAGCCGGCTTCCACGGAACCCCGGACGTCTCAGCTCGGCAAGCGCCTGCCACCGCAGGACGAGGACTCCCAATAACCCACCAGGCTGCTGCAGCCGGGCTCGACGCTTGCCGCATGCTCTCGGGACTCCGTTCGTCGGGCACTCCCGCGCAGACCACCTCCGCCTCGGCAGCTGTCCATCAGCCTGTCACAAACACCGACGCCACATCGTCCGTACGCATGAATGCTGCCGCAACGAGGACCGCCGAAGTCGATAAACCCCGTGATAGCAGGATGCTTCGCGATTGGACGATTCATGGAACGAGGTCAGTGCCATGAGCCTCGAGGAAACAGACTCGATCCACCACCCCGCCAGGGTCCGCTTCACGCTTGGACTGCTCGCCGTCTATCTGGCGGGCAATGGCACCTGGATGCTGTGGGCCCCGACCAGCTGGTACGCAGGCGTACCAGGCGTGGCGGAAACAGGCCCGATGAGATTCGCGCGGTGCTGACCGGCGACGACAGTCGGCTTCGCGCCGAACTGGCCCTGGTCCGTCGCTTTGTGCGCGCCGTGTGCGAACATGATCCAGAGTCGGAATCCCTACGCCCGGACATCCGTTCAGCCTGGGGCCCGGAGGGCGAAGTCGATCTCGCCCTGGCGATCATCGGCGGCCGCGCCACTCCCATGCTCAAACGTGCGCTGGGCCATGCGGTCGCCTGCTCCACGGTCCCAGTCGCACTTGGAACTTCCCCCCTCGGGTCAGACCTGCGGCAGCCATGAGTGCAACGTCACACCAGGACACTGAATTCGAAGGCCATCGCCGGCATCTGTTCGCGGTGGCCTATCGCATTCTTGGCAGCGTGGGTGATGCCGAGGACGTGGTCCAGGAGGCGTGGCTGCGCTGGTCGGCCTGCGATCAAGCCGAGGTCAACGACCCACGGGCCTGGCTCACGCGCATCACCACCCGCCTCGCCATCGATCAATGGCGCTGGGCACGGCGGCAGCGCATCGACTACGTGGGCAGCTGGCTGCCGGAGCCGGTGATCGAAGACGATTCCCCACGCCCGGACTCGGCTTCCGAACTGGCCGAGGACATCTCCATGGCCCTGCTCCTTGCCCTCGAACGGCTCGGGCCGGAAGAGCGTGCCGCTTTTCTGCTGCGGGAAGTGTTCGACGTCGGCTACGGCGAGATCGCCACCACCCTGGGCCGCAGCGAATCAGCCTGCAGGCAAATGGTCACCCGCGCCCGCAGCCGGGTGGCCCGGGAGCGACCGCGCTTCGACGTCAGTCCCGGCGAACATGCCCGCGTCGTCCAGGCGTTTTCCCAAGCCGTGGACGACGGCGACATCGAGACCCTTACATCCCTGTTGACCGAGGACGTACAACTCTGGAGTGACGGCGGCGGCAAGGTCGCCGCGTTGCGCAGACCGCTGTTCGGCAGCCAAGCGGTGATCCGAGCCCTGGTCGGCCTCGCGCGGGTTCAGAAGGGTCCGTTACTGGTGGAACAGCGTCGTGTGAACGGCCGCCTCGGGCTGCTGCTGCGCAGCGCAGACGGCCTGCGAACGCTGATGGGGTTCCAGGTGCGGGACGGACGCATCAGCGGCCTTTACCTCATCCGCAATCCGGACAAGCTCGGAGAACGCGCGGCGCTCTGATCGAACGCAGGCCTCCGTGCACGGCGGCATTGCGCCGCGCTGCTTTCGCGAGAGCGTCGGCAGGACGTGATCGGAGGCCATCCGTCACAATCCGATCGGCCCCTTCAACGCCCTCCCAGGCAGCGCTTCCCGGGCGTCACTCGCCCTCGTACTTGAATGAGACGCTGACCTTGGCCCGATAGGCCGAGACCTTGTTCTCGTCGATGGTCATGTCGAGCTCTTTGACCTCGGCGACCCGCAGGTTGCGGACGGTGGCACCGGCGCGTTCGACCGCGGCCTTGGCCGCCTTCTCCCACGACTCGGTGCTCGTACCGACCAGGTCGATGACCTTGTAGACACTCTCCGCCATGATCTCTCTCCTTGTGGCAGGGTGTCCGATCGACCATCACCCCTTCCGACCGCAGCGTCAAGCGGCGGTCGGACGAACGCAGCCGCGCGCCGCCCGCGTGCGGGCGGCGCGCGGCGCGGGCGTCGACATCAGGCAAGATCGAAGCGATCCGCGTTCATCACCTTCGTCCATGCAGACACGAAGTCCTGCACGAATTTCTCCTGGTTGTCGTCCTGGGCGTAGAACTCGGCATAGGAGCGAAGGATCGAGTTGGAACCGAACACCAGATCCACCCGCGTCGCGGTCCACTTCACCTGATCCGTCTTGCGGTCACGGATCTCGTAGGCGTCGTCTCCCGCCGGCCTCCAGCTGTAAGCCATGTCCGTGAGATTGACGAAGAAGTCGTTGCTCAACTGGCCTTCGCGATCCGTGAACACGCCGTGCCTGCTGCCACCGTGATTGGTACCGAGCACCCGCAAACCACCGATCAGGACGGTCATCTCCGGAGCGGTCAGCCCCAGCAGCTGAGTGCGGTCGAGCATCAATTCCTCGGGCTTGACGGCGTAATCCTTCTTCTGCCAGTTGCGGAAGCCGTCTGCCAAAGGCTCGAGGTACTCGAAGGAATCAGCATCCGTCATCTCGTCCGTGGCGTCGCCACGGCCCGGCGCGAAGGGCACCGTGACCTCGTGGCCGGCGGCCTTGGCAGCCTGCTCGATGCCGACGTTGCCGGCCAGCACGATGACGTCGGCCACACTGGCCCCGGCCTCACCGGCGATACCTTCGAGCACTTTCAGGACCTTAGCCAGGCGCTGGGGCTCATTGCCCTCCCAGTCTTTCTGCGGGGCCAACCTGATGCGGGCACCGTTGGCGCCGCCGCGCATGTCGGAACCGCGGTAGGTCCGGGCACTATCCCAGGCGGTAGCGACCATCTCACTGATGGACAGACCGCTCTCGGCAATCTTCGCCTTCACGGCATCCACATCGTAGTCGGTCTTGCCGGGCGGCACCGGGTCCTGCCAGATCAGGTCTTCAGCGGGCACTTCCGGGCCGATGTAGCGGGCCTTCGGACCCATGTCACGGTGGGTGAGCTTGAACCAGGCGCGGGCGAATACCTCGTCGAAGTACGCCGGGTCCTGGTAGAAACGCTCCGAGATCTTGCGGTACTCGGGGTCCATCTTCATGGCCATGTCGGCGTCGGTCATGATGGGGTTGTGCCGGATGGAGGGATCCTCCACGTCCACCGGCTTGTCCTCCTCCTTCATGTTCACCGGCTCCCATTGCCAGGCGCCGGCCGGGCTCTTTCTGCTTTCCCACTCGTGGTTCAGCAGCAGGTGAAAGTAGCCGTTGTCCCACTGGGTCGGATGCGTGGTCCAGGCGCCCTCCAGGCCACTGGTGACCGTGTCGCGGCCCACTCCGCGGCTGACGTGATTGTTCCAGCCCAGGCCCTGCTCCTCGACGTCGGCCGCTTCCGGTTCCGGGCCGAGATTAGACTCCAAACCATTGCCGTGGCATTTGCCCACGGTGTGACCGCCCGCCGTGAGTGCGACCGTTTCCTCGTCGTTCATCGCCATCCGCTCGAAGGTGATGCGGACGTCCTGCGCCGTTTTCAGGGGATCGGGCTTGCCGTCCACACCCTGGGGGTTGACGTAGATCAGCCCCATCATTACTGCGGCCAGCGGATTCTCGAGCGACTCGCGGTCACCGGAATAGCGGCTCTCGGGGCGGTCGCTGGGCATGAGCCATTCTTTTTCCGAACCCCAATAGGTGTCCTTGTTCGGGTGCCAGATGTCCTCGCGGCCGAATGAGAACCCGAAGGTCTTGAACCCCATGGACTCATAGGCGACGTTCCCGGCAAGGATGATCAAGTCAGCCCAGCTGAGCTTGTTGCCGTACTTCTTCTTGATCGGCCAAAGCAGACGACGCGCCTTGTCCAGATTGGCGTTGTCGGGCCAGCTGTTGATGGGCGCGAAGCGCTGATCGCCGGTCCCGGCACCGCCGCGGCCATCGGATATCCTGTAAGTGCCAGCTGCGTGCCAGGCCATGCGGATCATCAGGCCGCCGTAATGGCCCCAATCAGCCGGCCACCAGTCCTGGCTGTCGGTCATCAAGTCCGTCAGATCTTTCTTCAGGGCGGCGACGTCGAGACCCTTGACCGCCTCGCGGTAGTCGAAGTCCTCACCCAGCGGATCCGTCTTGCGGTCATGCTGGTGGAGAATGTCCAGGTTCAGGTTCTTCGGCCACCAATCCTTGTTGGAGTTGCCGCTGGTGTTGCCGCCGTGGACGACCGGGCATTGCCCTGCGCTCTGAGCTTGCTGGGTGTCACTCATTTCAACCTCCTCGTGCGTCCGAGACTGGATGCACTGCTGATGACCTTCCCGCCTGCCGTCGCTGAAGCACGGCTGCCGGGATGACCCGCGCGCCGAAGAGCGACGGGAATCGGTGAGCAGTATGCAAGTCGATATCGATAGATGCCATTCGATTTATCTTGTTGCACTAATTGATGCTATCAATGAATCATTAATTGAATGCCTTGCCAAGCGACTGCGACATCGGAACCGGGCCTACATACGTCAAACTGATGCCCGCCGCCGATCGCCGCCCGGCAGCGCCGTGCCCGCGACCCATGAGAGACGGTGCGGTCAGGCGGTCAGGCGCGCAGGGACGCGGCGAGGCCCGGGTCATCGAGCTGATCCGTGACCAGCAGGGCCGCGATGCGTCCGATCTCGTCGCTGCTTTTCGCCGCCTTGCCGTTGCCGCCGCAGGCGACGGCAATTCGATCGGGCTCCGACCAGTCGATGATGGGATAGCCACTCGGCGTCGTCGTGACCGCGCAGTTGTCCGTGCGCAGGTCGGTGCCTTCCAGGTCCGGCAGCAAACCGAACAATGCCTGCGCCAGCCGCGCGGCGTCATCGCCCACCGCGCCGTCCCGGTACCACCGCTGCAACGACTCCAGGTCATCGAGCGGATGGCTGATCGCGCCGGTGCCGATCTTGATGTAGCGCTTCCCGTCCGGATAACGCACCGGCGGCAGCAGATAGATGTCAGTCAGGTCCGCCGCTGCATCCACGCGAATGAGGCTCGGCATGTCGGAGAGGCGCTGCGCCAGCTCGTCTTCCACCTGCGCCAGCAGCACCACCCGTCCATCCGCCTGCAGCGGCATCCCGGGCGCGAGACCCACCGCCGAACTGAAGGCACCAGCACAGACCAGCACCCGGTCCGCCCGGACTTCCGAACCGTCGTCGAGGATGGCGCGCACCAAGCCGTTGTCTGTGCGCAGCGCCCAGACCGGCAGCCGGACCACCTTGGCGCCGGCCGCAACCGCCGCAACCGTCTGGGCCTGAACCATGCGGCGGGCATCGATGAAACCACCCGGCGCACTCTCGAAGCGGATCGCGGTTCCCGGAGGCAAGCGGAAAGGATGCTGCACATCCGTCAGCGTCTGCGTGCCGAACACCCGCGCGCTGGCCTCCATGGCCGGCAGCAGGTCACTGCCTTCGCCTGCCGCGGCGAGAAAACCCACCGGATGGTGGAACTTCATCCCCGTGGCTGCCTCGAGCGCGGCATAACGGCTGCTGGATGCGGCGGCCCAGCCAGCCCAGAGCGGGTCCCGGTCCATGATGCGGGTGATGCGCGCCGGGTCGTAGTGGGCCGCGAACACGCCCCCGTGACTGCGATAGTCCGCCGGTTCGTCCGGGCCGATCAGCGTCACTTCGCAGCCCGCCTCGGCCAGATGACGGGCGGCCGCACTGCCGATCAAACCCTTGCCGACCACCGCCACGTGAAGCGTCGTCATCTACACGCATCTCTCAATGAAAGGGAGGCAAGGGTATCAGCCGCCGCTCAAGGCCTGCAGGATCTGCACGTCGTCGGCCTCGCGGACGGCGACGTCGAGGTCGCGGATGGCCTCGCCGTTGACGAAGACGCGCACGTGCCGGCGCAGCCGGCCGCGCTCGTCCACCATGCGGAAGCGCAAGCCCGGAAACTGCCGATCGAGATCGGCGAGCAACGCCGCAACGCTGTCACCCTCGGCCGCGACCCGGCGGGCACCGCCGGTGTAGCTCGCGAGCACGGAGGGAATACCGACGTTCACGGCCGTGCCTCCGCCACCTCGACACTGTAGATGTCAGGCAGGTGCGCAGCCAGGCACTGCCAGTGCTCACCTTCGTCGAAGCTGGCCCAGACCTCGCCACAGGTGGTACCGAAGTAGACGCCCACCGGATCACCATCGTCGTTCGCCATGGCCTGGCGGTAGACGGTGTACCAGGCCCGTTCCGGCAGACCCCGGTCCAGCCGCTGCCACGAACCACCTGCATCCAGGGTGCGGTAGACCGCCGGACGATGACCCGGTGGCGTACGCGGCCAGACGTCCGTGCCATCCATGGGGAACACCCAGGCGACATCGGGATCGCGCGGATGGCTGACGATGGCGAAGCCGATGTCCCCGACCTCTGCCGGCATGTTGCGACCGATGCGCTCCCAGCGCCCCTCGGGCCGATGCATGCGGTAGATGCCGCAGTGGTTCTGCTGGTAGAGCACGTCCGGTGCGGCAGGGTGCTGGATCACACAGTGAGGGTCGTAGCCATACTCCGGATGGGGGTCGGGCAGGAAGTCGGCCATCATACCGTCGTTCAACAAGGACCAGTTCGCCCCCGCATCCAGGCTTTCGAATACGCCGCCGCTGGAAGTGGCAAAGTAAAGGTGCTGCGCGTCCCGCGGATCCACCAGGATGGAATGCAGCGGTGAGCCGCCCGGATTGGCGCGCTCACCGTCGCCCGTCCACTCGATCCAGCTCGGATGATCGTTCCAGCCGGCTACGGGTGCCCAGTTCGCGCCACCGTCCTCGGAGCGGAACAGACCCTCCGGCGACGTTCCCGCGTACCAGACCCCCGCTTCACTCGCATGGCCCGGTGTCAGCCAGTAGACCACGTCCACCGCATCGGCCTTGCGGCCATCCTTAGGCGCGGCGAAGGCCGGCGGCTGCGAGGCCTCCAGCCAATTGCGGCCGCCGTCCTCGGAGCGGAACACCGTGGGACCGAGATGGCCGGTCTTGGCGGCGGCAAGCAGCTGACGGTCGTCGCGCGGGTCGGCGACCACGTGATGAATGATGTGGCCGAGAAACTCCGGCCCATCGAGTTCGAACCCATTGCGACCGCGGCCGGCGCTGAGCCGGAACGCGCCTTTCTTGGTTCCGATCCACAGCGTCAGGTCACGGTCGCCCGCCGTGTTCGTGACCATGTCCCCCTCCTGTCGGAGGCGTCGCGCCTCCCGTGAACGCGCGTCAGCCCCTATCGTAGAAGAAAGGCGCGTACGGGCCCATGGGTTTGGCCTCCCTGCCGCATTGCCCCGGCCTCAGCCATCGGAGCCGGCGTGCTCCAGGGATACAACCCTGGACTGCATGGTCGTGTCTCCTGATCTTGTTGCCCGTCATGCCGACGGGCGGCTGCCGACTTCACCGCCAGCGGCGCTCATCCCCGGCGCCGAACTTGCAACTTCACGCTCTTCATGCGATTCCGGTTCCGCGGAGGACATGGACCCTGGTTGCCCAGACCCACGCAGGGACATCCGCGGGCCAAAGCCTGAGGAGGAGGAGGCTACGAACCAGTTGCTAGTGAATGGACAGTGTTGCGGGTGCTTCAACGTCATCATCGGCAGCAGCCGGCGACTCCGAACGTCCAGGGTCGGAGTCCGTGGCTGCCAGCTCACCGGCATGGGCGGAAGGCCCGTAGAGTTGTTGGATCCCGCGCAGATCGCCGGGCTGCAGGTCGGCGAAGGCTTCCGTGTAGCGAAATCCCATGACCTGTCCCTCGGGGCCTGGATGGTCCAGCCCGACGGCGTGGCCGATTTCATGGATCAGGGTATAGCGGATGTCGTAGACGTTGATGTCACCGTCGAACCCGACCTTCCACTTATGGTCAGGGTTGAAGCACACGAGCGCCTGATCGATGAGGCGCACACCATCTTGTGACCCGGGCGCGTAGGCTACATTGGCGAATGCCCGACCGAGGGGGCGGCCTTGTGCACCGATCACGATGTCCGCTTTCCGGGCATCCTCAACCCGATGGAAAGACAGATCGGCAGCGCGCTCCCACACCCCGAACGCCGCTGCGGCCTCGCGTTCCAGCACTTCGAAAGGAAGGCTTTCGCTCGAGAGCACTTGCATGGGCGCCAGCTCACTGCAGTTGCGCGCACCCTCGAACCGCATAGTCTCGTCAGCAAAGGCGTAACTGATGCTCGCGCCAACTCCCAATGTGTGCTCGCCCCACTTGACCTTATGGCCGTCGAGCTCGAGCAGGCGGTATCCACCCGCGCCATTGTTCGCAAGCAGTGGCAAAGCAGATGGAAGGAGGGCGACTAGTGCCAACACCCGCATGGCCCATCGCGCATTCGTGATCGCTGGCATCGCTTTCTCCGAACAGAGACTCCTGAAGGCGCTTGAATCGACTCATTGCGCGAGCGTTGCGTTTCCGGTGAAGGGCAGGGAGCAACTAAGTGCGTTACCGAACCGAAAGGAGATTGAATTGCGCCCATAATTAGAGGGGGTGTGGGCTTGGCGCGAATTCGACCCTCGGATCGGCACACATGTTATCGAAATTCATGCGACGGGTCCGCCAAAACCGTTGATCAATGGAGCTGCCGTTTCGGCGGGCGCCACGAAGTGTCGAGCATTCAGCAATAATCCGAAGAATTTCGAGCTTGGAGCTGAATTCTCCCGCCGTGCGCTGCGTACGCGCTCCGCCCCCATCGACACCCCAAGACCGACAGTACGCTGGCAGACATGCCAGTCCCCCACGACTATTGGAAGCCTAGCCCCGGTTCGTCTTACCTGCCGCTTCAAGGACGGCCCCTTTTCCTCTCGTCAATGGCCATCAGTTCTGACCCAGTTTCGGCCAACAGTTTTGACCCACCTTCGATAGATCAACAGTTGGTCTTTTGCTTCAGTCGATAGCTTTCTCCTCCAAGCATGAAGATGTGCGAATGGTGGATGACGCGGTCGCTGATACGCGACCGCGTTGCCCGTAACCGGGATGTGGATCTGAGTGACTATCTTCGCGGTGAGGCCATGGCGCATGGCGAGGGGATTCCGGCCGCGGGGGAAAGAAACATTTCCGAGGGCTGTCAGCCTGCGCCGGGACTGCGGGCGCGACGCGGCGAGAGCTGGTCGGCCTACGTGGCGAACATCACCGCATGCGAGGACGCTGAGTGGCGGGAATTCACACAGGTCGCGGGACTGATGCGCGACCGTATCCACCACATGCTGCACAATTTGATGGCCTACAGTCAGTAGTCGCCTGACAACCCGCGAAGGGCCTCGGCCCGGGGCCGTCCAAGGGGCTCACCTGAGACGCCTCGGGGCGATGGCAAGTTCACGCCAACCGGTGGTCGGGTCACGCTCGCGACGGAAACGCAGCCCAGGCAGCGTCAACAGCACGATCTCGGCAGTGGTCCGGATCACGCAACCGGGCAGCACATGCCCACCGAAAGCGTCGCCTAGCGCATCGCCCACCGCCATGTGCAGATGCACACCGCTCGAACTCAGGGTGCCGGTCAGGGAGAGGATCTCGAGCGGGCCGTCGATGCCGAGGGCGGAGGTTGCATCGGCAGGACGAAGCCACGCGCTGCTCAGGCTGCCGCAGCAGGTGACGACGGCCATGGCGCAAGCGCCTGGACGGGCTGCGCGACGCTCGAGGGTCCGACGCAGATCCGTGCCCGGTTGCAGGCGCAAGGCCTCGAAGTGGCCCGTGGATCGGGTCATTCCGCTTCGGCGACGAGCTTCTTCGGACCGCCTGGGCCGGGCCGGGCGCGAATGTCCTTCGGTTCCAACGGCTCGCCCTGCTGATTGTGGGGGCGGATCGGGGCAATGGACTCGCCGCTTCTGCGATCGTAGAAGTCTACGCGCAATCCGTCCTCGTTCGGATACCAGCGATCGCCCCACTGCACCAGCGCCAGCAGTGCCGGCTGCAGAGAACGGCCCTTTTCCGTGAGCCGGTACTCCGCCCACTTGCCGCCGGGCGAGACGGAGTGACGTTCGAGAATGCCTTCCTCCACCAGCCGCGCCAGCCGTGCGCTGAGGATGTTGCGGGCGATGCCCAGGCGGCGTTGGAATTCCTCGAAGCGGCGGATGCCGAAGAACGCATCCCGCAGAATGAGCAGAGTCCAGCGCTCGCCCACGACCTCGAGGGCCTGGGCCAGAGAGCAGTTCATCTCGGAGAACGACTTGAGCTTCATGGCTTCATTATGTGGACTTCGCGTTGCATGATGCAACGCGGACCCATATAGTTGCATGATAGGACTTTATCCAGCAGCCGAGACCCGCCATGACTGACCAGCCCATCACAGCCGTCCTGACGCGTCGTGACGGCTCCTGGCATCCGAGCCCCTATGCTGCCGGGCCCTTCGGCGGGCTGCACGGGGGCGTCATCGCCGCCGGACTGCTTGCCGCCATGGCCGAACTGCCAGCAGTCGCCGGTGATCCCGCGGTTCTGAACGTGCAGTTGCTGCGGGCGCCGAAGCTGGCGCCGTTCAGCATCGAGGCCGCTCAGATCCGCAGCGGTCGGCGCAGCAGCAGCGCCGAGGCCACCCTGACCCAGGATGGCCGAGAGATGGCCCGGGCCACGGCGATGTTCGCCAGCCCGGCGCAGCTCACCGATATCGACGTGCCGAGCATCGACCCCATCGACACGGCGCAGCTGTCAGCACCGGAGGAGAAGCGTATCGGTACCGGTCCGTGGTCCCTGGGCGGCGACTGGTTCTGGAGCGCCTTTGAGGTGCGCCTCGATGCCGACGGCGGCTTCTGGTTCCGTCCGCGCATTCCCGTGATCGAAGGGGCGTCCGCCGCTGCCACCGTGGTGGCCATCGCCGACTGGTCCTCAGGACTGTTCCGTCCGGATCGCATGGGGCCCCGGCGCATCGCCGCCTGGCCCAACGCCGAACTCAGCGTGCACCTTGCCAGGCCGGCAGCACAGATCGACCCGCGCGGCTGGTTCGGTGTCAGCGGAGCGTCCGCTTGGAACGGCTTGGGCTGGGGCTATACCGGCGCCACGTTGCGGGATTCCGAAAAGACTCTGGCACGAAGTGCCCAGGCCTGCATTCTCACTCCGGCGGAGAGCACAACATGAGCACGATCGATGTCGACTTCTATTTCGACTTCGGCAGTCCCAACGCGTGGATCGCGCATGCGTTGATGCCTGCCGCGGCACAGCGATCCGGACTCCGTTTCCACTACCGTCCCATGCTGCTCGGCGGCGTGTTCCAGCTCATCGGCAACCGGCCGCCCATGCAGCAATTCGCAGATATCCCCAGCAAGCTCAGCTGGTTCCGGCGGGAGATGGAGCGCTTCGTCAAGCGTCACGGGGTGCCCTTCGAGTTCAATCCCCACTTTCCAGTGAACACGCTGAAGCTCATGCGCGGCGCAGTCCTGTTCCAGGACAGCGATCAGTTCTTCCCCTACCTGGACACCTGCTTCCACAACATGTGGGTGCAGCCGAAGAATCTCGGCGACGAGGAGATCCTGGGTGCCGTGCTCGCCTCTGCCGGTTTCGATACGGACGCTTTCTTCGAGGGGATCACGCGGCCGGACGTGAAGCAGGCCCTGATCGAGGCCACCGACACAGCAGTGGCCCGCGGCGTGTTCGGCGCGCCGACCTTCGTGGTAGGCGAAGAGGTGTACTTCGGCAAGGAGCAGCTGTTCGATCTGGAAGCGGATCTCAGCCGCGATGCGCCCGCGCCGGCATAGCGAACGCCAACGCTCGAATGACCGGAGCCCGCCACAGGCAAGCGGCGAATTCCATTAGACTGCCCGACCACGATCAGCGGAAGGGGAGAGACCGACATGCTGAGCGCAATGAATCGCGTGATGCTGGCCACAGACGACGCCGCTGCCGCCGGTGGGTGCTGGGAACGGTTGCTGGACGCAGAACCGGCGGGCACCCAGGAGCATGCTGCGCTGAGTGCGACAGCGCACCTGTGGCGCCTGGGCGACGGCTGGATCGAGATTCTGACGCCTGCGGGCAACGGCATCGTCGCCGATGCCCTGGCGGCACGAGGTCCGCATCTGTTTGCCGGTGGCTTCACCACGCCGGATGTCGATGCCTTCGCCCGCCATCTCGAGAGCCAGGGCATTCAGCCCCTGCGCGATGGCGATCGGCTCATGCTCGATGAGCACGCCAGCGGCATTCCCAACCTGCGCCTGTTCATAAGCAAGGAGGATCCACAGCCAGCCGTGGGCCTCGTCGACACGTTCTACGAACTCACCGATCTGGTGGCGGACGCGGATCGCGAAACGGCGCGGGTGGCCGCGGTGCTCGGTCTCGACGAGACCGTGTTCGTCCCCATCTCCTCGGAGCCGTACGGCTACGCTGGGGCGTTGACGCTGCTGCACCACGACCGCCTCGACCGTCTGGAGATGATTACCCCCAACCGGAAGGGGACCACCATGCATCGATTCTACGAACGCACCGGCGGCGGACTCTACATGGCCTTCGCGGAGTCCGGGCACTTGGCCGAGATCGAGCGCCGGGCTCAGGAAGCAGGCGCCGGCCACACCGCCGTGCCTGCCGCAGGCAAACGCGACGCCCTCGGCGCCCACACCCTGTTCCTGCATCCGAAGTCCTTAGGCGGCATGATGCTCGGCCTGTCCCGACGCACCTACGCGTGGACCTGGTCCGGTCACCCGGAACGAGTGGAGGTGGCACGATGAGCAGCAGCATCGACACGCGTGGGGTGCTCGGCATCGAGGATACAGACGGCGTCCGCCTGCTGACCGTGCAACGCGAGGATGCGCTGAACGCCTACAACGACGCCGTCTATGACGCTATCCGCGATGCCCTGAACGATGCCGCCGGGGACGACGGCATCGCCACGGTAGTGCTCACCGGCCGCGGCCGCAGCTTCTGCGCCGGAACCGATCTCGGCGAGTTGGCCGAACCGGTGCGCTACGACGATGGCCAGCCCCATGGCTTCGGGCCCTTCATCGCTACCGTCGAGGCGTTTCCGAAACCGTTGATCGCAGCCGTCAACGGTATTGCCGTGGGCATCGGCCTGACGTTGCTGCCGCATTGCGACTTCGTGCTGGTCTCGGACAAGGCGCGCCTGCGGGCACCCTTCGTCACCCTCGGCGTGACGGCAGAAGCAGGGAGCACGTTCCTGCTGCCGACGCTGATCGGCTGGCAACGCACCGCCGAACTCATCTACACCGCGCGCTGGATCGACGGGCCGACTGCGTTCGAATGGGGCCTGGCCACCCGGTTGTGTAAGCCGGATGAGCTGCTGGCCGAGGCCATGACGCTGGCGACGGCGATCGCGCGCAATCCGGTACCTTCGCTGACCGCCACGAAGCAGCTGCTGCTCGATGCACGGCTGGAGGCCACCCGCACGGCGCGGGACCGGGAGAACGTGGCGTTTGCGAAACTTCTAGGAGGACCCGCCAACAAGGAAGCGCTGGCGGCCTTCCGGGAGAAGCGCGAGCCCGACTTCAGAAAACGTTCGTGAGCCTGCGGGCTGAGCTTCGGCCGGCGCTCAGGAGCTCAGCGTCGTGAGAAACGCGTCGGCCTGCTGGATGGCGACCTCCATGTCTTCGAGCAGCGCGGCCGTGGCCTGCTCGATGCCGGCCAGTTCCTGCCGCAGCGACGCGATGGCGATGGCATTGAGGTTGTGTTTGAGAAACAGCACCTGATCCTGGAACACCGCCAGGACCGGTTCCATGGAGGCCTCCGCGCGGCGCATGGCGGTCAGCATGCGGCCGTAATTGCTGCGGGTGTCCCGCAGGATGTCGCGACTGCGAGCGGCCAGACCGGGATCGCTGTAGAGGTCGATCTCCTGCTCCCACTCCTTGAACAGATCCGTGGCCACCGATTCGACCGCGTTGATGCGATCGCTGACGGCCCTGGCTCGACGGACGCTCTGATCATGCTCGCGACTCAGTCGGGAGTAGGTCTCCTCGAGCTCGCCGCCATCCACCTCCACGGTGGCGCGAAAGCGCTCCAGCGCCGAGGTGAACTGATCCCGCGCGTCATCCTGCGCATCCCGCGCGCGCTCCACGCGGCTCACCAGAATGTCGCGCTTCTCGACGCCCATGGCCTCCAGCGCGCGATACCGCGCTGCCTGACAACCACTGAGCGACGCCAGCGCGATGCAGGTGACGAGCAGCAGCAACAGGTACCTTGGCGTGTTCCAGACGCGGCCGAGACCGGCCGACACGGCATGGCCTGACCGGGGCGCTGCATTCACGGTTGGACCCATGGAACTATCCTCGCAGAGGGTGAAGCCGGCTTGCACGCCCTGACCAAGCCTCATCCGATTGCAGCAGGGCGTCAATCGCGGATTCAGCACGCCGGAAGGCACCGCTGACCACCCTCCATACACCGCATCGCCTCACACGCCCGCAATCGCTACCATCCGCGGCGGACGCCTGGTGATTGGTCCGACCGAGCGCTCATCCTACGCCTGGGCCAAAGCGAGCACGGTGCATGAAACTGATTGCCAAACTGATCGCGGGCATCCTGCTCGGCATCGCCCTGGGGCTGTTCGCGCCGGATTGGATGATTCAGACTCTGCTGACATTCAAGGTCCTCTTCGGTCAGCTGCTGTTCTTCACCATCCCGCTGCTCATCCTGTTCTTCATCACCAGCGGTATCGCCCACCTGCCGACCCGTTCCGGGCGGATGCTCGGACACACCCTGGGCATGGCCTACCTCTCGACCATCATCGCCGGAACCGTAGCCTTCGTCGCGGCGGCGCTGCTGGTGCCACGCCTGACCATGGGCGACGGACTCGGCGCGCCCGTCGACGGCACCGTCCTGGCAGCGTTCTTCGAGTTCCGCATTCCGCCGGCGCTGGACATCATGACCGCCCTCGCGCTGGCCTTCGTGTTCGGGCTGGGCATCGCAGCCACCGGTGCGACGCAGCTGCGGCAGCTCTCCGATCAGGGCCGCGACGTGATCCGGCTGCTGCTGGTGAAGGTCATCATCCCGCTGCTGCCGATCTACATCGCGGGCGTGTTCGCGGAGCTCGCCGCCGCGGGCACGGTGTTCCGGACGCTGCAGGCCTTCGGTGTGATCCTGGTGCTGTCCATCGCGTTGCACTGGCTATGGCTCGGCGTCATGTTCACGCTCGCCGGCCTGCGTGCGCAGCGCTCGCCGCTCACGCTGCTGCGGACCATGCTGCCGGCGTACTTCACCGCGCTCGGCACCATGTCCAGTGCCGCCACGATTCCGGTCACCCTGCAGTCGGTACGCGCCAACGGCGTCGATGAGGCAGTGGCCGACTTCACGGTGCCGCTGTGCGCCACTACCCATCTGGCGGGTTCCACCATCACCATCGTCAGCTGCGCGGTGGCCGTGATGGTGCTGCACGAGGCCCTGGCACTGCCGACCCTCGCGACCATGCTGCCGTTCATTCTCACCCTCGGGGTCGTCATGCTGGCGGCGCCCGGGGTGCCGGGCGGCGCCGTGATGTCGGCGGTTGGACTGCTGGGTTCCATGCTCGGGTTCGGCGAGTCGGCGATCGCGCTGATGATCGCGCTGTACATGGCTCAGGACAGCTTCGGCACCGCCTGCAACGTCACCGGGGATGGCGCCATCGCAGTGCTGGTGGATGCCGGGGTGCCGAAACCGCCGGCGTCGCCGACGACCGCGTCGCCGCCTGCCTGACCCGGGGCGGCGTCAGTCCACGTAGGTCCCGATGAGGTAGTCGTCCATCATGGCCCAGGCTGCGGGGCTGTGGTCGCGGCCGTAGCCCTTGGTGCGCATCCCCTCGGTGGCCTCGCGGCCGCACCAGGGCTCCATGATGGATGGCGGCGTCGGGTGCTTCGGGATGTAATCGGTGAAGTCATACACCTTGCCTTCGATGGCCATCCAGCAGTCATCGAGGCTGGCGTGCTCGGCCAGCGTCTCGGCGTCGATCTCCGGCAATGCGTCCGTGTCGCTGGCGACGCTGTCAGGCGCCAGCGCCGACAGCGCCAGCACGGTAGCCACACTGGCCCAGAACGCGACGAAAGCGGCGAAAGTCAGTTTCGGGATCACAGTCAGTCTCCTCGAAGATCGCTCAGAGCAGGTCGAATTCCTCTGTGACGATCCTGCTGCGGGGAATGTTCAATTCATGCGCCACCTTCTGCGCGAGACCCAGCAGCGGTCCGGGCCCACAGATGTAGGCGGTGCGCGCGTCGACATTTGGACAACGCTCGCCCACGAACGTGCTGTCCAGCGGGCCGTTCTCATAAAAGTAATGCATCTGCAGAGAAAACCCTGGCAGCGTCGTCGCGAGCTCCCGGAATTCTTCCAGCCACAACGCGCGCGCTTCGTCCTGAACACAGAAGATCAGGACAATGTCCACAGGCTCGCCCACCTTGGCGAGATGACGCGCCCGGGCAAGGAACGGGGTGATGCCGATACCGCCGGCTATCCAGAGTTCCGGCGCCGCCGGGCTGGAGCGCTGCGGGAAGAAACCGCCATACGGACCTTCCACCTGCACCCGACTGCCCTCGGCGATGTCCTGAATGGCACGACTGGCATCGCCTAAGGCCTTGATGGCGATGCGCAGGCCCGTCTCGCCGGGTGCGGAGGACAGCGTGTAAGGGTGCTCCTCGCCGCGGCCCGCGACCAGGACCGGGTCCCGCGGGGTGAGGTAGACGAACTGTCCCGCTTCGTAGGCCAGAGCAGGGCCTTCGGCTTCGAGTTCCAACTCCACCACGTTGTTCGCCGGCCGCGTCACCTTGGCGACCCGATAGGGTCGGCGACCGAAGCGCCGCGACCAGAGCAATCGATAAAGAATCGACACCACGGCCAATGCGGCCAGTCCCAGCCACAGCACCGCCTCCCAGAACCAGGGCAGGGTCCGCGCGAGATAGAGCGTGTGGATCAGCGCCAGGATCACCGCGGGCGCCGCGAGCCGGTGCAGGTGCTTCCAGCGCTGGTAGTCGGGCTCGCCGAAGAAACGGTAGCCGGGACCGAGGAACAGCATCATCAGCAGCAGCGCCCCCCAGCCGGTCCACAGCGCCCAGTCAAGAAGTCCGGAAGGCAGAAGGGTCGCCACCGCCACATTCAGGTTGACGCTCGCAGCAGACAGGGTCAGCAGCATGGGATGCGCGAGCAGCAGCAGAAACGCGGCGGTGGCCAGCTGGTGGTGGGTGCGCCAGAGCTTGGTCAGGCCGCCGAAGGGGCGATCGAAGCCAGGGACGCGACAACTCAGGATCGCAGCCGCCAGCATCAGCGCGAGTCCGGCGATCCCGGTCAGGCGGCCGAGATAGTTCAGCACCGCAGCCGGGGACGCCAGATCGCTTTCGCGCAGCATGACCAAGGCCACGATGGCCGGCAGCAGCGCCAGCACCCAGATCAGGCTTCGGGCTTGAAACGGTGTCATATCAGAATCGGTGCAGGTAGCTCAGGGTGAACCAGTTGGCCCGATAGCGTGGACTCGCCTCGCCGAACAGCAGCACCTGGGACACGGTGTCGGGCGCAACCCCGTCCAGGGCGAAATCGCGGCTGCGATAGCGCTCATGCTCATACGCGAATCGGACCTCCGAGGCCGTTGACAGGCGATAGCGGGCCTCTGCGCTCAGAATCTGGAAGCGGGTCGTCAATGGCGGCAGATCCTCGGTGGCCAGGGCCGGTCCTGCCGTCACGTCGACGCGACCCCGGGAGCGCGAGTCGGTATACGCGAAGCGCAGTTCCAGTTCGCCGTCGGCCCGCAGGGCGCGCAGCCAATCCAGGCGGGCCTCCACGCCTTCGAGATCAAGGCTCAAGCCCCAGGTCTCATGGGTGTCCCGGGTGTCCACGAACCAGTTCCGGTTCGGGTCGTTCACCGTGGGCGGGGCCGCCGTGAACGAACGTGCGCTCTGCTCGCTGCTGTAGCGGTCGTGGTGATAGAACGCGCTGAGCCGAACGTCCTCACTGAGGACGTAGCCCCCGTCCAGCATCCACGAGCGCAGTTCGCTTTCGTTCAGACCGAAGGCGTCCTCCCGGTAGTCATCCCGGCTCCAGGCGAACGCGGCGCCGAGGTGCCAGTGGTCGTCGGGATGCAGGTCGGCCCGCACCTGGACCCGATCGCGGTCACGATCAGCCAGGTAGTAGCGACGCAGGTTGGGGTGGTTCTCGAATGCTTCGGGATCCACGCTGCCCGGGACCCGGGTCGCCAGCAGTGGTCGATTGCCGACATAGCGGTTGGTGTCGCGGCGCTCGTGGCTGGCATCGAGCCCGAGGCTCACGTTCTCGAAGCGATGGGTGCTGAGGCCGGCACGGAAGACGTGCTCCCGCGCCGAATTGACCTCGGAGAAGTCACGCTGCCGCAGCCGGTTCTCGTAGCCCGCGGTGAGGCGGGTCCGCTGCGGCAGCCGGTAGGCCGCATCGATGGAGAGCTCACGCCGGGTCAGGCTGTAGGGGCGATTGATGCGGCCCGCCTCGGGCGCCGCCTGCAGCCCCGCATCGCCAGAGACGAAGCGATAGACGTCCTGCGGCGTCTTGTTGTCCCGCTCTTCGTGACGGATGCGACCGACGACGTTCAGCCGTGGCAGCGGCCGACTGCTGACCCGCAGATGGGCCAACGTGGTGTCCACCTTGGCGTTCAGGTCTTGCCGCGGCAACGGTGCCGGCGCCAGCCCCGGATCCACGCTGTAGGGCAGAAACTGCTCGTCCTGGCGCATCCGACCCCGGGCCAGGTCCAGGCTGGCACGCGTGGTTGCCGTCAGCGCGAGTTGGCCGAACAGCCGCAGCTGCTGAAAGTCGTTGTCGGGCAGCACCGCGAGCTGGCCGAAGCCGTCGGGAAAGGCCGCACCCATCTGCCACTGCGGCTGGGGCCCGAAGGGGTTCTGCCAGGTCAGATCCTGATCGTCGTTGCGGAAGAAGGAGCCGTGCCAGGCGATACCGAACAGGTGGTCGCTGCCTTCCCGGGTGAGGCTGACGTCGAAGGTGTCCGTTTCGAAATTCACTGGCGCCGGCAGCAGCGCCGCCCGGGAATTGCCACCGTTGGTCCCGATGGTACCGGCGAGTTCCTGACGACCATCCTTGGTCTGCCGGCGCAGGTTGGTGTCCAGGCGCCAGCGGCCACCGACATGCAGACGGTAGTCGAGACTGCCCTCCCGGCGTCGGGTGCGCTGACTGAAATCCAGCAGGTTGTCGTTCAGGGCGGTCATGCTGGCGGTCGATGCGTCGGCGGCCTCCCAGCCCGCCGGCAGCAGCAGGCGGTCACCGCCGACGCCCAGAAACGGCGTCCTGCCGTCATTGAACAGATTGCGCGGGGTCTCCTGGAAATCGACCCGCAGCCGCTGGCGGCCCTGGGTTCCGATCTCGGCCTCGATGCGCCGGGAATCGAATCCGAGCCGCTCGCCTTCGAGCCGCCAGTGACCCGTCTCGCCACTGTCCCAGATCGGGCGGGAACTGAAGCGGAAGTTGGCGATCACTTCGAGACCATCGTCCACGAGCCCGGTGTATTTCCCGTAGCGGAAGGAACTCTCGTCGAGGTAGCCAAGGCCAAGCTCGAGTTCGCGCTCGACGACGCTGTCCGCGTGAGCCAGCCCCGCGAGCAGCACGCCACCTCCAAGCCAGCACCGCCTCATCGGATCAGCCCCGCGCCGGAAGGATGGTTGGAGCCATGCACCTGGGTGTGGCAGTTCAGGCAGTCACGGCCGAGCACCTGACGGGAGGCACCGCGCGGGGGCACGCCGAGCCCGCTCTCCACCGTGGAGGGATGGAACTGGGCCTGATGGCACTCCTGACACATCCAGGGGCTGCGTCGGCTGAGCAGATTGCGGTGGCTCGAGCCATGCGGCTCATGACAGCTCGAGCAATCCTCCGCTACCGGGGCGTGCTCCCAAAGGAACGGTCCCCGGTACTCGGCATGACACTCATAGCAACTCTCGTTGAGGGTCCCGCGCAGCAGTTCCCCCGGCGCAATGCTGCCGTGCGGCGCGTGGCAATCGGTGCAGACCATGCTGCCCGAACGCACCGGGTGGGTGGAGGGGCGCAGGAACTCGGAACGGGTCCGGCGATGGCAGTCGCTGCAGACCTCGGCCTGGGTGAGCCGCGCCATGACCCGATCCTGGCGCGGGTGCACCTGGTGACAATCCGTGCACGCCACATCCTCGAACTGGTGGGCGCTGCCCTGCCAGTGGTGGCCGGTGTCTGCCTGATGACAGGCGAGGCAGGGTGCATCTTTCAGCGCCGCGGGTTCCTCGGCGCTGAAGGCAATGGCGGTAGCCGGGCGGCCGCCGTCTTCGCGGCGACCGACGACGTGATCGGCGCTGGGGCCGTGACAGGATTCACAGGCCCGCTGGCCTTCGGCGAACGGCGTGCGGGCGTCGCCACGCACGCCGTGGACCGTGTCCAGGATGTCGTGACCCGGCCACTGACTGTCCGGTCCGTGGCACATGAGGCAACCGTCGGTGCCACGGTCGAAGTACGCGCCGTCGGGCATGGCATCCGGGTAGGCCTGAACGGGACCGGCGGCCCACAGCAGCAGCCACGTCAGCATCCCGGCCGCCGTCAGCCATCGAAGACCATCCCCGTTCCCCTTCACGCGTTCCTCCTGATCGCGTCCAGACCTGCGTTGCGCGGGTGCGCTCCAGCGGCTCCGTCAGCAACGCAGCCAGCAGGGGAGTATCCATCCCAGCATCACGCGACGCGTTGACCCGGGTCAAGTGTCCTGTGTTCGGGCCCCCTCGCGCCGTCGCCGCGCCTCAGTGCGTGCCGCACGGCGAACGATCTGAGCGATTACGGCGATCATGATTCCCGCCGTCGGCCAGCCGAACAGACGGCTGTAGACCAGGTACTCACCGACACTGAAACCACCGAACAGCATCCAGGTGCGCACCGTACCCTGAAAGACGTTCACGAGTACGAACACCAGCGTGGCCACCACGAAGGCCCGGTGCCGAAGGGGCAGCAGCTCGCGCAGCGCAGGCCACATGTCTCGCAGGATGAGGCCGACGACGGGACGGCCGATCAGCAGGCTACCGAGTCCGAGCGAAGCCAGCAGGAAATCGATGGCGGCGTCCCGCGCCAGGAACGCGCGCTCGTCTTCGAGGACGATGCCCACCAAAGCGGCCACCGTGGCGACAAACAGCGCGAACAGCGCAAAGATCCCCACGAGGCCTTTGCGATCACTGGCGTAGTAGGCGAACACGGTGGCCGCGAAGCCGAGGCCGATGGCGGCATACGGATTCCATTGGTAGCCGATGTAGAACGCGACCACCGGCAGAATGCCGTAGAGCATGCGGAAATCGAGCTTGCTCGGCTCCCGCAGCGGCGCCTTGTCCGACCCGTAGCTGTCCATGCCGCAAGCATACCCAACGTGCCCTGCTTCGGTGCTCAGATTCGAACACCCGCAGCCGCTTCGCTAGACTCCTGATCGTTCACTGCAACGGAGACGGGTATGGGTTCGGTTCGAGTGCTGGCTTGGGGGTTGATCACGGTGTTGCTGATCACGAGCGGGCACGCGCAGGCCATGGGAGGCCACTACGTGGTGGACGACGCCGCGCTGGCGGATCCCGGGCGCTGCGAAGTCTACGCCTGGTACAGCCGCGGCGGCAGCAACGACCAGGCCCTGGAGGGTGAAATCGCGTGCAACCCGCTCGGGAATCTGGAGCTGACGCTCGGGCTCGGCCGCTTCCGGGACGCGGACGGCTGGGACACCGGGGTGGCGGCGGAAGCGAAAACCCTGTTCCGCGAACCGGCCATCGGCAGTTGGGGCTGGGGCCTGGTGGGACGTTCCGAGTGGCGCGACACACTCGGCAGTCACGAGAACGTCGAGCTCTACGTCCCGGTGACCGTGGCACTGAACGATCATGTGCTGGTGCATGTGAACGGCGGTGGCGTCTGGGAACGCAATGACAGCAACGCCTTCACCTGGGGCGCAGCCGTGGACTTCGCCCTGACGCCGACCCTGAGCATGCTCGGCGAGACCTACGGCACCCATCGGGGTGGCACGGAGTTCCAGGTCGGACTGCGCAGCGGCCTGGGTCGCGGCGTGGTCGATGTCAGCTACGGCTGGACCCGCTCCGACAGCAGCGACAACTGGGTCACGCTGGGATTCGCCTGGATGTTCTGATCCGCTCCCGGAACGGCTATCGTCCGCAACGGAGGTGGCCATGTTCGAACGGTTGCGGGAGGTCTGGAGGCGGAGCAGCACGGCGGGTGAGGCATACCCCGCCGAACTCGCGTTCATGCTGCGCAATCCTTTGCGACGGTTGATCCTGTCGCCGCGGGAAATGGTGCGACGACTGCATCCCGCCCCCACCGATCGGGTGCTGGAAGTGGGTCCAGGCCCGGGCTACTTCAGCCTCGAAGTGGCCAGAGCGCTACCCGAGGGCATGCTGCTGCTGATGGATCTGCAGCCGGCCATGCTCGCCAAGGCCAGGAAACGCCTGACCCGCGCCCGCAACGTCACCTATCAGGCAGCGGATGCGCGCGCCCTGCCCTATGCCGATGCCAGCATCGACCTGGCCTTCCTGGTGGCGGTGCTCGGAGAAGTTCCGGACCCGAAAGCGGCGCTGGCGGAATTGCATCGCGTCCTCCGCCCAGGGGGGCGCCTGAATCTGACCGAGCAACCGGGGGACGCCGACTTCATCGCGCGCGAAGACATCACCGCCATGGCGGAGCAGGCCGGGTTCCAGGCCACGCGTCACTGGGGCGGGCGCAGCAACTACAGCGCCGAGTTCCGCCGTCCGTGACCCGCTGGTGGCGCGACCGCTGGCTGCCGCCGGTCTGGTTTGCAGGCGCCCTGATCGCGATCGGATACGGCATGCTTCAGGGGGGAGAAATGCTTCCCCTGGCGACCCTCGCACTGCTGATCCTGGTCTATCCTGTACTGGAGGAAGTCGTCTTCCGCGGTGTGATCCAACCGACGCTGCTGGAAGTGAGCCAAGGACGCAGCGTCGGACCGCTGACGCTGGCCAACATACTGACAAGTGGATTGTTCGCTGCCATGCACCTGATCAACCATCCGCCGCTGCACGCGGCCCTGGTGTTCCTGCCGTCGCTGCTGTTCGGGCTGTTCCGTGATCGCAGCGGGTCCATTCTTCCAGGGATGATCCTGCACGTGAGCTGGAACGCAGCCGTGTTCCTCGCGGCAGGGCTGACGCCATGAAGCCGGGACAACCTGTGGCCTGGCTGCTGTCGGCCTACGCGGCGCCGAGCCACCGCGCCTGGGCCGAGCGGGTGCTTACCCTGCTGCCAGGCTTCACCTGGAAGCGCTTCGAGTTGCCCGGCCGTCATTTCTCCTGGCGCATTCGCGGCAACCCGTTGTCCTGGCTGGATGTCCTGCCGGAATCACCGCCCGATCTCATGGTGGCCACTTCCATGGTGGACCTTGCCACCCTCAAGGGCCTGCATCCGGGCCTCGCCCGGGTGCCCACGCTGTACTACTTCCACGAAAACCAGTTTGCCTACCCGGCCAGTCCCGACCAGGTTCCGTCGCTGGAACCCCAGATGGTGCAGCTTTACGGCGCGCTTGCCGCCGACCGGGTGAAATTCAATTCGGCCTACAACCGGGACGCCTTTCTGAGCGGGGTCGAGGCCCTGCTGGCGCGGCTACCGGACGCGGTCCCAGCAGGCGTCACCGCCCGGATTGCGGCGCGCAGCAGCGTGCTCCCGGTGCCCGTGGAGGCCATCGCGCCCGGTGAGCAGGATTCCGGGCTCATCGTCTGGAACCATCGCTGGGAGTACGACAAGGCCCCGGAGGTGTTCGCGGACTCGCTGCTCGCGCTGGCCGCTACTGGCCGGGATTTCCGGCTGGCACTGCTCGGAGGCCGTGGCCGCGTCCCTCACCCTGCCCTGGCACGCCTGCGATCGGAGCTGGGTTCGCGCATCGTAATAGATGGCGAGCTGCCGCGAGCGGACTACACGGCATTACTCGGGCGCGCCGGCATCGTCGTCAGCACGGCGCGCCACGAGTTCCAGGGACTGGCGGTCCTCGAAGCCGTCAGCGCCGGCGCCCGTCCCCTGGTGCCGGACGCGCTGTGCTACCCGGAGCAATATCCTGACGCCTATCGCTATCCCGCGGATGATGTCAGGGCGCTGACGGGCCGGCTCGAGCAGTGGCTGCGCGATGGACTGCCACCGCCGGTGGACGTCAGCGCCTGGTATGGCCCATCCCTCGCGCCACGCTGGGACACGGCCCTCAAGGCGCTGCTCTGACCGCAACGTCAGTCAGCATCATCTTCGTCATGCTCCTCGCCTTCTTCATCCTGGTCGTCGTAGCGCTGGAACCACTCGATGATCAGCTCCAGCCGCGCCACCAGGTTCACCGGAGTACCGCCACGTGACAGGCCGTGACTCTCTCCCTCGAACAGGGCGAACTCGGTCTCCACATCATTGGCCAGCAACGCGTAGAACCACTCCTGCCCCTGACCCACAGGCGTGATGTGATCGTCTGAGCTGTGAATCACCAGCGTCGGGGTGGACACCTGATCGGCATACTTCAGCGGTGAGCGGCCCCAGTAGTAGTCGAAGTTCGTCCAGATCGTGCCGCCAAACTCTGCGGTCATCGACGCCGGCGGGTACTCCTGGGTTCCGGCCTCGGAGATCCAGTTGCTGACGCTGCGCTGGGTGACGGCGGCGCGGAAGCGATCCGTCTGCGTCGTGATCCAGTTCGTCAGGAAGCCGCCATGGCTGCCGCCGGTGACGAACAAACGCTCCGGATCGATCCAATCGAAGCGCTCCAGCGCCGCCTCCAGCAGCAGCATGTTGTCCCGATAATCCGCGCCGCCGTAGTCGAGGCGTACGGCAGACTGAAAATCGTGGCCATAGCCGGTGCTGCCGCGGTAGTTGGTGAAGACCACACCAAAGCCCGCCGCCGCCAGCATCTGGAACTCCTGGAACCACTGATGCCCCCACATGCCCCCGGGGCCACCCTTGATGTTAAGCACCAGTGGATAGCGACGGCCATCCTCGAAGCCGATCGGACGCAGCAGGAAACCATCCACCTCCATGTCGTCCTCGTTGCTGAACGTGAAGCGCTCCAGGCGGCCGAGCTCGCGGGAAGCCAGGAAATCTTCGTTGAAGCGGGTCAGCTGCCGGGCTCGACTGCCGTCGCTGCGGGCCGTCCAGACCTCCGCGAGGCGGACTTCATCCTCCTCGATGTAAGCCATCCTGCGGCCGTCGGCGGAGAAGGAAAGCGCGTTGATCGAAGCCTCCGAACCTGCGACCGCAGGGGTGCGACCGTTGCGGTCGAGACGGAACACCGGACGCGCACCGCGGTAATCGGCGCGCAGATAAGGGCCCTGGCCTGCCGCGGGGAACAGCAGGTCGGACACCGTCAGGTCGAGGCCGTCATGGAGGACCTGGTGGCTGCCGCCGGCAACAGGGATACGCTGCACGGTGATTGGCGCATAACGTTCGCTCTGATGCCGGTAAAGCAGAAAACGACCGTCCGGGCTGAACACCGGACTCCAGGCGCGACCGGGCGGCGTGTCCACCTGAATCACTTCGCCGTTGGCGAGGGTCAACAGATGCAGGTCCTGGTTGAACCCGCCGTCGTACTCGGTCCCGGTGCGATCCGCATCGAACGCCACCAATGCACCGTCGGGTGAGACCGCGGCATTGCTGTCATTCCAGTCCGCATGCCCGGTCAGGCGCCGGAGGGTGCCGTCTTCGCTGTCGAGCAGCCACAGGCCTCGGCGGGACTCGTCGAGGTAGCCACGTCCGTCAGATTTGTACACCGCATGCCGGAAACGCTTCAGATCCGGCTTCGGATCCTCGTCCTCATCCGCCTTCGCATTGGGATCGTCGACGCTCGGATCGATGCTCAGCGTCAGCAGCAGGTAGCGGCTGTCCGGCAACCAGGCGAAGTCGGAGATGGACCCCTGCTTCAGCTCGGTCACAGCGCGCGCCTCACCACCTGCCATGGAAATCAGGTGCAGCTGGGCGCGTTCCTCCCGGCCGGAGATGAATGCGATGCTGCGGCCATCCGGTGACCAACGTGGATTGCGATCGGTGGTGTCACGGGTGAACTGCCGGGGCGGCGCATTGCCGTCGCTCGCCACCAGCCAGATGGCCGATTCCCGCTTGCGGCGGTCCTCGCTCACCGTGGCGCGCACGAAGGCGATGGTGTTGCCGTCCGGCGCCATTTGCGGATCGCTGACGAACTGGAAGTCGTAGAAATCCTCGGGTTTCAAACCTTCCGCTGCGGCACCGCCAGGCAGCGCATACGAGACCAGAACGACGAGCAGAGCGACAATGATGGATCGACGAGCAAGGCACGCAGCAGGCATAGACAACCATCCAGGCAGGCCATAAAGCGCAGGAGCCTAACCCGACGTCCCACTTCAGCGCCAATCACCCTGCCATGTCCGAAAGGCATGCGTCTGCGACCGCGCTCGGTGCCACACCTGCTGCAATCGCCGATCGACCGCTGCAGGCGTACACTCGCTGCGGGGTATCTTGGGAAGGTGCCATGACCAGTAGGATCGAACCATGAAGATCAGTCCAGCCTTGACTGCCGGCGTCATCGTCATTCTGACCTGCAGCGCCGCTGCGCGTGCCGACGAGGTCACCGTGAATGCGACCTCGTATGCCATCGACCAGGTGCTGCGCTGCGAGCCCTACGAAGAGTACGGCACACGCTTCGAGCTGGAACTGCAGGGCCTGCATCGCAACGAGGGCACCCGGGCGCAAGTGGATGTCTCCATCCTCGCCATGGGCGACCTGAGAATTCAGGAGGTCTCCTGGTCCGGGCCTGAGGGGCTCTTCAGTCGCCAGGGGATGCCCGACGAACAGCTGTTCGAGCTGGCCGATGATCGCGTATTCGGCAGTCTGCGGCTCGAAGACGCCTACGGTCGCGGTGACGGCATCTCCTTCGCGTTCGACCTTACGCTACCGGAGTCGCCCTTCGACTGCCGCTGAGGCGATTTCGCGGAGCGGCTCGACGGCAACCTCATTCACGGCTGACGACCTGCACCGTGCCCCTCGATAAACATCTTCAACGACGCTCTGCGCTCGTGGCAGCGATGAGGTCTTCCTCGATCACCCAGAGCCGGTCCTGCCCCCAGTGACCGGGCCCATCGTCGACGCGCAGAGTCGGCGCGCCCCACAGCCCCATCTCGAACAGCTCCTGGCGATTGGCTTCCGCGGCCTCCCGCCAGGAGTCGTCCTGCAGCGCCGCGGCAACGGCTCCGGCGTCGATGTCCGCCCGCTCGGCGATGCGGTTCAAGCCCGTGTCCGTGGTGGCATCGATGCCTTCTGCCCAGACGCCGCGCAGGAAGTATTCGACGAAATCCGGGCCCCGGCCGTCGCGCATGGCATGGTTGAGAACGGCGATGCCGCGTTCCGTGGCGCGGCCGACCGGATCGACGATGCAGCCAAAGGGCGCCTCCACGCGCTCCGCCTCGCGCTTCGCATCGAGCACGATGTAGCGACTCTTCGCCCGCGGCACGGGCAGCCCGCGCATCACCATGGGCAGAATGAAGCGCAGCCGGAGGTCGGCGCCATAATGCGCCGCGAGTCTGCGGACGCGCGGCACGCTGATGCAGACGTAGGGACTCCGGAAGGAGAAGAAAAAATGCAGCTGTGGGGTCACCGCAGCCGTGGGGCGAGCCGTCAGCTCGACATCCTTGACCGGCGCGATGAAGTCACCCCCGGGGCTGTGCGCCAGACCTGCATCGCGCAGACGGGTCTCGAGGTAGTGGAGTCGATCGACGCCCCAGTACCACTCACCTTCGAAGTAGAAGGTCGCTCCGAGATAGTGGCCGCGGGCCGCCCGCAGGGCCGCCCCGGCCCGCAGGATGCGCTCGACAGTGACCGCGTCCACGGCACCCGGGACGACCAGCGCATCCATGTTGCCGCGCCAGAGAGCCGCGCCGATCCGGACCGCAATCTTTGGAAAGTCAGCGTTCCCGACCGCAGCCGCCAGGGCGGCGTTGGCTCGGTGCGTGGCTCCTGGTGCCAACGCTGACGACAACGCAGCGGACTCGCCGGGCCAGTCGAGCCCGAGACGACCAGCGAGGTTCTGCGCATCGCGCCGCGACCAAGCCTCGAGGCGCACGCGCTCGGGTGCCGCACTGTCCTCCGGAGCCGGCACCAGATGACAGCGCAGGTCGATGCGGTAACGCTCTGCCAGCGCTTCGAGGGTCTGCGCCGCAAGGTGGCTGTAGGGATCATCGGCCTGATGAAAGTAATGGACTGTCGGCTGTCGGCCGCGGAGCCGTCTGGCCGCGGCATGCAGTTTCCGCCGGGTCGTGCGCAGACCCGGGCTGGTGATCATGGGCGTTACGCGGCGACTGATGGCTGCCTTCATGCTCACCGGCTTGTCTCCGTATCTGCGAGCGGCCCCAGGCGTTCTCGCACCTGATGCTGAGGGGTCACGCTGAGGTCCGGCTTGGCCCGCACGGCCCGATCACTGCCGGCTCATCTCGGCTCGTGCGGCGATCCCGGCGAGGTCGCCGTAGCGGTCCGGGCTGGCCTGGATCACCACTTCATGGAGGACGCCGGTGAACGGGAACGGCGCCTGGTAACGTTGCGAGACCGCGGACCCGTGATCGCAGCCCAGGCTGGGTCCGATGGAGGACATCATGCGCATGAACAGCGACAGTCCAACCTCGCCGGCATCCTGACCGCCGACGGCCAGGGATGCGGTGCCGGCGAAGCCATCGCCGCGGCGCAATCGCAGGGTCAGTTCCACGTCTCCCTCGGGAACCTCGATTTCGGACTCACAGAGGGTGTGGTCGCCGAAGGCGTTGTAGTCCAGGACCAAGCGCCGGTTCTGGATGAACAGGGAGAATCCGGCGTTCTGCGTCCCGGTGGCGAACAGCACGCCCTCGTCATCGCGGCTCAGAGTGACCCGGGCCGTGAGGTCGAAGCTACGACCCGCAATGGCCGGCCCGGCTTGTCCCGGCATCGGTGACATGGGTGGTCGATAGACGTAGCGGCGATTGGTCGGGTGCGGCGAATGCTCACGGAAGCGAACACCGAACAGTTCGATGCCGCGATCATCGAGAGGCAGAACGCCATGACGATCGGCTTCGCTCCACCACAGCGCGATAAGCTCCTCGAGCTTCTTCGGCTCGACCGCCGCAAGATCGTGGCACTCGGAGTGATCGCTGCTCAGGTTGTAGAGCTCCCACGCCTCGGTGTCATAGTTTGCGCCGGGTGTGTGCTTGCAGACGGCCTTCCAGTCGCCGGCCACCAGGGCGCGGCTGCCGTTCTGCTCGAAGTACTGGAGCTGGTTCTTGGGCTCTGTCTCAGGGTCGATGAGTGCGGCGGCGAACGAGGCACCGGTCACAGGCAGTTGTTCGTAGTCATGGCGAACTGCGGGCGGCTCGATGCCCAGGATCTCGTAGATCGTCGGCACGATGTCGGCAACGAAGGCGAACTGCCGGCGCTTGGTTCCCTGCTGCGCCGGTGGAATGCCCGCCGGCCAGTGGACGATCATCGGAACGTGGACGCCGCCCTCGTGGGTGTTCTGCTTGTACCAGCGGAACGGGGTATTGCCGCACTGGGCCCATCCCCACGGGTAGTTGGTATGGCTGTTGGGCCCGCCGATGTCATCGATCTTGTGGATTGCTTCATCGGGGGTCTCGATGATCCCGTTGAAGAACTTCATCTCGTGCATGACCCCGAATGGCCCACCTTCCTGTGAGGCCCCGTTGTCTGCCAGAACGATGAGCAGGGTGTTGTCGAGCTGATCGAGGTGGCGCAGCCCGCTGACCAGTCGGCCGATCTGTTCGTCGGTGTGGTCCAGAAACGCCGCGAACGCTTCCTGCAACCGTGCGGCCAGCCGCTGCTCGTTTTCGGAGAGCTCATTCCAGGGCTTGACCCCTGGGTTACGCGGCGCCAGGTCAGTGCCCGGCGGGATGACCCCGAGCTCGAGCTGGCGCTGATACCAACGCTCGCGAACGACATCCCAGCCCGCGTCGAACTTGCCGCGGTACTTGGCGAGATACTCAGGCGGCGCCTGGTGCGGCGCGTGGGTGGCACCGAAGGCGACGTAGCCGAAGAAAGGCCGATCGGGCCGTACGCCTTTCGAATCGGCAATTATCTTGAGCATCTGCTGCACCAGATCCTCTGAGACGTGGTAGCCGTCCTCGGGTCGTCCAGGCGGGTCCACCGGATGGTTGTCGGCCATCAACTCGGGGTGAAACTGATCGGTCTCGCCCTCGAGGAACCCGTAGAAACGGTCGAAACCACGGGCCAGCGGCCACTGGTCGAAAGGCCCGGCCGCCGAGCACTGCTCCATCGGTGCCAGATGCCACTTGCCTACCGCAAAGGTGGCGTAACCAGCGTCGCCAAGAACTTCGGCAACGGTCGCCGCATGATTGGAGATGTGGCCGAGCTGATTCGGGAATCCTGTGCTGAAGTTGGCAACCGAACGCATGCCCACGGCGTGATTGGCGCGCCCGGTGAGCAGCGCCGCGCGGGTAGGTGAACACAGCGGGGTGACGTGGAAATTGGTGAACTGCAGGCCACCGGCTGCCAGCGCATTCACGTTCGGCGTGTCGATGTCGCTATCGGACCCGAAGCAGCCGAACTGCGAAAACCCGGTGTCGTCGAGCAGTACGATCACCACGTTCGGCGCGTCACTGCCGGGGTGAGGCGGTTGTAGAAAATGCGCCTCGGACTCGGCCACGGTGCGGCCGATCCGGCCGCGAAACTCAGGACGCTTGATCATGGACCCCTCCCTCTCCATCGCCCTAGAAGACACTATTGACATAATTAGTGTCAATAGTTGTCGTGCCGCGACGCCGGTGCGTGGCACAGAAACACAACAATCAATCCGGGACCCGGCCCTGGACCCACTTGCCGCGGGCTTCAACAATCTCTACCAAGGCGGAACTGTCGATCTCCGGAAACAACTGCGAGCACACCTACCGCCGCAGCAGCGACGACCGCAAATGCCCTGTCGTCCGCGGGGTCCGAGGCTGCCGGTACCGCGGCCACGACGCCAGCATTCGTGCCTGTGGTCACTGGATCCCACGCGCGCGGTGGCGTGCGAGTAGAATTGGCTGCATTCTGGGAGAAGCAGGGAACTTCGGTCATCGCCATTCAATCCATCCAACCCCAGCAAGGTCTGTCGAGGCATGTGCCCGAGCTTGCCATCGAGTGGCTTTTGGACACTCCGGAAAAGAACTGGCAGCTCATCGAGGGCACCCTGTGCTTCGCCGACATTTCGGGCTTCACGGCACTGGCCGAGCGGCTTGCCCAACGCGGTCGGGTGGGTGGTGAGGAACTCGTCGAGACTTTGGGTCGTGTTTTCAGCGAGATGCTCGAAATTGCCCACTCGCGCGACGGGGTGCTGCTGAAGTTCGGCGGCGACGCCCTGCTGCTCTTCTTCCGCGGCCAAGATCATGCGACGGATGCGGCCTGCGCGGCACTGGAGATGCGCCGCGCGCTGCGTTCTGCTGCCAACATTCCCACGGCAGTCGGGCCGCTCCGGCTGTCCATGTCCATCGGACTGCACTCCGACGAATGCCTGTTCTTCCTGGTGGGTTCGAGTCATCGCGAGCTGCTGCTGCTCGGTCCGGCAGCGAACGGGGTGGTCGCGATCGAGAACGCGGCCGGCCCGGGTGACATCCTGATGAGCCCGTCCACGGCCGCTCTGCTGCCCGCGACCGCCGTAAAAACGCGTGCGGACGGCGGTCTGTTGCTGCGCTGGCGAACCGCACGGGTGCCGGCCCAGGGCCGCCGGCCGGGCCGGGTGGGACGGGATGCTGCAGCCAGACGACTGTTTCCGGGCATCTCCGGCGAGTTCCTCGCCTCCGCCGTGCCCGATCCCGAGCACCGTACGACATGCCTTGCCTTCATCCGGTTCTCGGGAACCGACGCACTGCTCGCCAGGGAGGGCCCAGCAGCCCTGGCCGACGCGCTCGAGAAGACCATCGGCGCAGCTCAGGACGCGATCGCCACCGAGGACCTCACGCTGCTCGTCGCCGACATCGACCGGGACGGCGGCAAGTTGTTCGTCGCCGCAGGCTTGCCCCATGCCCAGGAGGACGCCGCCGGCGCATTGCTGCGGGCATTGCGACGACTCATGGACGCGGACCTGCCGCTCGGCCTGCAAGCGGGCGTAAACCGCGGCCATGCGTTCGTCGCCGAAGTGGGTGCCCCGGGTCGCGCCGCCTACACGGCGATGGGCGATACCACGAACACAGCGGCACGCATCACGGGCAAGGCGCCAGTCGGGACCATCCTGGCTCATCCATCGGTGCTCGAGGATTCGCGGACCGTCTTCGAGACCCGGCAGGCGGAACCGCTGATCCTGAAGGGAAAGAAAGCCCCGCTCACGGTCTACGAAGTGGGACGCCAGACGGGGGCGCGCCGTAGGGAAGGGCTTCAGGTCACGGCCTTCATGGGCCGTGAAACGGAACTGGCGGCGCTTGCCGCCGTCGCGGCAGGCACCGCCGGCCGCGAAAACGCACTGGTATGCCTGGTCGGCGATCCCGGACTCGGCAAGAGCCGGCTGCTCGAGGAAGCGCTTGCGACGGCGAACGTACGTCCGCAGCTGGCACTCAGGGCCGAGCCGTACGACGTCAACAGTCCCTATCGAGTCTTGCGCGATCCGCTGCGGGCCTTGCTGGATATCACGCCCGGGGACCCGGCACAGATGCGCGAGGCGCTGGCAGCCGCGGTCGCTCGGACAGCGCCCGACCTCATGCCGGTTCTGGCCTTGCTCGGCGACGTGACCAGCATCGAGATTCCTGACTCTCCAGAGGTCAAGGCGATCCAGACCAGCACCCGTCCGGCATTCACCGCCACCGCCCTCGGGCAGCTGCTGCGCGCGCTACGCAGCGGACCGGGCGTCATCGTGGTGGACGATGCGCACTGGTGCGACGACGCGTCAGCGCGGGTGTTGCAGCACCTCGCTTCGGAGGACGAGGGGCTCTTCTGGCTGGTGGCTCGCCGGGAGACGCAGACGGGGTTCCGGCCCGAGTCGGGCAGAGAACTCCACCTCGAGCCCCTGCCGTTCGAACACATCCGCAGCCTGCTCGTGATGGCAAGCGAGGCGGCGCCACTGCGCCCTCATGACCTCGAGACCATTGTCCAGCGGGCCAGCGGCAATCCCCTGTTCGCTATGGAGATTCTGCGCGCGGCGCGCGATGTCGGCTCGATCGATGCGGTGCCCGAATCGCTCGAGGCCACCATGGCGACCCAGGTCGACGCCCTGGATCCGTCGGCGCGACGCCTGCTGCGCTACGCTTCCGTGCTCGGCCGGCGCTTCGACCGGACCGTGCTGCTCGAGGTCGTCCGGTCAGCCGCCGAGGAATTGGACTTCGTTGCGTTGCAACGGCTGACGCAGTTTCTCGAACCGGATGGCGACGCCCACCTGCGGTTCCGCAGCGGCGTGCTGCGGGATGCCACCTACGAAGCACTGGCCTATCGGTTGCGCAGCCGGCTGCATCGCACGGTCGCCGAAGTCATGGAGCGCCTTGCGGAAGACCCGGCGGCCGTCGCCGACAGCCTCGCCCTGCATTACGCCCGGGCCCAGGAGTACCCTCGGGCCTGGCAGCATGCCCGCCTCGCCGGGGACCGCGCCCGCCAGGCCTATGCCAACGCGGACGCCTCCCGTTTCTATGAGCTCGCCATCGAGGCGGCACGGCGGGTGCCCGCTGCTGGCCGCGAAGCAGTCGTCGAGGTGTGGACCCGGCTCGGCGATGTGCGCGAGCGCGCCGGGCTGCTCGAGGACTCGCTCGAGGCATTCAGCAACGCCCTGCGCCTGGTGGGCGACGACCGACTTGCCCGCGCCGAACTGCTGTGCGTGCGCGCCTCGGCGAAGGAGCGCATCCGGGCCTTCCCGGCGGCGCTGCGCGATCTGTCGAGCGGATTGCGGCTGATCGCGGACATCGATTCGGAAAAGGCTCGCGCCATTCGCGCGCGGATCAAAAAATCGATCGCCTGGATCCGCTACGGACAGGACCGTCCATCCCAGGCCCTCGAACAGGCTGTCGATGCCGCCGCAGAGGCCCGGGCAGCGGGCGAACAGGCGGCGCTCGGTGGCGCGCTGGTTGTCGAGGAGCTCGCGCGCCTGATGCTGGAAGGCCCTGGTGACGGCCGTCACCTCAAGGAGGCGCTGGCCATCTTCGAAGCGCTGGGAGACCTGCGGATGCAGGCGTTGGTGCGGGCGAACCTCGGCCTCGTCTGCGCGGTAGCGGGCCGCTGGGACGAAGGTGTGAGCTGGCTTACTGCTGCCCGTGACCAGTTCCTGCATATCGGCGATACGATCCGGTCCGCCGACCCGGCGCTCAACCTGGGGGAGATGCTGGTCAAGCAGCGACGCTTCGACGACGCGGAACCGGTCCTCCGCGAGGCCATCCGGACCCTGCGGGCAGCGCACTTCACCGAGGGCGTGAATCGTGCGGAAATCCAGCTGGCGCAGATTCTGCTCGAACGCGGGGATATCGTCGCGGCGGGTGACATGCTGCAGCGGGTGCAGCGTGAGTTCAGCGAGGCGGGTCAGGCGCTCGCCGCGCTGGAGGTCGTCGCGGTGCTCGCCAAGGTGCGACTGCGACAGGGCGAAGCGAAGGAGGCGCTGGCATTGATCGAGCAGGCAACCAAGGCAGCCGGCAGCGATGCCCGCTTGCTGCTGCCGGTGGTGGCCTGCGTTCGCGGACAGATCCTGGCGGCCCTCGGACGCCTTGCGGAGGCGGAAGGTGTGCTCAGCGCCGGTATCCAGGCGGCGAACGAGCAGGGCTTACCCTATGAACAGGCCCTTCTTCTGCTCGCCAGGGCTGATCTGTCGACACAGTGCGGGGGCGGCCCCGAGACCGCCGACGTCACTAAGGCAAACGCCATTCTCGCGGGCCTCGGCGTCCTGGGTTACGGCTCGGCCTCCGGCGCCAACGCTCTGACGCCGGCGCCGGATCCCGGATCGTCTAGCGCAGTGCACGAGTGGCCGTCCAGTCCCCCTGCAGGTAGCCGGTCTCGCTGACCTGGACCTTGTCACCGCCGCGATACTCCAGGGAACGGGTCAGCCAGCAGGCGTATTGAGTACCCTCGCTGGTCGGCGAAAGGTCAGGAAACGTCGAGCGATCATCTGCGGAAAAACCGACAAAGCCGCCCTCGTGAAAAATCGGGTCTCCCAGGCACATGTCGATGAAGAAGGTGGCGTCAGTAGGCAGGAACTGCTGTCTCGTCGGCTCGATCAGGGCGGTGACCGTCTTGAAGGCACCGTCACCCACCGTGACTTCAGGAGGCTGCGGGCGCCGCATCGACACGTCCTCCTCCGGCCAGGTCACTTCCCACAGGAACGAAGGCTGCTGCAGGCCATAGTCCCCATCGAGAACGAACTCTGCTTCGTTGCCGTCTCGACTCAGCCTGAAGACCAGCGAAGCGAGGATATCGTCGCATTCAACCCCGTCGATATTGTCCAGCCGGGTGAACCTCACCAGGCCGTCGCCTTGATCCCCAGAGAACGCTGCCTCGCGCGTTTCACCACATGCGAAGGGCGTCTTCGGGATCGCGAGTTCGAACGTCGTCGTTCTGCTGCCGAGCGACCACTGGCCGCTGTTAGCGGTCGTCAGCTTGAAAGTGTCGTAGCTGCCTTCGATCGTGAACGTGTAGTCGGCTTCGCTGTCCGGGCCAGAATCCGCCCGGCCTTCGGCGAAGAGGAAGACCTGCTTGAGTCCGCTCGGCGGAGCAGTCTCCGTAGAACGCCCAGTGCGGACCTGGTAACGGTCGGCCGACTCTTCGCCAGCAGTGGCGAGGATATCGATGACGACATCGCCCTTCACGTTCACGCCGAACGTTGCCTTCTCGATCGCCAGGCTGCTGATGTCCTCGTCCGTGCCGACGCTGAGGAAGATGGATTGTCCTTCACTGACGCGGCCGCAAGGTACGCCCCTCCCACTCTGCCGAATGCCAATCCAGCCCTTCTCCGCGAAGTAGCCGAGCGTCGCGCCACTGCTGGCCGCTATCGCGAGCAACGAATCGTCGATGGGCTGTTTGAACGTCGGAGTGTCCCCGATGGCCAGCACGCAGTTGTCCCGGTTGCTGTTGCCGGTCACCGTGCTGAGATTCCGGATCGGCAGGCTCTTGTTCCCGAACGCTACCTGGGAAGGGTTGCCGAATTCGATGGTGAGCGGAGCCGGCTGTTCTGCAAGAGCGAATCCGGCAAGCGTCCCGAGCAGCAACGCCGAAAGCTGCAGTGGGCGCTTGTACACACGTCGCGCAAACTTCGATGGCATGACTTTCTCCTCACCTGTGATGGAAAAAAGCGGGCATTTGCCACCGTGGAGTCGCAAGCAATTGCAAGTTCGGCAAACTTCTGGGGGCTTCACGGTCTGGGAGGGAGATTCTGTTCCTGGGCGCAGGCTTTGTATAGCGAGGCTGGGGCCCGCTCCCACAATAAAATCCACAGCAACCGTCAGTGCGCGGAGAGGTGTAGGTCCTAAAGATCCTCAGAGTGCCTATTCCGACACCGGAAGTGCGGAGCCAAGGCTTGGAAACGAGCTCTCGAAGAGTCGAAACTATTGCAAATCAACCGGTTACTGTCTCCTGCGGTGGTCTGACTCCGGCCAGCCCATTTCCGTGACCAGCGAATCGAGTTCATCCTGACATGCTGCGTGACGCGGCGCAGGAGCATCGGAGCTCGTCCTTCTCGGATAGGTGGAGTGATGGGGCGCTTCTGGGTCGTCTCCAATCATGTAGAGCGGGAATGGTTGCTCACGGTCCGGTCGCAGACCCAACCGATCAACGGATCGCCTTGGACTGGCCGCCGTCCACGACCAGCGCGGTGCCGTTGACCCAACCGGCCCGCGGCGAGACCAGCCACACGGCCGCTTCGGCCACCTCACTGGGCGTACCGAGCCGCCCGGCTGGCACGCTCTGGCGGACCATCTCGTAGATCGAGGGCTGGGTCTGACGCATCATCTCCCAGCCGCCGCCGGGAAATTCGGTCGAGCCGGGCAGCAGGGCATTGGCCCTGATGCCATGCGAGCCCTCGACCACAGCGAGCTTCTTGGCAAAGGCGTTCAAGGCCGCCTTGGCGGCGGTGTAGCCAAAATCCGGCATCGGTGCGGCTTCGATCGCCGAGACCGACGATACGAACAGAATCGAGCCCCCGCCTTCGGCGCGCATCATCGGCAACACCGCTTCCACCAGGCGGACGGCACCCATCACGTCCACGTTCAAGCTGGCGTCCCAGCTTGCGCGGTCTCCCGTCACCGCCAACGCCGTGGCATTGCTGATCAGAATGTCGATGCGCCCGAAGCGCTCGCGGGCTTTCTTCACCAGCGCTTCCACACTGGCGTCATCGCCAACGTCAGCGGGCACGGCCAGCACCTCGGCTCCGGTGGCCTCGAGCGCACGTCGGGTCTCCTCGAGGGCCTCGACCCCACGGGCTGCGATCACCAGCCGGGCACCCTCGGCAGCCAGCCCTTCGGCAATGGCGCGCCCGATACCCCGACTCGCACCCGTAATGAGTGCGACCTTCCCAGCAAGGTCCAGATCCATGGTTGCGCCTCCGAATGAGTTGATAGTTCAGACCGGATGCACCCGAAATCGCATCCGAACGCTCTGTGGACATCCGCATATGACGTTCTCCGATCGATGGCCGCCTCAAAGCGGTTTCGGTCGCGGACGTCCTGCCTGAAGCGCTGCGCTTTGCGGTCGAACTCGTTCGAAACTTCAGCAGCTTCGCAAGCGGTCACAACAGTGAACTGACCGCCCCGCGGATCGGTGAGACCGGTTCATCCGTGGCCCTTACCCTGAAGTCATCAAGCGAGGCACCGTCACGCACGGCTGCAAGCCAGTCTTCGGGATCGAACTCCACGCCAACCGGATTGGCGTCGAAAGGCGGGCCCGAAATGTAGGCATTGCATTCGTCGTCGCTGTCGAAGGCGTTGACCTGGAACTCCATCTGATTGCCGTCCGGGTCGGCGTAGTACATGGAGATGGTCACGCCGTGGTGCACGCACCAGTAGGGCTCGATGCCGCTGGCCTTGCAATGCGCGTAGAGGCCGAAGAGATCGTCCAGCGAGGCCTGGGTCCAGGCCAGATGATCGACGCCGACCCAGCCGCTCGTCTCCGGCTCGGAGCCTTCCGGATCGATGACGGACAGGTCGAGAAAGGCGAACCGATGGTGTTCGTCATCGAAGGTCATAAAGGTCATCGCCGGGTTCTGGTGCTGAACGCCCGCGCCGAATACGGTGCCGTACCATTCGAGCATGTCCGCCAGGCGGCGGGTACGGTAGACGACGTGAGCCAGGGCTTTGGGAGCAACGTGCATGGATAGATCCTCCATAGAGGTGTCAGGTCATGTCGGGTCGTTGCATCAATCCAGCGCGTAGCGATCCCGGGTGCGTCGTCAGACCGCCATGGATTTCCGATCCAGCCCGCGGCAGCACATCTGTTCGCCGCCGCGTGACGGCCAACATGATCGCTGAGCCGCTGCACCGCGTCGAGCAGGCACCTGGTGAAATCGGCCTGGGGCGGGGTAACCACGTCCGGCTGGCACGCTCACCGCGCCTTCACGCGGATCGGCGGATTACGCCGAACTTTCGCGATTCCGGCGAATGGCACGCCGTGAGCACCCGCGGGCCGCAGTCGGTTGCAGCGCCTTCGATCAACTCAACTGATTGATTGCGCTTACGTTCTACGCCTTACCTCTACAACTGCGCCGCGCCGCATGCGCACGGCACGGTTACTGCTTGATCACCCAGGCCTGCCTTCTAGAGGATGCAGCATGACTGGCGATTACCGATCTTCGACACCCACCCTTCTTCCGGGCGACGTCGTCCGGAGGCCGAAAGGCCCCGTGACCCATGTCGGGATCGTCCTCGACAACGGCATGGTCCTGCACAACTCACCCAGCCGGGGCGAGCACGTCAGTACCCTGGCCGAATTCAGCCGTGGCCGGCCGGTGAGCGTCGAGCGGCTGGGCACCTCCGAGCGGCTCAGACTCTTGGCCCGCGCAGGATCCCAGGGCCAGCGCTACGACCTGCTGCGCAACAACTGCGAGCACACCTACTATCGCAGCCGCGAAGGCCGACCCCGCTCGCCCCAACTGCTGTCCTGGACCCTGGGCCTGGCTGGTGCTGTGGCCGCAACGGTCGTGCTGCGCCACTGGGGTGCCACCCTTGCAGGCTGGGAACTCGGTCGTCGCCTCGGCCGCCGCTTCGAATAGGGCATTGATCGAGCTCGCTGCTGTCACTCGGCCTCGAAGGCATCCCGAAACACGGCAGCAGTCGCGGCATCGCCATCCATCCGCGAAGCCTGCGCGTTCAACGTCCCCGTTCGAACGTGTAGATGATGTCGGCGCCGGTGGACTCGCTGCTCGACTCCGTGACGAGCTCGAGGTTGGAGGTGATGGTGTAGCGGATACGGAACACGTTCACCGGATCGAACAGGCCGATGCCGTAGCTGACGAAAATGCGCGGCGTGACATACAGGCCTGCGACCAGCGCCGCCTGGCTCGGGTCCGCCGGCGCGCCGGCTTCGCCGGTGCCGGTTTCGATGGCCAGCTGATCGATGCCCAGCCGATCGCCGATGTTGCGTGCGAGAAAGTCGCCACCGCGCACCCCGAGGGTCAGCGCGGCCTGGGACAGCGCCGACTGCTCTCCCGCGGGAGCCTCCTGGAGCGACCGGCCGAGGACGAGCCAGGACAGCTGCTCCTGTTGCACCATGGGCGGTTCCGAGAACAGCGTGAATTCCGGCGCTTCGAGCGTACCGCGGACGTTGGCGCCGACGAGGATGTCGTCGCGCGGACGCCGCACAGCCCGCAGGTCCACGCCCGGCTCCGTCAGCGGCCCCCCGGCCCAGAAGATACGACCGCTATCAATGACCAGGCCCTGGCCATAGGCTTGATACTCGCCGTCGAGGATGCGCAATTCGCCCGTCCCGGTGGTGGGTCTCTCCGGCCGCTCGACGATCTGCAGATTCCCCTCGAAGCGCGCGGTCAGCCCGAATCCATCGAACCTGACGTCATCGCCGAGGCGCAACCGCACACGCGCGTGCAGCGCCTGAGCGACCGCTTCGGGCCTAACCTCGTCGGTGTCTTCCTCGAGGAGAACCTGGTCAGTGGACGCGCGCACTGAACCAGCGGGCACCTCCTCGGGTGTGATGTCCGCAAACGGGATCAGCACTTCGCCATCGATGTCGATCCGTCCGGCACCCACCGTGACGACCAGATCCGGGCTGATCGTCGCGCGGGCGTCGCGCATGTTCACAGCTTCGAAGTCAGCGCCTTCGATGCGCAGGTTGGCCGTGGGCACGTCGAGGAACGGACTGACCTCGCCGCTGATGTCGATGCTGCCGTCTCCGGAGACAGCGCGGGCCGCAATGTCCAGGCTGTCGCCACCGTCCCCGCGCACTTCCAGGCCGATGTCCGCAAGCAGGATGCCGATATCCGGGAGCCGGACCTGACCCTCCTCGACCGTCAGGGCGCCCATCAATGCAGGGCTTTCGAGCGTCCCGCCGAACTCCAGGTTGCCGAGAACACTGCCCCGCACATCGGACAGATCGGGCAGGAACTCGCTGACGAAAGCCAGGTCCGGGATGTCGAGATCGAACGCGCCTTCGAGGGGCCGATCTGCAAATGCCGTGTCGTTGCCGGGATCCGCGAGGCGGGCGTCGAGCCGCAGGTGGCCGTGTTCCAGGATCAGCGCCACCTCTGCCTTGGCGGCCTCCGGCGCCAGCGCGAGTCGGGCATGACTCGGTTCCAGCCGGAGGCGCAGGTCATCGGCCTCCCGCGGATCTGCCGCTTCCAGCACGATGTCACCTGCCGTGGTCCTCAGATCGACGTCACCGACGAATGGCCCGTCGCCACGCTGGCTGACGCTGCCGTTCGCGCTGAGTGCACCGCTGATGGAGTACCCCGACGGCAGCAGCGAAGCGAAGTA
>SKUB01000215.1 GCA_007122315.1 Pseudomonadales bacterium | reverse complement strand
TAGGTGTAGGTGGCCGCACCTTCCACCTTCTCACTGAAGATGGTGCGGCCGTCGCGAACGAGGCGCACCCGGTTGAAGAACTGGGGCGCGACCGGGTTCGTGACGTGAAGGGTACCGCGGGTTCCGAATACCTTGGCACTTGCCTTGAGCAGTTTCGCCGACCACAGCGAGCAGCTGATCCGGCCCGTGGCGCCGGTCTCGAATTCGAAATCTGCAGTCATGGCCCGGTCGATGCCCGGCGTTTTCTCGATGGCGCTGGCGGACACCACCCGCGGCTCGCTGGGGCCGAGCTGACGCAGGATGTGAATCGCATAACAGCCGGTATCCATGGTGGCACCGCCCGCGAGATCGAGCTGGTAGCGGATGTCGTTGAACAGCGGCAGCGGCACGCAGAATTCGGTCTCCACCCTGCGGATCTCGCCTAGCTCCGAACGGGCGAGGCCGCGGATGCGTTCGGCGAGCGGATGGTAGCGCCAGTGGAACGCCTCCATGAGCACCAGACCGGTTCCCGAATGGGCTGCGGCGATGTCCCGGGCCTCATGCGCGTTGGCCGTGAACGGCTTCTCGCAGAGCACATGCTTGCCAGCTGCCAGCGCCTTCTGCGTCCAATAGCCATGCAGGCCATTAGGCAGCGGGTTGTAGACCGCGTCCACGTTCTCGATGAGTTCGTCGTAGCTGTCGTAGCGATGCGGGATACCGTGCTTGCGGGCGAAAGCGTCCGCCTTGGCCGGATCCCGTGCGGCGACGGCGGTGAATTCGACACCGTCCACCTGCCGGGCCGGTCGTACGAGCGCCATGGGCGCGATACGCGCTGCACCGAGACTGCCGATCCTTAAGGTCATGTTCGAGTCTCCTTGGCGAATCCTATTCGCCTTGCGATCCTACGCCAGCGAGCGCAATGCTTCCTGTCGTTGAACGCGGCTGCGGGCAGATTGAATGCTCCCGCCGGATGCCGTCAGGGCAAAGCGCGGCCTTCCATGCGTGGATCGGCAGCGCCGCGCCAACCGCCGGGTACCCGCTCGATGCCGTGCAGGCCGCTCTCGAGAACGCGCACGTCGACACGATGACCCAGCGCCTGAAGCTCGCGCACCCGATCGGCCAGTACCGTGCCCGCCTCGATCTCCAGCTGCTGACCCCGATGCAGCAGGTTGGGCAGCGCCACCGCCTCGGCCAGCGGCAGATCCCAGTCGAGGACGCCGATCAGCGTCTTCAGGACGTAGCCGATGATGCGGCTGCCGCCACGGGAGCCGATCACCATGACGAGTTCGTCATCCTCGTCGAACACGAAGGTCGGCGACATGGAACTGCGCGGCCGCTTGCCCGGTGCCACCGCGTTGGCCACGGCCTGACCGTCCCGAAAGGGGGCGAAATCGAAGTCGGTAAGCTGGTTGTTGAGCAGATAGCCGTCCACGGAGCGCCGTGATCCGAACGGCGCCTCGATGGAGCTGGTCAGTGCGACCGCATTGTCGTCGGCATCGATGATGGAGAAGTGGGTGGTGCCGGCTTCCGGATCCGGCTCCAGAGGCGGCGGATCCTCGATCACAGGCGTGACGCCAGGGACACCCGGCGGCGGCAGCTCCATGGCGCGCTCGGGGTCGATCAGCTGCGCGCGTTCGGCCAGATAGTCGCGGTCGATGAGACCGGCGGTCGGAACCGGCACGAAATCCGGGTCACCGAGATAGCGCTGCCGGTCGGCGAACGCCAAGCGGCTGGCCTCGGCAATCAGGTGCACGGTGGCCGCAGAATCGGGAGCCATGGCAGGCAGATCAAAGTGTTCGAGTACGCCGAGCATCTGCAGCAGCGCGATGCCGCCCGAGGACGGCGGCGGCGCGCTGCACAAGGTCCAGCGACGATAGCGGCCGCAGACGGGTTCCCGCAGCTGCGGTCGATAGCTGGCAAGGTCCTCGACCGTCAGGTCTCCGGGGAGCCAGCCACCGCTGCCGGCGGCAGCCACCAGGTTCTCCGCCAGCGCCCCGGTCTGCATGGCCTGCGGCCCTTCGGCTGCGATTCGACGCAGGACTGCAGCGAGCTCCGGATTGCGCAGCTGCGAGTCATCCTGTCTCGCCGCGCGGCTCAGTGGTCGGGTACCGGCGTACAGGCGCAAGGACGCATCACGGCGAAGTTGCCGCCGCATGCGATCCGGCAGCGGGGCGCCCGTCTCCGCTCGCTCGATGGCAGCATCGAACAGCTCCTGCCAGGGCAGCCGGCCGTGCGCTTCGTGGGCGGCATACAGCATCGGCACGAGCCCCGGTACACCCACGGCGCGACCACTGACCACAGCCAGCGGAAACGGCAGCGGCCAGCGGTTGGCAACCAGGAAGCGCTCGGGCGTCGCTGCGGCCGGCGCGGTTTCGCGGCCATCATGAAAACTCATTGCCCCCGTGGCACCGTCACGAAAGAACAGGAAGCCTCCGCCGCCGATACCGCTCTCCTGAGGTTCGATGAATGTCAGCATCGCCTGCACGGCGACGGCGGCGTCCACGGCATTGCCGCCGCGATCGAGGATGTCGAGTCCCGCCTCCGACGCCAGGGGATGCGCGGACACGACCACGTGCTCGGTGGATCGCGCCAACGATAGCGAAGAGGGGCCGAGAACCAATACGGCAAACAGGGTGATTCGAATCATCATGCCTCGAGGATAACGCATGCACTCAGACCGGGCTCAGATGGCCAGGTCTGCAGGCGCTCAGGCGATTTGCTAACGTGTGCGTTAAGTACGAAATGCGGGCGCGAATCGAGGGGCATCGCCCGGCCATGTAACACGCACATCGCCATGGGTGACTGCTCCACAGCAAAAATGTGAGGAGTGCCCATGACGACCCGACTCTACTTTCTCGTGGACGGCAACGACCCGGCGCAACAGATCGTCGCTGACCTGCGCGGCGCCGGCATCGATGACGGCGAAATCCATGCCGTCGCCCACCGGGAACGTTATCCGCTCGAAGAAGGTGTACCGGAAGCGAACTTCACCGAACGCACCGACTTTCTTCCTGCCGCCCGCCGTGGTGTCGCACTTGGCGGGACCACTGGTTTCCTGGCCGGACTTGCGGCGGTCGCCCTGCCCGTTCCTGGCATGGTGCTCGCCGGTGGCGCCATGGTGGCGTCGCTCACCGCGGCCGGCGCTGCCGTAGGCACCTGGTCGGCCACGCTGATCGGGATCGGCATCACCCACCGCGATCTGCAGCCGTTCGAGGCGGCGCTCGAGCAGGGACAGATCCTGATTCTGGTGGACGTGAACGACGATCGCGTCGATGACATCGCGGCGCTGATCCGGCGTCGCGACGCGGACGTGGTCATCGCCAGCGGGGAGCTCGAACACGCCGGAGAGGACGTCTCCTGACCCAAGGCAATCGTGCTCCGGCTCCGGTAGAATTCGCGGCCACACGAATTCATGACGCTACGCACGGAGAGTGACCTTGAGCACAGAAGCCTGGATCATCGACACGGCACGGACCCCCCGCGGCATCGGCAAGCAGGGCAAGGGCTCGCTGGCCCATCTGCACCCGCAGACGCTGGCGGCCACGGTTCTGAAGGCGCTGGAGCAGCGCAACGGCATCAAGACCAAAGAGGTGGACGACATCATCTGGGGCTGCAGCTCCCAGAAGGGCAAGCAGGCCAACTGCATCGGTCGCATGTCCGCGCTGGACGCAGGCTGGGACACCGCCGCCAGCGGCGTGACCCTGGACCGTTTCTGCGGCTCGGGCATCACCGCCGTGAACATGGCGGCCGCCAGCATCATGGCCGGGATGGAGGATCTGGTGGTGGCCGGGGGCGTCGAGATGATGTCCTACACGCCCACAGTGCCGCCGGTGGAAGGCGCAGGCGGCATGGATGCGGGCAATCTGCACCTGCGCGACCTGCATCCGCAGTTCCATCAGGGTGTGTGCGCGGACGTGATCGCCACCCTCGAAGGCATCACCCGCGAGAACGTGGATCAGCTCGCCTTTGAGAGCCAGCAGCGCGCGAAGGTGGCCATTGAAGAAGGCCGCTTCGCCAAGAGCGTTGTGCCGGTCTATGACTACGAAGGCAAGCTCTGCCTCGACCACGACGAGTTTCCGCGGCCGCAGACCACCCTCGAAGGCCTGTCCCAGCTGCCAGCAGTGTTCGTGAACTTCATGCAGCAGCCCTTCGACGCCACCGGCGAGACATTCGATCAGCTGGTGCGGCGGGCGTATCCGGACATCGACATCAACCACATCCACCACGCCGGCAACTCCTCCGGTGTCGTGGACGGCTCCGCTGGCGTGCTGCTGGCATCGCCGAATTACGCGAAGGCTCAGGGCTGGAAGCCGCGGGCCCGCATCGTCGCCATGGCGAACGCTGCCGGCAGCCCGGAGCTGATGCTGAACGAGCCGGGTCCGGCTGCCCGCAAGGTGCTGAAGAAGGCCGGCATGACGCTGGACGACATCGATCTCATCGAGATCAACGAGGCCTTCGCCGTGGTCGCGTACAAGTTCATGCGCGATCTTGACATCGATCCGGCCAAGTGCAACGTCAACGGCGGCGCCATTGCGCTGGGTCATCCCATCGCTGCCACCGGCTCGATCCTGATCGGTACCGTGCTCGACGAACTCGAGCGGCGCGGGCTGTCCACGGGCCTCGTGACAATGTGCGCAGCCGGCGGCATGGCACCGGCCATCATCATCGAGCGCATCTGACCCACCGCGCCGCAGAAGCGGGGCCCTTCCCCGCTTCTGCGGCGCGCCTTCTCGGCCCGTCCGCGCTGCGCGCGGCCTGGGCCTTCCCACAAGGCCTCGCAGGAACGAAGCGATCTTGGAGACTGCAGGCGCCGAAGGCGACGCAGTGAGTGGTTCAGCGGCGGGCAGTGAGCGTGCGGCCGTCGCGGCCGTGCAGAATCAGCGCGCCGTCGTCATCGATCTCGAAGCGGTTGACCTGCTCGAGGATGTTGAACAGCCGGCGTTCCTGAGCCATCAGTGACGGCTCGCAAGCCATCATCGTCGAATGCAACGGGGAGAAGGACAGAGTCTCGCCGGTCAGTGTATAGCTGCCGCCGTAGCTGTTGCAGGAACCACGACCGCCGACCGTACCCTCTTCGGCGAATACGACCGTGGCACGGGAATCAGCAACGACCCCGCCCCCGTCCAGATCCTCCACCACCCACTCGCCGAGCAGAAGGTCCTGCGGCTCGCCGCCGCAGCCCCGCAGAGTGCGGTCATCCAGCGACAGAATCACCTGCTTGGGATACGGCATGCCTGACATGTCGTCCGTGCAGATCCGATCGTGAATAGCGATCACCAGGCGTCGATCACCGACCTGGGCACCGTAGGAGGTGACACGATCAGAACGCACCGCTTCGGGCGTCGCTGCCGCCAGGCTGGCCGCACCGTAGTCCCAGCTCAGAGTGAGCGTCTCGACATCCAGGTCCAGCCGCCAGCCGGGTTCATTGCCGCGTGCCACCAGGACAGGCTCATCCGGCAACAGCTCGCACTCCGGCCAGTCCTCGCCCTGGACGCGGAGCGTCGCCCGCCCATCCCTGTTCCAGTATTCCGTACGGGCATCGCCTGGCCGACGATAGCGGGCCCCGGACGCCGCCTCCACCGGCCGCAGGGTAAATCGCATACCATCGGCTTCGAGCACCACCTGATCACCCCCGTGGACCACGCGTGCTTCGCGCGCACCGCATTTCAGGCGCACCGCCAGCGGTGGAGCCATGTCGCGCTCGAGCATGATGGTTCCGAGGTCGTGGCTCCGTGCCGCGGCATCGATGACCTCCGGCGCGCTGATCCAGCCGGATTGCCCCGAGCTGATCAGGGCACCCTGAAACACGTGCACTCGGCCGGGCTCGAAGTCGGCGCGATCCACCTCGAGGGTGAACGGCACCGGCACCTGACGACCTTCGAGAGCAATCTGCCGCTGGGCAATAATGTCACCGGATGGCGCGGGACCGGCCCGCAGTTCCACCACAGCCTCCGCGTCCGGCGGCAGGGCGATGCGAGGCAGATAGCTGAGCTCGCCGCGGATCGTGATCGTGTCGGCTGATGCTGCGGGGTCGTCTTCGGCCGGCAGCGGATCACTGGCACAGGCGACGAGCAGCAACAGGATGAGGCTCGATGTGAACGCAGGACGCAATGACATGGCCAATCTCCCACGGAACAAACCTGAAGCTATTGCACTTGCGTGACGCTCGCCAGTGGCCCAGTCGCTGGGCCGCAGCGGCCCGGAGGGACCGCTTTGCGATCGCGGCCTGCCGTCGGGCTGCAAGCGTGACGCAGACCTTTAAGATAGCCCAGGACGGCGGACGTTCCGTGGCCGGATTCGCATCGTCGTACTGCTGGCTCAGCTCGTCGTATGGGCACGCCGCAGGGTGGCCTCCATGCCCGGCGTTGGTACCATGCCCGCTTTCCCGCCAGCGGCGAAGGCGAACATGACTCGACGCACCCTCTTCCTGACCCTATGCATCCTGCTCACGGCGGCCTGCGCGCCGCGCGACGAACCGGTACCGGAGACCGCCATGTCCGAGGCACAGACTGGCAGCGATGACCTGATCGACCGGGAGCTGCTGTTCGGTAACCCGGAGCGCATGCAGCTGCGCATCAGTCCCGACGGCCGGCACTTGAGCTATATCGCGCCCCTGGAGGGCGTACTCAATGTCTGGGCGGCGCCAGTGGATGACCTGGATTCAGCCCGGCCACTGACCCGGGATACCGGCCGCGGCATCTTCCGTCACTTCTGGGCTCCGGACGCGAAGCACGTCCTGTTCCTTCAGGACACCGGTGGCGACGAGAACTTCCTGCTGCATGCCATCAACCTCGAAAGCGGAGAGATCCGCAATCTGACGCCGTTCGAGAGCACCACGGCAGAAGTAGTTCACATCAGCCCCAGGCACGCCGATACCATCCTGGTAGGGCTGAACAATCGCGACGAGCGCTTCCACGACGTGCACCGCCTCACGTTGTCCACCGGCGAACTCGAACTGGTCGAAGAGAACGAAGGCTTCCTCGGTTACGTCGCTGACGACGACCTGCAGCTTCGCCTCGCCATGGCGCCGCGCCCGGGCGGCGGCATGGACGTACTGCGCAAGGACGGCGACGACTTCACCCACTTGCTCACTATCGAGCAGGAAGACGACATGGTCAGTGCGCCGGTGGCCATGGCGCCGGGGGGAGAGCATTTCTACATGTTGGACAGCCGGGACCGGAACACCGGCGCCCTGGCGCGCATTCATCTCGACAGCGGCGAGCGGGAGATTCTCGCCGCAGACGACCGTGCCGATGTGGCCGGCGTGTTCGTGGACGTGGTCAGCCGCGAAGTGGCGGCCTATGCCGTGAACTACAAAAAGCCGGAGTGGACCGCGCTGGATCCTGACGTTCAGCGTGACTTCCAGCGCCTGAATGCGGCCATCGACGGCGACCTGCAGATCACCAGCCAGAGCCACGACGGTCGCCTCTGGACCATCTACTCCGGTGAGGCCACGGCCCCAGGCACCGCCCATCTCTACGATCGTGACAGCGGGCGCATCGAGACGCTCTTCTCCACCCAACCAGGCCTGGCCGAGCAGCCGCTGACGCCCATGCAGCCGCTGGTGATCGAATCCCGGGACGGCCTGGATCTGGTGTCCTACCTGAGCCTGCCGCGCTGGGTTGAGACCGATGACGAGGGACGGCCGAAGGAACCGCTGCCCATGGTTCTACTCGTCCACGGCGGACCCTGGGCGCGGGACAGCTACGGTTTCCACAGCGAGCATCAGTGGCTCGCCAACCGGGGCTACGCCGTGCTGTCGGTGAACTTCCGCGGCTCCACCGGCTTCGGCAAGGACTTCATCAATGCGGGCGACCGGGAGTGGGGCCGGGCCATGCACGACGACCTGATCGACGCCGTGGACTGGGCCGTGGAGCAAGGCATCACCCGCTCGGACAGCGTTGCCATCATGGGCGGCAGCTACGGCGGCTACGCGACGCTGGCAGGCCTCGCGTTCACGCCGGATGTATTCGCCTGCGGCGTGGACATCGTCGGGCCGTCGAATCTCGAGACGTTGCTGGAATCCATTCCTCCGTATTGGGAGGCGTTCTTCGAAAACCTGGCAACGCGGGTCGGCGATCCCCGCACCGAAGAGGGTCGCGCCCTGCTGCGGGAGCGGTCGCCGCTGCACCGGGCAGAGGACATCAAGCGGCCGCTGCTCATCGCCCAGGGCGCGAACGACCCGCGGGTGAAGCAGGCTGAGTCGGATCAGGTCGTCGAGGCCATGCTGGCCAACGAACTGCCGGTGACCTACGTGCTCTATCCGGACGAGGGTCACGGCTTCGCGCGGCCGCAGAATCGGCTGGCGTTCTATGGCATCACGGAGCTGTTCCTGACCGAGTGCCTCGGTGGTCGTCATCAGGCGCTGGAGGATTCGCTGGCCGGGTCCAGCACGCAGGTCCCCACCGGTGCTGAGTTCATCACGGGCTTGAAGGAAGCGCTCGAAGGCTTCGAACCGGTGATGGCGCACTGATGCCGCCACGCAATCGACAGGGGGAGCGCGTGCCCGCTTTTCCGGCGCGCCGAGGGTCCGCCGTGGCAGCAGTCCCGGAGCCGGCGGCTGCGCCGCCCATCGCAACGCCGGCCTGCGGCCGACGTTCGCTCCCACTGGGCGGAACGGTGATGCTGCTGCTTGCGCTGCTGGCGCCAGGCGCGCTGGCGGAACGGTTTCCGGGGCTGGAGGAATGCGTACTGCAGGTCCCCGGCGGCATGCTGTCCGCCCAGGCCCGCTGCGGCACCCTCGAGGTGGCAGAGAATCCCGCCGAACCGGAGGGCCGCCGGATCGAACTGGCGTTTGCCGTGGTGCCCGCCCCCGCCGCGCGACCCAAACCGGACCCCGTGTTCTATCTTGCCGGCGGCCCAGGTCAGAGTGCCCGGGACGTGCTGCCGCTGATGCGGGCGACGCTGCAGGAGGTCAACCGCAGCCGCGACCTCGTCTTCCTCGACCAGCGCGGTACCGGCGGCTCCAATCCGCTGCGCTGCGACTTCAGTGCGGTGGACCC
>SKUB01000199.1 GCA_007122315.1 Pseudomonadales bacterium | reverse complement strand
TGCGGGTGACGAAATGGTCACCCTCCGGATTGATGAAGACCTGGGTCTTGTGTTTCAGGCGGCGGAATGCCTTCGAGTGCAGCACCCGGTCCCGGTCCCGCTCGAACGCGGTCCGGAACGGATCCGGGGGTTCCTGCCGTTCGCGGCCGCGGCTCTCGGTGACCTTGGTGGCCAGCGGCGACAATCGCTCATGTTCGAGCCGTTCCCGGTCCTCGCGCCGATTCAGGCGCAGGACCGCTGCGGAGGATGTGTCCGTCACGAAAGTTACCTCAGGAGCCGGCGCCGGATCGCGCCCGACAGCATGTCGATGATCAGCACCACCAGAATCGTCAGCAGCAGGACGGCGGCGGCTTTCTCGAAGTGGCGATACCGCAGCGTGTTGAGCAGGACACCACCGACACCGCCGGCGCCCACCACGCCCAGTACAGCGGAAGCCCGAATGTTCAACTCGAAGCGGAACAGCCAGTGCGCCACGATTTCAGGCAGCACCTGGGGAACCACAGCATATCGTAGCGCCAGCAGACGGGAACCGCCCGCCGCCTGCACCGCTTCCACGGGGCCCATGTCGATGGATTCCACCACTTCCGCGCCCAGCTTCGTGAGCATGCCGACAGACGAGATGCCGATGGCCAGGGCACCGGCGAAGGCACCGAGTCCGACGATGGGGACGAAGTAGATGGCCAGCAGAATCTCGGGAAACGCCCGTGCCGTGGCCGAGATCAGCTTCACCAGGCGGGCGATGCGAGGAAACAGCGTGCGCGCGCCGAGCAGGGCCAGCGGCAGGGAAATGAAGGCGCCGATGATGGTGCCGATCCAGGCGATGTGGATGGACTCCAGCAGGGCCGGCAGCACCCTTGACCTGCCGTAGTCCATGTCAGCGGGGTAGAAGAAGCTGAGCACCGTTGCCATTTGCCTCGGCAGGTCGGCAAGGGCGGCCGGCGTCAGATCGATGGCCCAGGCACAGATCAGGAACGCGATGGCGATGACCAGCGTGACGCGGGTGGCCCAGCCCATACCGGCGGGTGGCTGCAGCGTGGTGCCCGGCCTCATATCAGCCGCCTGCGGATGCTTTCGGAGACCTGCTCGATGATCAGTACGATCACCAGCACGCAGAGCACGATCAGCGTCACCCGGGGGTATTCGAAGGTGCTGCGCTGGGTCTCCAGCACCATGCCGATACCGCCGGCGCCGACGAGACCGAGGATCATCGACGCCCGCACGTTCAGCTCGAAGGCGTACAGCGCGTAGGAGACGTAGTGCGGCAGGGCTTGTGGAATGGCGCCGAACTGCAGCATCTGCAGCCAGCTGCCGCCGCTGGCGCGGACCGCCTCCGGCACGCCCATGTTGATGGCTTCGAGGGATTCGGACCAGAGCTTGGATATCACGGCGATGGTGAACACGGTCAGCGCCAGGGCGCCGGCGATGGGCCCGAAGCCGACGGCAGCGGCGAACAGCATGGCCCAGAACAGGTCCGGCAGCGTGCGCAGGATGTTCATGAAGTTGCGATCGACGAACCAGACCAGGAACCCGGGCGTCAGGTTGCGGGCAGCGAGCACGGCCACCGGCACCGCCAGGATGCCGCCGATGACGGTGCCGACCACGGCGATCTGCAGGGTCTCCAGCAGCGGCGCCAGCAGCCGCGGGAAGTAGCTGAACTCCGGCGGCCACGACTCCACCAGCAGCCGGCTGCCGCCCGGCAGGTTGCAGGCGAGTTCGGTGAGCGAGAAGCCGATACCCCGGCCAGACCACCAGGTCATCAAGGTGACGGCGGTGACGGCGCCGATGATCAGCGCCCAGTTCCGGGCCGGTCGCGGCGGTCGCGTGAAGACGTCGTTCACGGAGCTGCGTCCTCGTCGAGCACGTCGCCTGCGTCCGGATCGCGCCCATAGATGTGCCGGAAGTCGTTCTGAGTCACCGTGCTGGCGCTGCCGTCATAGACCACCTCGCCTGCGCGCAAGCCGATGATGCGTTGGCCGTAGCGGCGTGCCAGATCCAGAAAGTGCAGGTTCACCACCGTCGTGATGCCGAGTTCCTGATTGATGCGCACCAGGTCGCGCATGATCTGGTGGGTGGTCACCGGGTCCAGCGAAGCCACCGGCTCGTCGGCGAGGATGATGGCGGGCTCCTGGGCCAGGGCGCGGGCGATGCCGACCCGCTGCTGCTGCCCGCCGGACAGGTCCCCTGCCCGCACCCAGGCTTTGTCGGTGATGCCCACTCGTTCCAGGGCCCGGAACGCGATCTCCCGGTCCGCTTCCGGCCACAGGTTGAGCATGGCGCGCCAGCCGGGAACATGGGCCACGCGGCCGACCAGGACATTGGTCATCACCGTCAGCCGGCGCGTGATGCGGAAGTCCTGGAAGATCATCCCCACCTGGGCCCGCAGCTGGCGCAACTCGCGCCCTTCCTTTCGTGGCACCGGCTGGCCGTGCACGGCCACGCTGCCGGCAGTGAGTGGCGTCAGGCCGTTCACCGCCCGCAACAGCGTCGATTTGCCGGCGCCGGACGACCCCACCACCACCACGAACTCCCCGGGAGCGATGCTGAGGTCGACGCCGGCGAGGCCCACCGCGCCATTGGCGTAAACGACCCGGGCCCGTTCGAATCGGATCGCGGCTTCGTGGATCATGGTGCTCCTTGCGGCATGGGGTCGGTTCAGCGCCGCAGGCGGTCGTAGCTGGCGGCCACCGGGTCGTAGACGCCGGGGGTGAGCGGCTCGAAGCCGTCGATCTCATAGAGCACCCACAGCACCCGCTCCTCCCGCGGCAGATGCTGCTGGGTCGCCTCGAGGGACATGAAGGCATCGACGATGGCTTGGCGCAGGTCTTCTGGCAGACCCGGGCGCAGGGTGACGCCATCGTTGGGGATCATGGGGGCGTGGTTGAAGCGGATGACCCGCTGGCCCACGTCCGGGAACTGCGGTCGGACCATGTTGCGGGCGTCGTCGTAGGAGGTGCCGAAACGCACGTTGCCGGCGCGTACGGCCAGTACCGCGGCGTCGTGTCCGCCGACGTAGAGGCTGCGGATGTCGGACTCGGGATCGATGCCCGCGTCGAGCAGCTGCAGGGCCGGGAACAGATAGCCCGAGGTGGAGTTCGGGTCGGTGAAAGCGACGGTCTGCCCGCGGACTTGCTCGATGGACCCGTGACAGGCCAGCATACCGTTCTCGTCCGGTTCGGGCGGCGCGTCACAGACGCTCGGGTCGTTGGTCAGCCACTGGGTCTGGTAGCCGGTCTCGCCCAGACGCACGGAGATCAGCACCGGCTCGAGATCGTAGCGGCGCATCCCCAGCATGGCGGCGAACGGCGGCAGCATGCCGATGTCCGCACGGCCGGAACCCAGCGCCTCTACCAGTCCGGTGTAGTCAGCGGGCACGAAGCTGCGCACCGGAATGCCGAGTTCGGCTTCCAGATGCCGCGTCAGCGGGTCCAGGTTTTCCACCAGCGCTTCCGCTTCGAGGGCGGGGACCAGGCCCAGTACCAGTTCCCGGGGCCAGCCACGGGCGTCGGTCTGATCGCCCGGGCAGCAGCCCGAGAGCCAGAGGGCGAGACTCAGTACACCGACGCTGCGCAGGGAGGCCATCATCCTGCGCATGCTAGCTCAGCTTGCGGGCCTGCGGATGACAAAGTCGTGAATCCGTGCGTCGTGTCCGCCGCGCTTCAGCGGCCCGGGCGCACACAGCGCCGGGCGCTTCACGCCTGGGCGGGAGTGGCTTAGGGCGGATACTTCCCTGCAGGAGCCGCTCTGGAGCACACCGTGGATCTACCCGTCGAGGATTGGATCGCGCTGGCTTTGGCCGAAGGTGTCGGGCCGATGCGCTGGGGGCATGTGCTTCGCGCGGAGGCGATGACCGGGCCGATCAGGGCCTGGATCGACTCGGCGCGGGCCAGCGTGTCCGACGCCCGCATCCGCAGCGTGCTCAGCACCTGTGCGCAGCGCGACATCCTGCTGCTGACGCCGGGCGACGACCGCTATCCCGCCGTCCTCACCATGATTCCGGACCCGCCGGCGCTGCTTTTCGTGCGGGGCGATGCGGACGTGCTGGGCTGGCCTCAGATTGCTGTCGTGGGCGCCCGGCGCGCCTCGCGCAGGGGACTCGCGGACGCCGCCTGGATCGCCGGAGAGCTCGCGGCGGCAGGGTTCGTCGTCACCAGCGGTCTTGCGCTCGGCATCGATGGTGCAGTCCATGAAGCCGTGCTCGCAGGTGGTGGACGGACCGTCGGGGTACTTGGCAGCGGTGTGGATCGCATCCATCCGCGGCGGCATGAGGACCTGGCCCGGCGCATGTGCAGCGACGGCGCGCTGGTCAGTGAATTCCTGCCCGCCACGGCGCCGGCACCGCACCACTTTCCGCGCCGCAACCGCATCATTGCGGGCCTCGCACTTGGAGTCGTGGTGGTGGAGGCCAGCGAACGGTCAGGGTCCCTGATCACCGCCCGCCTCGCCGCCGAGCAGGGGCGTGAGGTGTTCGCGCTGCCGACCACGGCCAGGGACCCGGGGGGTGCGGGCTGTCATCGTCTGATCCGGGACGGCGCCCGGCTGCTCACCTCGGTTGCTGATGTGCTCGAAGAACTGCCGGCGCAGCTGACCGCAAGTCTGGCGGCATCGGGTCCTGCGGCGCCCCGCGCCGAGGCCGCCGCATCGCAGGACGGCACGGAGGATCCACTGCTCGGCTTGTTCGATGCCGATGGGACCGTATTCGATGCCCTGCTGCAGCGCTCCGGGCTCGATGCCGCCACTCTCAATGCACGCCTGTTCGAACTCGAACTCGATGGCCGCATCACCCGCGAACGACAGCGCTGGATCCGACTCCAGTAGCCGCCCTGCGGATGCTATCCTCGCCGCCTCGTCAGCCCCGGCCGGACCCATCCGCGTGAGCTTGCGCAGCGACCATCAGCATCTCGACCTTGCCGTAGCCACCCTGCGGGCCGGCGGCGTTGTCGCGCACGCCACTGAGGGCGTCTGGGGGCTGGCATGTGATCCGTTTGCGCCGGCAGCGGTGCGCAGGATCCTTGCGCTCAAGTCTCGACCTGCACATAAGGGGCTGATCTTGATCTGTGCCGAGTTCGCCCAGGTGCTGCCGCTGCTGGAGCCGGTGTCGGACTCGGACCGGAGGCGCATCGAGGCACCCACCGACAAGGCGGTGACCTGGCTGATACCGGCACGGCGCGAGGTGCCGGAGCTCCTGCGCGGTCGCCATGCGACGCTTGCGATCCGGGTGACGCGTCACGATCAGGCCAGGGAATTGTGCGCCCGCTCGGGGCTGCCGCTGGTCTCCACGTCCGCGAATCCATCCGGCCGCGCTCCGGCGCTCACGTCCCTGCGGGTGCGCCAGTATTTCGGTCCGGCCGTCGACTACGTGCTTCCGGGTCGGCTCGGCGGCAATACCGGCCCTTCGGAAATCCGCTCGCTTGCGACTGGCGGCGTCATCCGGGGTGGCGGCTGATGGAGGTGGATCGGTATGCCGTGTTCGGCCATCCGGTGGCGCACAGTCTGTCGCCCCGGATTCATGCCCTGTTCGCCACCCAGACTGGCGAAGGCCTGAGTTACGAAGCCATCGAGGCGCCCCGCGACGACTTCGCCGGTACGGCACGGGCGTTCTTCGCGGCAGGCGGCCGCGGCGCCAACGTCACCGTGCCGTTCAAGGGTGAGGCCATGGAGCTTGCCGATGACTGCGATGCGCTCGCCGCTCGTGCCGGCGCTGCGAACACGTTGCGCCTGGAAGCTGATGGCCGGCTCACCGCGTTCAACACCGATGGCATCGGCCTGCGGCGCGATCTCGAGTGCAACTTAAGGTGCCCGCTTGCGGCCTGCACCGTGGTCCTGCTCGGAGCAGGAGGCGCCGCCGCAGGTGTGATCGAGCCTTTGCTGACCGCTGGAGTGGCGCGTCTGGTGATCGGCAACCGGTCACCGGATCGGGCCGCCGCACTGGCCTCCCGGTTTGCCGATCTCGGGGCGGTGACGGCCATGCCGGTGTCGGAACTGCCGCCTGCGGACGTGCTCATAAATGCCACTGCGGCCAGTCTCGATGGCGCCGTGCCCGAGCTGGCGTCGGGTCTGGTTCACGCACGGACGTTCGCTTACGACATGGTGTACGCTGCGCGCCCGACGCCGTTCCTGACGCGCTGTCGGGAGCTCGGGGCGGCCCGCGCAGCAGACGGTCTCGGCATGCTCGTCGAGCAGGCAGCCGAGGCCTTCTTCATCTGGCGCGGGGTTCGCCCTGAGACTGCGCCCGTGCTGGCGCAGCTGCGTCCACAAGCTGATTCTGCGGAGCCCTCATGAGCAATCCCCTTCTCGATCCGGTGCGTCTGCCCGCGTTCGATCGCATCCGGCCTGAACACCTCGGCCCGGCGCTCGACCGGGTGTTCGAAGACAATGCGCGGATCATCGAGGCGGCGGCATCCGCCCCGCCGGACTGGGATCTGGTGGTGGAACCACTGGAGTCCGCCGCTGATCGTCTGGCGCGGATCTTCGGCCCCATATCGCACCTGCACGCGGTGAGGGACAGCGCGGAACTGCGCCAAGTCTATGAGGCCGCGCTGCCGCGATTGTCCGAGTACTATTCCATGTTCGGTCAGCATCGAGGCCTGTTCGACGCCTATCGGCGGCTGGCGGACAGTCCCGCCTTTGCCGGCTTCGAGCCGGCGCGACGGACCGCCATCGAGCATGCGCTGCGCGACTTCAGGCTGTCTGGAATCGATCTTCCCGAGCCCCAGCGGGAGCGGTTCCGTGCCATCACTGCGCGCTTGTCGGAACTCGGCAACCGCTTCTCCCAGCACGTCCTCGACGCCACGGACGCCTTCGAACTGCCGGTATCCGAGGACCGGCTCGCCGGGCTGCCGGATACGGACCGCCAGAAGGCGGTGAAGGCTGGCGAGGAACGTGGGCATGAGCAGCCCGTCATCACCCTGGACGGCCCCACCTACCTGGCCGTGATGATGCATGCCGATGACCGGGACCTCAGGCAGGAGGTTTATTCTGCCTGGTCGACGCGGGCTTCGGACCAGGGACCCAGCGCCGGCCGTTTCGACAACGCCCCGCTGATCGAAGAGATTCTGGCGCTGCGCAAAGAGCAGGCGGAACTGCTCGGGTTCGGCAGCTGGGCAGAGCGCCAGCTGGCGGATCGCATGGCGGGCTCCGTTGATGAGGTGCTCGAATTCCTGCGCGACCTGGCACGCCGGGCCCGGCCTCAGGCAGAACGGGAGTATCAGGAGCTCGTGGACTATGCCCGGGACGAGCTCGGGCTCGAGCCGCTTCAGGCCTGGGACGTGGGTTACGCATCGGAGCGATTGCGGCAGGCACGCTATGCGATATCCCAGGAGGCGCTGCGCCCCTACTTCCCGGTGGACCGCGTGGTATCCGGGCTGTTCGAGATCGTGTCGCGCCTGTTCGGCATACGCGTCGAGGAGGTCAACGGCTGGGCAACCTGGCATCCGTCGGTACGGACATTCGAGATCCATGCCGACTCAGATGGCGGCGGCGAGCAGTTGATCGGACGTTTCTATCTGGATCTCTATGCCCGGCGGCACAAACAGGGCGGCGCGTGGATGGACTCGTTCGTCGGGCGGCGACGGACGCCGGGCGGCAGCCAAGTCCCGGTGGCCTTCCTGACCTGCAATTTCGGCGGCCCGGGACCGGATCGGCCCGCGCTGCTCACCCACGATGAAGTCACGACGCTGTTCCACGAGTTCGGCCACGGTCTGCACCATATGCTCACCCGGGTGGAAGTGGCGTCGGTGGCCGGCATCAGTGGGGTGCCCTGGGACGCGGTGGAGCTGCCGAGTCAGTTTCTCGAGAACTGGTGCTGGCATCCTGAGTCGCTGGCGCTGATTGCAGCCCACTACGAGACCGGCGAACCGCTGCCCGAAGAGATGCTCGAGCGGCTGCTGGCGGCACGCAACTTCCAGTCGGCCATCGCCATGGTGCGACAGCTCGAATTCGCGCTGTTCGATTTCAGGCTCCACCACGAGTACCGCCCAGGTGAGGATGCCCAGGTCCGTCGTGTTCTCAAGGAGGTTCGCGACGAGGTGGCGGTGATCCAGCCGCCGGACAGCAACCGCTTCGAGAACGCGTTCGGCCACATCTTTTCAGGCGGCTATGCGGCGGGCTATTACAGCTACCTGTGGGCAGAGGTGCTGTCCGCGGATGCCTTTTCCCGCTTCGAGGAGGAGGGCATCTTTGCCCCCGCCGCGGGTGCTGACTTCCTCGAGGAGGTGCTCGCCCGTGGCGGCAGCGAGCCGCCGTCGGAGCTGTTTCGACGCTTTCGTGGCCGCGACCCGGATGTGGCGGCGCTGCTCCGGCACACCGGTATCGTCAAGGAGGCGGAGCAGGCGTGAGCGAAGGACCGAGGCGCTTCATCGCCGGAGCGGTGTGTCCACGTTGTGGCGCCCAGGACCGGATTCGCGTGTTCACGGTGTCCGGGCGGACGCTTAGGGAATGCGTCGCCTGCGACTTCGCCGACGAGCTCGTCGAGGCTGGCGGCGAAGCGGTCCCCAAGGGTCGGCTCGATGGCCCGCGTCGCCCCGCATCTGATGGTGCGCGGCCACTGCAGTTTCACCCGCCGAAACGCAAGCCCCCGCCGCAGTCTTGAGAAGGCTCTGAACTGGGTTTGCCCCCGCTCTGCCGCACCGAATTCAGAGCCTCGGTAATCGGTCCGACTTCAATTGTGTTCTGCGGGCTGGTTGCTATAATCCACGCCGCAGCGGAATACAGGATGCTTCATGGCTGGTCCAGCTTCGCCAGTCGGGAGCACCAGGCAGCTCGGGGTGAACTGGCAGTACCCTGGCAGCTCTCACAGTCTATTCGTGGCGTCGTAGACGAGCGCGGATTCAACGGCTTCCTGCACTCGCGGTCCGCTGCCCATCTGATTTGCCAGCTCAGGTCGCACGGGCGACCGCCGCTTAAGGCGGCAGAGGTGCGCGCTCGCGTCTGACATGACGCGTTGCGTGATGCGGTGTGTTGTCCAGTCTTGCGGTTCCGGTCTGCGTGCAAGT
>SKUB01000026.1 GCA_007122315.1 Pseudomonadales bacterium | reverse complement strand
TCGATCGCGCAACCCCGCGCGCGAGCAATGTCGAACGCGTCCGTGATGATGATCTGTCGTGCGCGCATCGTGCCCTCGCTCGAACCGTGGCTGGATGGTGGCCGATAGATCGACAACTCGACGGAGCTTCTCGCCCAGGGCTCGAGCCTTGAATCGCTGCTGGCGATCACCTCGGTGGCAGAGACGCTCCCGCGTGCATCGACTGTGGCTTCCACCTCGACCCAGCCGGTGACGCCTTCCCGGATCAGTTCGTCAGGAGGTTGCACGGTTGCCCGCATGATCGGCAGCGGCGGCTCGTGTGGCCGTGCGTAGTGGGGGCAGGTGTCCAGGGCGGCGCGTTGATCCAAGACGTCCTCGGTAGTCGGACTGGTCGGCCAGGACCGCAGATCATGACGCTCTCGTGCCACGCGCTGAACATGGACATCCAGCGCAAGGGCCAGGCGCCGGCAGGCGCGGATCCGGGCCGGTTCATCGATGGGCCGGGTGGCTGCGCGGATGACGGCCGCGAGCTCGTCCCGGTCCGCCATGGTGGTCACGGCCCGCTCGAAGAGTTCGATGGCGCGGGCGTCCGGGCAGGGTTGAGCGGCGATCACAGTGGATGCCAGGATGCCGAACAGTGCTGCCAGGAACGATCCCAGGGAGCGACGACGCGTCTTGCACTCGCTCGGCCCGTTGGCTGTGCATCCAGTATTGGCGTGTCCTATCCCGACCCTGGCTGCCACCATTGCAAGACTGTCCGTATTTCGGCGGAATCCCGTGACCACGTTAGCATTCCGGCGTTAGGCAGGGCAGGCCGCTGTCAATCGCTTGAGCTCGGAAGCCGGTTGTCCCAGGGTCGACTTGCCTGATCAATCGCTTCGGGCCGAGCGCATCCGTTCATGGGGGGAAGGTCACATGAATGAGGTCCACTGCTCATCGAGCATGCAGGGCTTGGTGGCTCTGCTCGCAATCCTCTGCCTGTCGGCAAGCGCCAAGGCAACGCACGTGACCGAGGCCATGGCTGCGCTGCACGAATTCGAAACGGCTTGCCGGCAGGCGCGGTCGCTTTGGCCGGTGGAACTTTGTGGGCCACTGGTTCTGGTGCATCCGGAGACGCGAGTTGCCGTGGCGAATCGCCCCGACCCGGATGATGCGTTCGAGGAACATGACGAGATGTTCGTCGGGCAGTGGCCGGCGGACTTGGGGGTGGCGAACACGGCGTTGTACTGGGGCGACAGGAAGTGGGCCATGGTGATGCTGCCGCTTTCGAATGAGCGGTTCTCCCGCCTGCGACTGCTCGCTCACGAGTCGTTTCACCGCATTCAGCCGGAACTCGGGTTCGAGCAGTCTGATCCCATGGCGACGCACCTGGACGAGATGGAGGGCCGGTTGTGGCTGCGCCTGGAGATTCGGGCGCTGGCCAGCGCGATCGCTGGTGGCGACGACGAGGCGCGCTCTGCTGTGCGTGACGCGCTGCACTTCCGCCGGCAGCGCCATGCGGCCTATCCGGGCGCAGCGGAAGTGGAGCGTCAGCTCGAAGCCCACGAAGGCTTGGCCGAGTACACCGGGGTGCGCTTCGCGCTCGATGTGGAGGGCGCGGACGTGGCTGCGATCGCCGCGCTCGTCGAAGGCTTCGAGGCGCGGCCCACTTATGTGCGTTCGCTGGGATACGGAACCGGGCCGGCCATCGGATTGCTGCTGGATCGCTACGAACCGGACTGGCGCCAGGACGTGAGTGCCACGCCGGATCTGGCGCGGCTGCTTGCTGTCGCTTTGGGCGGGGCGACGTTGGGTCAACAGGATCTGCTGGATCGCGATGGCGTCATGCGACGCGCGAAGCGTTACGGTGCACGGGCCATCCTGGCCGAGGAGGAAGCGCGAGCGGAGCGGCTGGCGAGGCAGCGGACGCACTACCGCGAGGCACTCGTGGAGGGTCCGGTGTTGGTTCTCGAACTGCCCGAGCGGCGTCTGCTGTTCAATCCCAATACGGTGTTGTCCCTGGGGGAGGCAGGGAACGTGTACCCGCAATCGACCCTCATCGGACCATGGGGTCGCCTGCGCCTGGATGAGGGTGCTGCACTGGCCACGCCTGAGCGTGACCGGGCCTGGGTCGTGGCACCGGAATCGTCCTCGTCAGACGAGGGCGGTATCATCGATGGCCCGGGGTGGTCCCTGGAAACCGCCGCAGGCTGGCGGCTGGTGCCGGGCGGGCGGCCGGGCGATTTCCGGCTCGAGAAATTGCAATCGGATGCCCAGGACTCGAGGCCATGACCGTGCAAGCCACCCTGCAGCAGCGCGGGTACGGCGCATCCGGCATCCGCCCGGTTCGCGCCTGATCGTTATGCCTGTACGTCAAGCATGCTAATCTCGCCGCAGCGGGCGCGCAGACAAGCAGCACAGGAAAAAGGTGCGATGAAGGGAATTTCTGCCGGGAGGTCGTGGCTGCTCACTGCGACGGTCTGTCTCATTTTGTCCGCCTGCTCGTATGCTGCCGCGGACGAAGGAAACGAAATCCTGTTCCACGATGTGCGCATCTTCGACGGCGCCTCGGACAGCCTGTCAGCTCCGACGCGACTGCTGGTCCAGGGGAATCTGATCGCCGCGATCGGCGATGACGTCACGGCTGGTCCTGATGCCCGGGTGATCGACGGCCAGGGCTACACCCTCATGCCCGGCCTGATCGACGTCCACGTGCACTTGACCTTCGGCGCGCTGACCATGCCGGAACTCGTATCCCCGGACCTGACACCTGAGCGTGCCGAAGCGGCGGCTGCGCGCGAAGCCGAAGCCATGCTGCTGCGAGGTTTCACGTCGGTCCGCGACGTGGGTGGCCCGGTCTGGGGCCTGAAGGCCGGCATCGATGCTGGACGCTACACCGGTCCGCGTATCTGGCCCTCGGGAGCGACCATCAGCCAGACGGCGGGTCACGGCGATTTCCGCATGCCCCACGAACGTTCCAGGCGCTTCTTCGGTGAGCCTTCCCGTGCCGAACGCCTCGGTGCGACGTTCATCGCCGACGGCCGCGCCGATGTGCTCACGGCCGTACGCGAGAACCTCCGCTTCGGCGCCAGCCAGATCAAGCTCATGGCCGGAGGTGGAACGTCCTCGGCTTACGATCCCGTCGACGTCACCCAGTACACCCTCGATGAAATGAAAGCAGCCGTGGAGGCGGCGGAGGATTGGGGGACCTACGTGACCGTGCATGCCTACACGCCGCGGGCGGTGCGCCGGGCCATCGAGGCGGGCGTGAAGGTCATCGAGCACGGCCAGATGCTGGACGAGGAGACCCTGGCGCTCATGGTCGAGCACGACGTCTGGCTCTCCGCCCAGACCCTGCGCGCGAGCACGCCAGACATGGATCCGCTGCGGCGTGCCAAACGGGAACCGGTCATACGCGGGCAGGCCCGGATGTGGCCGCTGGCGCGGGACCTGGGCGTGAAGATGGCCTGGGGCACCGACTTTCTCTTCGAGCCGGCCCTCAACCAGGAGCAGAATGCGTTCATCCTTCTGCTCAGGGAATGGCTGCTGCCTGCCGAGATCCTCAAACTCGTGACCCACGACAACGCGCAGCTGCTGGCGCTGTCCGGCTTGCGTTCGCCTTACCCGGGTCGCGTCGGCGTGGTGGAGGAGGGCGCGCTGGCGGATCTGCTGCTGGTCCGCGGCGATCCGCTGGAAGATCTTGCGCTGCTCGCCGACCCGGAGCGGAACTTCCTGCTGATCATGAAGGACGGCGGCATCTACAAGAACATCCTTAAGGACCTGGACTGAGCTTCGGACGGCCCGTGTGCGCCGCGGCGTCACCTACCAGGTGAGCAGGATCAGCACCACGAACAGCACGAACGCGATCGGGACCAGCAGCGCCGACAGGGCGCCCTTGCTGCGCTCGTCGCGACAGGCTGCCATCACTGCCCGATCCGCGTCGGTGAAGGCATGGCCGCAGTGTTCGCAGTGCGCCAGCGCCGGGTTCGTCAGCTTCTCGCAGCGCACGCATCGGTCCGTACGCTTGAACAGCTTCTTCGACAGGTAGGGCGGCAGGAACATCATGTCGGATACCCATGGGAAGCGGAGGCGTGCACGATCGCGTGCGCCGTGATCGCGGCCGCAGGCGTGTGTCATGGTGGATGAACTCGCATACGCTTCGCAACGCGACGTCTTGTGCCAGGCTCCACGGAGGCATGACCGTGAATCTGGAAATCCGTCCGGAACGCGCTGAGGACACAGCGGCCATCGAAGCGCTGACCATCGCTGCGTTCCGCGCTGCGCCCCATGCCGACGGCACGGAGCAGGACGTGATCGCCGGCCTGCGTGCCGCTGGCGCCTTGACGGTATCGCTGGTGGCCGTGGACGGTGACCGGATCGTCGGCCATGTGGCGGTGTCGCCGGTGACGATTTCGGATGGCAGCTCGGACTGGTATGGCCTGGGTCCGATCTCCGTGGCGCCGGAGCGCCAAGGCCAGGGCATCGGCAGTTCGCTGATGGCCGCTGCCATGGAGGCCCTGCGGGGACTGAACGCACAAGGTTGCGTGCTGCTCGGCGATCCTGGCTACTACGCGCGTTTCGGTTTCCGGCCGCTGCCGTCGCTGACGCTGCCGGGCGCGGATCCGCAGTACTTTCAGGCGCTGCCGTTCACGGATCGAGTGCCGATGGGGACCGTGGTTTACCACGCGGCCTTCGGATCGTAGGACCACGAGGCCCCGCCCGCACGCCACCCGAGTGAGACCGCAGCGGCGCCAATCAAAAAGCCGATGGTCCCGATCAGCAGTATGGGCATGGCGGTCATGCCATCCATGACGGCGGACCACATGCGCAGATCCTGGACGAGGTAGTAGCCGGCCCACTGCAGCAGCGAAATTGCAGCGATGGCGACGAAGGGTGCGGCATGGCGGCGGTTGCAGACGTAGAGCACCGCAACGGCGGCGAGTGCGAAAGATGCGGAAACGTTGAAGGCAAGATCGAAACGCTCGAAACCCGTGGCGTCGGGCAGCAGGCGCGCGGTGTAGTCGAACGGGTGCAGCCGCGTCACCGTCGGCATGATGAGCAGGATCGCGGTGGCCAGCATGTAGCCGCCGTGAAGGTGGACGTTGCGTCGATTCGCCAGCGCGGCGTAGCAGAGCCCGGCGAACGCGCCAGTGGCGACGACGTCGACGAAACCGAGACGGGGCCCTTGCACGTCGGCGAAAGGCGAGTCGGCAGCGTTCATCGTGTACACGACGATCAGGCCACCTGCCGTGAACAACGGAACGAGCGCGAAGACGCTGCGTCCGAGCTGCCGATGCAGTGGCCGCCGCCCGCTGCTGATGGCGTAGGCCTGCGCCATCAGCAGCAGCATCCACAGCGTTGCCGTGATGCCATGCAGGTGCAACGGCCAGGTGGTTGCGCCGAGCCGGCTGAAGTAGGACGGCCAGAAGGCGACGATGGCGAGTACGAACAGTGCGCTGACACCCAGATACGTGTATCGATAGGGCATGGCTGCTTCCCCAAGTCAGCCAGTTTCAAAGCAAAAAGCTAGCACCATCGAACAGGGTTGGACAGGCCTGACTCACCGAGCAGGCTTCGCCCAGGCCGACTTGATGCTGCTGGCACCTGTCGATCCGTGCCGATCCCGTTCGACCAGTTGATGTGTCCTTCGACGGCAAGGTTCGGGGACATCTATCGCATCGCTGGACACGGGAGGAAGCGGTCATGACCGATCAGGAAGCCAGTGCCGTACGCGCAGGCTCGCGCCAGGCGTGGATTGCTGCGCGCAAGGCGCTGCTCGAGAAGGAGAAGGCGCACATGCGGCGCGGGGACGAACTCGTACGCGAACGCCAGGCGCTGCCCTGGGTGCACGTCGAGAAGACTTACCATTTCGAGACCACCGAGGGCCGCAGAACGCTGACCGAGCTGTTCGACGGTCACTCGCAGCTTCTGCTGTACCATTTCATGTTTGGGCCGGACTGGACGGCGGGCTGCATCGGCTGCTCGATGCTCTGCGACCACATCGACGGTGCGCTGCCGCATGTCAACGCCCGGGACATCACCGTGGTGTGCACCTCGCGGGCTCCGCTCGACCGCCTGCAGGTCTACCGCAAGCGCATGGGCTGGCGTTTCGAGTGGGTATCGTCCCTCGATAGCGACTACAACGACGACTTCGACGATCCCCTCGGGACCGCGCCCGGCGGCGACGGTGAGACATCGACGCTGAATGCGTTCATCCTTTCCGAAGGCGAGGCGTACCACACCTATACCGGCGTCGGCCGCGGCCTCGAGCTCCTCGACGGGGCGTATCAGTGGATCGACCTTGCGCCGCGCGCGCGTGATGAGGCCGGACTGCAGTACCCGCAGCAGTGGTGGCGTCGCCACGACGAGTACGATGATCCTGCAGGGCCCACGGTTATGTCGCCTGTTACGGCATGACCGGCATCGCCTGCAAACGGGCAGGGGCCTGCAGTCAGGGGAGACGGAGGGAGCGATGGAGCAGACTCCCGAGTCAGCGCTGCGTGCGCAGATCGAGGCGATCTACCGCGCGGAGTCGCGCCGTGTGCTGGCCACCTTGATCCGCCTGCTGGGCGACTTCGAACGTGCTGAGGAAGCCTTGCAGGACGCGTTCACCGCCGCCCTGGCCCAGTGGCCGCAGGATGGTGTGCCGGAGCATCCACGCGCCTGGCTCGTGTCCACCGGCCGCTTCAAGGCCATCGACCGCCTGCGCCGCGGTCGCCGGCACGACGCCCTGCTCGGGGAACTGCCGGAGCCGGTGTCACCGGCGGATGGCGTCGAGTCTCAGGCGGACGGGGCGGTGGAGGACGATCGCCTGCGCCTGATCTTCACCTGCTGCCACCCGGCGCTGGATAGTGACGCCCAGGTGGCCCTCACGCTGCGCGAAGTGTGTGGGCTCGCCACTGAGGAAGTGGCCAGCGCTTTTCTGGTCAAACCGGCAACCTTGGCGCAGCGCATCGTGCGCGCTAAACGCAAGATCCGTGACGCCGGCATTCCCTACGAGGTGCCCGGTCGGCTCGAGCTGTCCGAACGCCTGGACGCCGTGCTGCGCGTGATCTATCTCGTCTACAACGAGGGGTACTCGGCAAGCTCCGGTTCCGACCTGCTGCGGGTGGACCTGTCTGCGGAGGCGATCCGCCTCGGGCGACTGCTGCTGGAGTTGCTGCCTGATCCCGAAGTGATGGGCCTGCTCGCACTCATGCTGCTGCAGGAGTCTCGCCGCGATGCGCGCACTGACGCCAGCGGCGATCTGGTGCTCCTCCACGAGCAGGACCGCAGCATGTGGCATGCGGCGTTGATCGAAGAGGGCAGGCAACTCGTGGAGCGGGCACTCGCTTCCCGTCGCTTCGGAATCTATGCGGTGCAGGCGGCGATCGCGGCGACGCACGCCACGGCAGCGACGGCGGAGGCGACGGACTGGAGTCAGATCGTCGCACTCTACGACATGCTGCTGCGGCTGCAGCCTTCACCCGTCATCGAACTCAACCGTGCCGTGGCGATCGCCATGCGCGACGGACCGCAGGCGGGGCTGGATCTCGTGGATGAGCTGCTGCAGCGCGGTGAACTCGCCGACTACCACCTCGCGCACGCTGCCCGGGCGGACTTCTGTCGTCGCCTCGGACGCTTGGACGCCGCGCGGACGGCCTATCAGCGGGCGCTGGCCTTGACCCGTCAGGCGCCGGAGCGGCGCTTCCTCGAGCAGCGCCTGGCGCAGCTTGGTCCCGTGCAGCAGGCCCAGCTGTCGAGATAACCCGCAGCCAGACGACCATGTCCTGAACATGGCTGGCCGGGCGTGGAGCCGGGAGGAAACGATGAAGTATCTGTGTCTGATCTACATCGACGAGAAGCGCCTGCAGCAGGCAGACGCGGCGCACGTGACTGCGGTGGAGAACGCCTGTCTCGCGCACGTGGAGGAGCTGCGGCAGAACGGGCAGTTCATCGCGTCCGAGCGGCTGGCTTCGGTGCAGATGGCGACCACGGTGCGCCACCGCAAGGACGGGCTCAGTGTCACCGACGGCCCGTTCGCCGAAACCAAGGAGCAGCTGGGCGGGTTCTATCTGATCGAGGCCCGCGATCTCAACGAGGCGATACGCATCGCGGGCAGCATTCCGCCGGGCGAATTCGGATGTGTCGAGGTGCGTCCCCTGGCGCCGCTCGGCGAGCAATCGAGGAGGGCAGAGCATGCGTTACATGATCATCGTCAAGGGTGACGACGACACCGAAGCGGGCGTCATGCCGGAGCCCGGCATCGTGGCAGCGATGGCGGAGTATCACGAGGCACTGCAACGCGCAGGTGTCCTGGTGGACGCCTCGGGACTGCAGGCGACGTCCAAGGGGTTTCGCATTCGCTACAAGGGCGATGCGCGCTCGGTGGTGGACGGACCCTTCACCGAGACCAAGGAAGTAGTCGCCGGCTACACGATCATTCAGGTCGACTCTCACGAGCAGGCCAGGGAATGGGCGCTGCGCTATCCCAAGCCGTCGCCGGCGCATAGGGACTGCGAGATCGAAGTACGGCGCATGTTCGATCTCGATGACTTCGAGCCCAGTGACGGCATCGAGCAGTTCCGTCGCATCGGTGTCGGTAGCGAGCAGGGAGGGTGAAGCGATGTGTCCAGCATGTCTGACTCTGGGTGCCGCGCTTGCAAGCGGCAGTGTGGCCACGGTGATCGCGGCACGGCGCTGGCGGCGTAGCGACAAGGAACAGAAGCGCGAGGGCTGACACGGCGAACGATCGAGTGACTCACGCGGTGGGAGGGCCGGGATGCATTCTGACACGCTGAAGTTCAACGCCAGGCAGGAGCCCCACTACAGGGCCATCTGCGATCACCTTGCCCGTGAGATCGACCGCAGCCTGCCTGATGCGGAGAACAAGGTCTGGCACGCGCATCCGGTCTGGTTCTTCGACGGTAACCCGATCGTTGGCTATAGCAGACAGAAACCGGGCATACGACTGATGTTCTGGAGCGGGGCGGGTTTCGGAGAGCCGGGTCTGAATGTCGTCGGCAAGAAGTTCAAGGATGCATCGATCTTCTACAATGACGTTGCGGAAGTGGACGCGGGCGACCTGCAGCGCT
>SKUB01000181.1 GCA_007122315.1 Pseudomonadales bacterium | reverse complement strand
TCGCGGGCTCGAGGACGCCTGGCGGGGCCTGCTCGCCCGGCGCTGGAGCGAAGTCCTGGAGTCCGCCATGGCGGACTCCGCGAGCAGCACCGTTCGCCGCATGCTGCACGACCCCGGCCAGGCGGCGCTGGCACAGCGGCCGGAAGCTGCCGCCGCGCTGTCTGCGGCCAAACGCTTCTGTTTCGACCGCCTGCATCTCGGCAGCGCCCGCCACGTCGCCCATCTTCAAGGTCGTTCGGGTGTCGCGCGCTGCAGCGGCGGCTTCCTGCTGCACTACTCTGCGGTCTGGGTCGGCCTGCTGGTGGGGACGATCCTGATGCTGGACTTCGGCGACGCCTGGAAGGCCATGGCGGAGGCCGGGGACATCACGGGGATCACGCTGACCGGCCTGCTCGGGCTCGGCGGCACCTGGGCGTGGCTGCTGGTGTCACAGCGCAGGCGGCTGGAGCCCGCGCCGGGCGATTCGATGCTGCGCCTGTGGTCGGGCCTCATCGGCCGCACGCTGGGCTTCCTGCTGCTGTGCGCCAGCTACACCCTGGCGGCCACCGGGGGCATGTGGCTGCTGCTGTCGGGCACGGACGAAGTCGTACAGGGTCCCATGGCCATCGGTCACATCGTGGTCTGGGCCGGGTTCGCCCTGTTCGCCGGCACGTTCTTCGGCCTGGTCGCCAAGGACGTCTGACCGGGAAGTCAGCGCCAGGCGAAGTGGGGCTGCTCGAAGTGGTCCACCCGGGTGTCACGGTCGCAGAGCAGCACCTCGCGGAACTGATACAGCAGAGCCGCCGTGGGCGTCGCGATCGCGCCGTCGCCCACCGGCATGCGCAGCACAGGCTCGTCACTGCCATCCTGCACTTCTAGCCGTGGCGCGTCCCGGCGCAGCAGTTCCGAGAGCGGGATCCGGTGGATGCTGGCCACTTCGCCGGGATTCGCCACCAGCTCCCGGGCCGGACCGCCCCAGACCACCACCGGTGTCATCACGAAGCCGGACCTGGTCGTGAAATCGTCCAGTCGCCCGAGAATGGCGTCCGGCGGCAGCGCCAGTCCCACTTCCTCCTCGAGTTCGCGCAGCGCACTGATCTCAGGTGTCTCGCCAGGATCGAGGCGGCCGCCGGGGAGCGCCCACTGCCCGGCATGGCGTCGCAGATGACGGGCCCGACGGGTGAGGATCAGCGCCGCCTCGGAGCGCCAGCCATCATGGGCGGGCAGCCCATCGAGGTCGGCGCCGAAGCCCTGCTCCACCACGGTCAACGCAACGGCCGCGTGGTGGTGGGCATCCACCTCATGCCGGCGGTCGGCGAACGCTTCGATGCGCTGCTGCAGCAGCTGCCGCAGCGTGATGTCGCAGATGAGCTTGGAATCAGTTTGCACGGCAGCTTCGCAATGGGCAGGACAGCCGCCAGTATAGCCGTCACGGAGCGGAGAACACGGATGCCTGCAACCGCAGCAGAGACAACGGAGCTGATGGCCTGGTGTGCGCAGATCGACGCTGTGCTGACCCGCCATGCCGCACTCTGGCTCAGCAATCCCTACCGGACGCCGGAGCCGGACTGGATCCATACCCGCCCGGACCTCGCCGCCGCCGTCATCGGACTCGACGAGGCGCGGACAACGGCCCTGGACGGCGATCCGGAGGCGTTGGCGGCCTTTCTCGCACCGCACCTGCCGGACCTGGCTGCCGTACTGGCCACGTGCGAACCGCCGCAGGCGACCGCGCGCATCGACGGGGACCGCTTCGCCGCCACCCACGTCCCGGGACGCAAGTGGGAGCAGATCCGTCACTTCGTGGCGGCGCTGCCCGTAAGCCGGACCCCGGCGGTGGACTGGTGTGCCGGCAAGGGCCATCTGGGACGGACGCTGGCGCGGATGCAGGATCGCAGCGTCCGCTGCCTGGAGCGGGATCCAGCCCTGTGCGCCGAAGGCCGGCGCCTGGCGGGAAACCTCCCGATGGCATTCGAGCATTGCGACGTGCTCGAGGACGCGCCGGCCATCGGGTCCGGGGAAGCGCTGTTCGCCCTGCATGCCTGTGGCGCGCTGCATGAGCGGCTGCTGGAACGGGCGATCGCGGCCGGCGTCCGCAGCGTCGCACTGGCGCCCTGCTGCTATCACCTGACGCCGCGCTGGCAAGCTCGCGGGCCCGCCTGGAACGCACCACAGCTCGATCACGACACCCTGCATCTGGCGGTGCAGGACACCGTCACGGCGCCCGGATCCGTCCGCCGGGCTCGCCTTGCGGAGCGTGCGTTCCGCAGCGGCTACGATGCTCTGCAGCGGGCGCTGCGCGGGATCGACGCCTACCTGCCGCAGCCTTCGCTGCGGGGCGCCGAGCGGCGCCTGGGCTTCGAATCCTTCTGCGCCCGGCTCGCCCGCCATCACGGTCTGCATCTGCCCGAGGACACTGACTTCGATCGCTGGCTCAGGCTCGGCTGGGAGCGGGATGCCCGCTGCCGGCGCCTGGAACTGGTCCGGCACGGCTTCAGGCGGCTGCTGGAACTGCGCATCGTCCTCGACCGGGCGCTGCCGCTCGCTGCCGCGGGCTATCGTGTGTCCCTGACCCGCTTCTGCCCGCGGGTGCTGACGCCGCGCAACCTGCTGCTGACCGCCGCCCGCTGAGATCTAGCCCGCAAATCTCACCGATTCACGGCTACGGCCGCGGATATGCGGGCTGGTCTCGCGGCCTCGCCTCGGCCATGAGCTGCACCCAGTGCTGCACCGGCAGCTCCTCGGCGGCCGCGAGATGCATCTGACAGCCGACGTTGGCGGTGACGGCCCGATCAGGTTCATGCTGCGACAGCGCCCGGATCTTCGCGTCCCGCAGCTGTCGCGACAGCTGCGGCTGCAGGATCGCGTAGGTGCCCGCAGCGCCGCAGCACAGGTGCGCATCCGCCACCGGCACCCGCTGGCAGCCGATGCCGTCCAACAGCCGCTCCACGAGGCCCGTGATGCGCTGGCCGTGCTGCAGGGTGCAGGGGGCATGCCAGGCCACCCGCTGCGGCTCCGACAGCCGCCAGGAAGAGAGATCCTCGCCGATGAGGAATTCGGACAGATCCAGGGTCCGCTGCGCCAGCTCGGCGGCGCGGTCCGCGTAATCCGGGTCCGAGGCCAGAACGACGCCATAGTCGCGCACCTGCACGCCACAGCCGCTGGCGGTCATCACCAGCGCTTCGGCACCCTGTTCAAGCAATGGCCACCAGGCGTCCACGTTGCGGCGCGCCATCTCCCGCGCCGCTTCCGGCTCGGCCATGTGCTGCGGCAGGGCACCGCAGCACCCCGCGGCCGACGCTTCCACCCCGCCGACACCCAGGGCATTGAGCACCCGCTGCGTCGCGCGATTGGTCACTGGTGTGGCGAGGCTCTGCACGCAGCCCGCCAGCAGGATGACCCGGCGGCCGAAGCCATACTGATCCGGAACCCGGCCGGCTCCGGTCTGCAGCATGGGCACCAGGTCACGCAGCCGCTGCGGCAGCACGGGCCGCAGCCACTGGCCGCTGCGCAGCAACGGCCGGAAGCGCCGTGGCCACGGCACCAGCGTCAGCAACAGGCGGCGCAACAGACGCTGACGCCAGGGACGCGCCACGTGCTGTTCGAGCCGCTCCCGGCCGATCTCCAGCAGGCGTCCATAGCGCACGCCGGACGGACAGGTGGTCTCGCAGGCACGACAGGTCAGGCAGCGATCCAGATGCAGCTGCGTCTCGGGACCCGCCGCATCCCGCTCCAGCATTTCCTTGATCAGCCAGATGCGGCCCCGCGGCCCATCGAGTTCATCACCCCGGAGCTGGTAGGTGGGGCAGGTGGCGGTGCAGAAACCGCACTGCACGCAGCTGCGCAGGATGCTGTCTGCTTCCTGGCCGGCGTCCGTTGCGAGCAGGTCGGGATCGAGCCGTGTCTGCATGGGCGTCCTTCAGAGACTGTCGGGATAGAGCACACCGGGATTGAGGATCCCGGCAGGGTCGAACACCGCCTTGATCCGCGCCTGCAGGCGCGCCATGGCCGCTGGTAACGGTGATCTCGCCGGCGCCGGCCGCTGCCGCATCGCATGCCCGCCCAGTGCCGTCGCAGCAGCAAAAACCGTCTCCGGCGGCGCATCGGTCCGGCACCAGCGCTGCGCGCCGCCCCAGTCCAGCAGCCAGTTCGCTGCCAAGTCCGGCTGCGGCGCGGTGACCGGCAAAGACAGGCGCCACAGCGGCCCGTCACCGGCGAAGAACGCCAGCCTGCTGTCGCGCAGGTCGTTCCAATAGCGGTCATTCTCCTCGCAGGCGTCGCCGCCGATGGCTGCAACGGCCGCAGCGACGCCCGCTTCGGATCCGGCCAGCCGCACCCGCAGGCGCCCGTCTTCCCAGGCGAGCCCGGTGATGGGCAGCGGCCGCCGCGCCAGAGCCGTCATCTGCTCCCTGGCCTGGGCGAGACCGGCCTCCAGAACACGAGTCGCGCGCTGCTCCGGTACCGGGGCCACCCGCAGACTGATCTGAAGCAGCACGCCTAGGGCGCCCATGGCACCCGCGTTCAAGCGCGCCACGTCGTAGCCGGCCACGTTCTTCATGACCTGACCACCAAAGCGGCCGCTGCCAGCGCGTCCGTCGAGCAGGGTGATCCCGAGCACCGCATCACGCACCGATCCCTGCCAGGGCCGCGCTGGACCGGCCAGGCCGCTGGCCACCGCACCACCGAGGGTGCTTCCTGCTGCGAATCGCGGTGGATCGAAGGGCAGACACTGACGCGCCTCGGCCAGCGTCGACTCGATTTCCTCCAGCGGCGTCCCGCCGCGTGCAGTGATCACGAGCTCAGCCGGTTCGAATGCGACGATGCCCCGATGCGGGCGTACGTCGAGCACCTCGGTATCGTCGTTGACATCGCCGCGCAGGAAACTGCGGGTGTCGCCGCCGCGGATGCGCAGCGGACGGCCCGACGCCTCCGCCGCGCGTATCTGCTCCGCGAGTTCGTGCGCGCAGTCCGTCACCTCAAAACCGCTCCAGCTCTGGATGCGGCAGCTCACCACCGTGAACGTGCATACCTCCGAGTTCTGCGCAGCGGGCCAGCGTCGGTACGGCCTTGCCCGGGTTGAGACGACCATCCGGATCGAAGGCGGCCTTCAGGCTGTGAAAGCGCTCGAGCTCCAGCGCCGAGAACTGCACGCACATCTGGTCGATTTTTTCGATCCCGACGCCGTGCTCACCAGTGATGGTGCCGCCCACCGAGACACAGAGTTCGAGGATTCTGGCACCGAAGGCTTCGGCCCGGTCGAGCTCACCCTCGGCATTCGCGTCATAGAGGATCAGCGGGTGCAGGTTGCCATCACCGGCATGGAACACGTTCGCCACGGCCAGTCCGAACGTTGCGGACAGGCGTTCGATCTCGAGCAGTACCTCAGCGAGATGCCGGCGAGGAATGGTACCGTCCATGCAGTAGTAGTCCGGTGAGATCCGGCCCACCGCCGGGAACGCAGCCTTGCGTCCGGCCCAGAATCGAGCCCGCTCGGCAGCGTCACGGGCGACACGAATCCCGGTGGCGCCGCTGGCGGCGAGAATCTCCGACACCCGGGCGACCTGGGTCTCGACCTCGTCGGGCTCACCGTCCACCTCGCACAGCAGGATGGCCACCGCATCGCGGGGATAACCGGCGGCGACAAAGTCCTCTGCCGCCTCGATGGCCAGGCGATCCATCATTTCCATGCCCGCAGGTACGATGCCGCCACTGATCACCGCAGCGACGGCATCCGCCGCCGCATCGATGGCATCGAAGGCTGCCAGCAGCACCCGGGTCGCGGCCGGCGTCGGCAGCAGGCGGACAGTGACCTCCACCACGAGGCCGAGCAGACCTTCGGACCCGGTCACCAGGGCGAGCAGGTCCAGACCGGGCGCGTCCAGCGCCGCACCCCCGATCTCCAGCAGCTCGCCGTCCGCGGTGATCAGTTTCACCCCGAGCAGGTTGTGCACGGTCAGCCCGTACTTCAGGCAATGCACGCCGCCGGAGTTCTCGGCCACGTTGCCGCCGATGGAACAGGCGATCTGGGAGGATGGGTCGGGAGCGTAGTAGAGCCCGTGCGGCGCAGCTGCCTCGGAAATGGCCAGATTGCGCACGCCGGGTTCAAGCCGCGCCGTCCGGGCCACCGGGTCGAGATCGAGGATGCGATTCATCCGCGCCAGCACCAGCAGCACCCCGGACTCGTCGGGCAAGGCACCTCCGGAGAGCCCGGTCCCCGCACCCCGGGCGACCACCGGCACGCCTTCCAGAGCACACAGGCGCATGACTGCCTGGACTTCTTCGATGCACCCGGGCAGGGCCACCACGCGGGGCAGGCGCCTATAGGCGGTGAGCGCGTCGCCCGCGTATGGGCGCAGCGCCTCCTCGTCAGCCACGACGGCATCGGCAGGAAGAATGTCTCGCAGGCGGGCGGCCAGCGTTGCTCGATCCATGATCGTCAGCTCCTTACGCCCATTCAGTATGGCGGCGGTGCGGGCGCCGGTCGAATGCTGTTCAGCGACTGTCGAGTGACGGCCGTTCGACCACGCGGCGTTTGCCTTTGGCGCAGGCGGCGAGCTCGTCGATGCCTTCCGCTTCGAAGGCATCGACCCTGATCGCATCGTAGAGCGCGGTCAGCGCCTCGAGCAGCGGTTCGCACTCCGCCTCCTCGATGACACCTTCCCGGCAGGCCCAGGTCACGAGTTCCCGACGTTCGTGACCCATGAGCCGGTCGATCCTGCCGAGTTCGTTCTCGTCACGATCGCGCAGCGCCTTGTGCAGCCGCGATCGCAACTCATGGGTGTCGTTGGCGAGGTGGTAGGCATTGAGCACCCGGCCGAGCGCGTCATCGGGATCCGTAGCCACGTAGCTGCCGCGGCTGATGCGCTCGCGCAACGGCGTGTCGTCGACGATGCTCGCGGCGACGGCTGTTCCGAGCCGGTCGCCAGGGCCGTTCAGGCCGGTCGCGCCGAGCGGGAAGATCACGAGCCGCAGCGGCCAACGCAGACCCGATATCGGGAAATCGATGATCAGTCTGCGCATGGCGGCCTGGGTGTCGCGGAGGCTGGTCTCGAGCGCCCACTCGACCAGCGGCCGCTGCGCTTCCGGGTAGCCTTCGTCATGCCACTGCTTGATCACCGCGCTGGCGTAGTACAGGTGCACGAGACAATCGGCCATGCGTCCGGAAAGGCGCTGCCGCGCCTTCAGCCCGCCGCCGATGCTCATCAGGATGACGTCGGTGAGCAGCGCGAAAGCCGCAGAGAAGCGGGACAGCTGTCGGTAGTACGGCTGCAGGCGGCCGCCTTCGGGCACCCGTTCGAAACGGCCGCGGGTCAGGGCCAGGACGAAGGCGCGCAGAGCGTTGCGGGTGGTGTGCGCGAGGTGGCGAAAGAACACGCCGTCGAACTTGCGGACGGCGGCCGCCTGCTCGTCCATGCCTGCAGCCTCGATCTCCTCGACGATGTAGGGATGACAGCGGATCGCACCCTGGCCGAAGATCATCAAGCTGCGGGTGACGATGTTGGCGCCTTCCACGGTGATGCCGATGGGGATCGCCTGATAGGCCCGAGCGAGGAAGTTGCGCGGGCCGGAGATGACGCCGCGTCCGGCGATCACGTCCATCGCATGGTTGATCACCTCGCGCATCAGATCTGTGTTGCGGTACTTCAGGATCGCCGACGGCACCGAGGGGCGAACGCCGCGGTCGAGCATGCCCGCCGTGAGCAGGCGAGCGGCATCCATCATGTAGGTGTAGCCGGCAATCGGCTCGAGCGCTTCCTGGACGCCTTCGAACTGGCTGATCGAGCGGCCGAACTGCTCGCGGACGAGGGTATAGGAGCCCGTTGCCAGGCTCGCCACCTTGCCGGCCCCGGTGCCGAGGGCCGGCAGCGAAACCGAACGCCCGATGGACAAAACCTCGAGCAGCATCTTCCAGCCCTCGCCGAGCATGTCGCGTCCACCGATGACCTGCTCGAGCGGGATGAACACATCGGTGCCCCAGGTGGGTCCGTTCATGAACACGGTATTCATCGGCAGGTGACGGGGCCCGGCGTTGACGCCCTCGAGATCCCGCGGCAGCAGCACGCAGGTCACGCCGATCTCCTGCTCGCCGCCGAGCAGACGGTCCGGATCGTAAACCTTGATCGCGAGACCGATCAGGGTCGCCACCGGCGCCAGGGTGATGTAGCGCTTGTTCCAGGTGACCCGCAGGCCGAGGACGTCCTGCCCCTCCCACTCGCCGCGGCAGACGATTCCCTTGTCCGGAATGGCGCCGGCGTCGGACCCGGCAACAGGTGAGGTCAGGGCGAAACAGGGAATCTCCGCGCCGCTCGCCAGACGTGGCAGATAGTGCTGCTGCTGCGCCTCGGTGCCGTACTCCATCAGCAACTCTGCCGGGCCGAGGGAATTGGGGACCATCACGGTCACCGCCGCCGAGACGCTGCGGGTGGAGATCTTCATGACGATTTCCGAATGGGCGGTATGGGAAAAGCCCTTGCCGCCGTGCTCTTTCGGAATCATGAGGCCAAAGAAGCCCTGCTCGCGAATGAAGTTCCACACCGGTTCGGGCAGGTCGAAATCCTCGTGCGTGATCGCCCAGTCGTCGACCATGGCGCAGAGCGCCTCCACCGGCCCATCGAGAAACGCGCGCTCTTCTTCGCTGAGGCTGCCGTTGCTCGCTGCGAGCAGCTTGCTGAAGTCGGGCCGTCCGGAGAACAGCTCGCCGTCCCAGTCGACGCTGCCGGACTCCAGCGCCTGCGCTTCGGTTGCGGAAAGTTTCGGCAGTTGCCGACGTACCCAGCCGAGCATCGGCCGGCTGATGAGCATGCGGCGGAGCATGCCGCCGCCGATCAGCAGCAGACCCAGCGCGAGCAGAACGCCGCCGAAAAACAGGCTCACGGGGTGCCAACCATCGAGGAAGGCGCCGATCCCGGTGGCGACGATGAGCACTGCAGCGGCGCGGATGCCCCCGATGCCGAGATAGATCAGGATCGCTGCACCGAGCAGCAGCAACAGGACGCTCATGGCGGTACTCCAGCAGGTCATCGCAATGCGCTGGCCCGAGTCTCCCCGAGTGGTCGCGTCAAGTCGAGGTTGGTGTTCAGAC
>SKUB01000155.1 GCA_007122315.1 Pseudomonadales bacterium | reverse complement strand
GCACGATCCCGGCGTCCGTTTCGTAGATGTCAGCCAGTGGGCGATACACCGGGCGCGGACGGGTCTGTTCCAGCCCCTCGGTTTCCGGCGCAACCGCTTGGGGAGTGGCCTGGGTGATGTTCTGTTCCATGTTCCTGATCTCCTCCGTTTTGCGACGCTGATCAGCTCTTGATCTCGATGCGCCGCGGCTTGTCCTGTTCAGGGCGATGCAGGTCGACCTCCAGCACGCCGTTGTTGAAGCGCGCTTCGACCCGCTCCGAGTCCACGCGGAACGGCAGCTGCACCAGACGCTGAAAGTGGCCATGGCTGCGTTCACGACGATGCCAACCGACAGGTTCGCTGTCCGTCGCCGGCGTGCGCGTGCCGCGAATGGTCAGCACGTCCTCTCTGACCGAGACTTCGACGTCTTCGGGCGCAATGCCGGGCAACTCCGCCGTGACGGCGATGCTGTCCGGCCCGGCCCACAGATTCACGGCCGGAAACGCACCCGCACTGGGCGCGGGGCGCTGGCCGAACAGACGGTCGATCTGGTTATGCAGGCGCCGGACGTCGCTGAACGGATCGAGGCCCGGGCGCCACATGGAAGCGAATGCCATTGCGATACCCTCCTTGCCGATCTGAAGCGGGCCCATGCACCGCGCAGCAGGCCCTCACGGCTTCAGATATGGGTACGCTTCCCTCACTTCTTCAAGAGCGGCAGCGTTGAATTTTTCGTTATATCGACGCCGCCGCAGAAGGCTTCGATCCGTATAATCGCCGTCCCTCGGAGTCCATCGTTTTCCTGGAGCTATTGTGGCCTCAAGCAACAATGTCCCCCTGCGCGAGCGCCTTGGCGCATGGATCGAAAGTCCGCGCATCCAGGCCGCGATCATCGCGGTGATCATGTTCAATGCCGTCACCCTCGGGCTCGAGACATCGACGTTCGTCCAGCGCCATGCGGGTGGCCTGCTGCTCCGCGTCGAGCAGCTGGTGCTGACGATCTTCGTCATCGAGATCCTGCTGAAGCTGTACGCGTTCAGGCTGCGTTTCTTCACCAGCGGCTGGAACGTGTTCGACTTCGTCATCGTCGGTATCGCACTGATCCCGGCTTCGGGTCCCCTGGCGATCCTGCGGGCGTTCCGAATCCTCAGGATTCTGAGGCTGGTGACCAAGGTCGATCGGCTACGGCATCTGGTGGAGTCGCTGCTGCGGGCGCTGCCGAGCATCGGCTGGATCGTCGTCCTGATGCTGATGGTGTTCTACATCTTCGGGGTCATGGGCACGAAGCTGTTTGCTGACTCCTTTCCCCAATACTTCGGGCATCTCGGAGCCAGCCTGTACTCCCTGTTTCAGGTCATGACGCTGGAAAGCTGGTCGCAGTCGATCTCCCGACCGGTCATGGCCACCTATCCCTACGCCTGGGTGTACTTCCTGAGCTTCATCCTGATCACGGTATTCACCGTCCTGAACCTGTTCATCGGCATCATCGTGAACACGATGCAGGAAAAGCACTTCGAGGAGGAGGAACTGCGCCGGAACGCAGTGGAAGGCCGCGCCCACGCCGAGCGCGAGGAGATGCTCGAACTGCTGAGGGATGTGAGTGCCCGGGTCCGACGTTTGGAGGAGGAATCGTCCGCCGGACGGAACTGAGGTTCCAGACCATGCCGTTCAGCGGTTGAGAGGCCCAGAATGCTCCCGACGCGACCTGTCTCACAGCACACGGCTTGACGACCGCTCCCCTTCACGGCATCGTCGTCGCGCACAATCGTGCTCCGATCACATTAAGGAGCGTCATGCTCAGGAGGAAAAGATTCATGAAATCCATGTGGAAAGGGATACTGGCAGCCGTAGCTGCGGGGGTTGTACTGTCCGGCTGTGCGACCACCGGTTCGGTTGCAGAACTCGAGTCCCGGATTTCGACCCTCGAAGGGTCATTGAGTCGGATCGAGAGCACGGCGAACGAAGCCATGACGGCATCGCGTCGCAGTGAGGATGCCGAAGCACGGCGTCTTGCCCAACGTGCTCTTACCGAAGCTCAGGAAGCAAACGAGCGGATCCGGCGCATGGCCGATACCTGCTGCGGGCCCAAGTAAGCCCTTTTGAAGTGCCATGCCCGGCCGGGAACCACCCGGCCGGGCATTCGATCAGTCAATCGATGCCAGCTTGCGACGGGTGCCAACGACTACAGGCAAACCGCGCCCCTCTCGTGCCACCTGTTCAGCCAGATCCCAGTCCACGACCTCCTCGGCACCTCCGCCAATCTCGGTCAACTCCCGGACCATGACGGTCAGCCCCTCCTGCTCGAACTCCTCCAGCGGACGATGAGCCTCCATGACGAGCTCGTCCCCATTCCAGCCCACTTTGTAGGGTGCGTGAACGATCCGGACTTTGGTGCCCACCGGAATCTCCCAGACGAGTCGCTCGATATCCTCAGGGTACAGTCGCAGACAGCCATGGCTGACACGGGTGCCGACGCCGAATGGCTGATTGGTCCCGTGAATGAGATAACCCGGCGCGGACAGCATCAGGGCGTACTCACCCAGAGGATTGTCGGGACCGGGGGGCACCACCCGCGTCAGTTCGACACCCCGGCGCGCGTACTCTTCCCGCACCGACGCTGGCGGCGTCCAGCTCGGCTGCTCGATGCGATCGGTGACCCGCGTCTCGAGCACAGGCGTGCGAAAGGCGGCACGACCGATCCCGACCGGCGCGGTGAGGACGCGATTCTCCCCTGGCGGGAAGTAGTAGAGCCGATATTCGGCGAGATTCACCACCACACCTTCCCTGGGTCCAGGCGGCAGCACGAACGCGATCGGCAACTGAATCTCCGTACCTTCGCCCGGCAACCACGGGTCCACGTCCGGGTTGGCACGACTCAGCTCCTGCACCCCGAGACCATGCTCGCGGGCCAGCCGTACGAGGGTGTCCTCGTGCTGAGCGCGCACGGTGAAGACATCACCGACGATGTCGGATCCATCCTCGGGCAGCGGATACTCCCGGACGCCATGGGCGAACACGGGCCAGAGCAGGACAATGAGCGGCGCGCAGCGGCCGAACTTCAGCGCTCGCGACGCGACGACACGAATAAACGGTTTCAAGATGGCAATGATCCGGCAGTTGGAGGAGCGTAGTGCGACGCAGGCGCATACTTTACCGCAGCCGCAGCCTCAGGGTAGACCACATTGGACCTGCATGGGTTCCCCCGCAGCATTCCCGCCATCCGCGCAGCCCAGCGGCTGCCTCTGGGATGAACTCCCCGGTGTACTGGGGATGAGCCCATGCTGAGGCGTCTGCTGCGCTGGCGCGAGGATCGGGCGCTGGCTCGACTGCAGCTCGAGGAAGAGTGGGAAGCCGTCGCAGGGCAATGGCCGCCCGCCGCGCGCTATCGTGGTGCCGCCCGTACCCGCCTGCGAGACACGGCGCTGCGCTTTGTGCTCCGCAAGCAGTTCGTCCCGGGCGCGGATCTGCAACTGACGGACAGCATGCGCATGCTGGTCGCGACGATGGCTGCCGTGCCGGTACTCGGGCTCGATCTCGACTGGTACCGGGGCTGGAGTTCGGTGGTGATCTACGAAACTGCGTTCGTCCCCGAAGGCGAGTGGGAGGACGAGTACGGCATCGTGCATGCGGCCCAGGAACCGCTGAGCGGAGAAGCCTGGCCCCAGGGTCCGGTGATCCTGTCCTGGGACGATGTCCTCGCGGCTGGTGGCGAGGAAGGCTACAACGTGGTGATTCACGAAATGGCCCACAAGCTGGACATGCTGGCGGACGGCCCGAATGGCGCACCGCCGCTACATCGCGACATGAGCCCGGCGCAGTGGCAACGCGCGTTCACCGAGGCGTGGGAGCAGCTCAATCTTGCTGCGGAGCAGGATCGCCCGCTGCCACTGGACCCCTACGCGCTGGAGGACAGCGGCGAGTTCTTCGCGGTCACCAGTGAGTGCTTCTTCGAAGCGCCCGAGCGGCTCCAAGCCGCCCTGCCGGAGGTCTATGCCCAGCTGAGCGCCTTTTACCGTCAGGACCCACGCAGTGGATCGCTGCGGAGCGTCGGCACGTTCTGACCCTCAGGCGGCTGCGAAGTCACCGTACTGGCCGCGGAAGAACAGCAGCGGGCCCCGGCTGTCATCGAGAATTGCCAGATCCTTCACCCTGCCGACGGCAATGGTGTGGTCACCGGCATCGTGTTCCGCCGTGAGGTCACACTCCACATAGGCGATGATGCCGTCGAGAATGGGCGCGCCAGTGGCGCCGACGCGCCAGGGGATGCGGGCGAACTTGTCACCGCCGCTGCGCGCGAAGACGTTGCACACGTCCTGCTGATCCGCACCGAGCATATTGATGCAGAAGCTGCCGGCGGCGCGGATCCGCGGCCAGCTGCTGGAGGTCTTCGCCGGGCACAGCGCAACCAGCGGCGGGTCCAGGGACAGCGACACGAAGGACTGCGCGGCGAAACCGGCCGGCTCTCCGTCCACCGCACCGGTTGCGATCACGATACCGGTGCAGAACTGGCCAAGGGTGGCGCGGAATGCTGCCGGGTCGATTGCCGTCATGATGTCCCCACTCTGCTGGTGTCCCGAACCCGAAGTTCGGCGCGGGACTATAGCAATCGACCTGTCGCCGGGCGAGGTCAGGGAAATGTTCCTGCCGCACCTGCACTTCCTCTCCGCAGGCAGATCCGTACAATCCTCAGTCCTGTTCGACTGACCGGAGAACGATGTGGCCAAGGAACTCGACGCCTTCCGAGACGATGTCCGCGAGTGGCTCGAAGCCAACTGCCCCCCGTCCATGCGCACGCCCATGCCCGAGGAGGAAGTCGTCTGGGGCGGACGCAAGGCCACGTTCAAAAACCCCGAGTCCAAGGTCTGGCTGGAGCGCATGGCAGAGCGCGGCTGGACCGCACCCACCTGGCCGAAGGAATACGGCGGCGGTGGCCTCGGACCGGACGAGAACAGGATCCTGCAGCAGGAACTCGGCCGCATCAGTGCGCGGCCGCCGCTGAACAGCTTCGGCATCTGGATGCTCGGTCCGGCCCTGCTGGAGTTCGCCAACGAGCAGCAGAAGCAGCAGTTCCTGCCGCCCATCGTCCGCGGTGAGATCCGCTGGTGTCAGGGCTATTCTGAACCCGGCGCCGGATCCGACCTTGCAGGCCTTGCAACCAAGGCCGAGGACAAAGGCGATCACTGGCTGGTGAACGGCTCCAAGATCTGGACCAGCTACGCCGACCACGCTGACTGGATCTTCTGCCTCGTGCGCACCGAGCCGGATGCACCGAAGCACGAAGGCATCAGCTTCCTGCTCTTCGACATGGCAAGCGAGGGCGTGTCCACGTCGCCGATCCGCCTGATCAGCGGGGCTTCGCCGTTCTGCCAGACCTTCTTCGACGACGTGAAGGTCCCCAAGGAGAATCTCGTCGGGCAGCGCGGCAAGGGCTGGACCATCGCCAAGCGCCTGCTGCAGCACGAGCGGCAGATGATCTCCGGCATCGGCGGCAACTCCGCCCTCGGCGGTTCCCCGCGGGCGCTGGAAAATCTGGCCAAGCATTACGTAGGCGAAAGCGAAGGCCGCATCAGCGACCCGGTGCTGCGGGACAAGGTGGCTGCGCACCGCATGAACGATCACGCCTTCCGCCTGACCACGGCGCGGGCCTTCGAGGAGGCCAAAGCCGGCAAATCCGACGGCAACCTCTCGGCCATGTTCAAGTACTACGGCAGCGAACAGAACAAGCGTAAGTTCGAGGTCATGCTGGAAATCATGGGTTCCCAGGCCCTCGGCTGGGACGGTCCCGGCTTCGATGACCGGGAGCTGGACATCACCCGGCAGTGGCTGCGCTCGAAGGCCAACTCCATCGAGGGCGGCACGTCGGAAGTTCAGCTCAACATCGTCGCCAAGCGCGTGCTCGGGCTTCCGGACTGAGGCTTCGAACCCGGCTCAGGCGTCAGTAGCCCCGCTCCGGATCCACCCGATACCGGAGCGGCTCTCCCGCCTGCCAGCGTGCGAGATTGTCGAGGAACACATCGACGAGGGCAGACGCGGGGGTCACGGCCGCCATGTGGGGCGTGATGTGCAGATTGGGAGTCGTCCAGAACGGATGCGTCGGTGGCAGCGGTTCCTCCCGGAACACATCGAGTACCGCCGCAGCGAGCGAACCTGATTCCAGCGCTTCGACAAGATCCGCATCCACCACCGCGGTGCCGCGGCCCACGTTCAGCAGGATCGCGCCGGGTGCCAGCGCCGCGAGCATGCGCCCGTCGATGATGTCGCGGGTGTCTGGCGTATCCGGGAGGACGGAGACGAGATAGTCCGCATCCGCCACCGCCTCCAGCACTGCGCTGACTGGATAGATGCGGTCGATGCCGGCCACCGGCTCACCACTGCGGCTGACCCCCACCACCTCCAGGCCGAAAGCCTGCGCCACGGCCGCCAGATGGCGGCCGATGCTGCCGATACCGAGCACGACCATGCGGCGACCGGTGCTGGAACGCTCCCGTTGCGGCCGCCAGACCCGCTCGGCCTGTTGTCGTCGATACTCGAACAGGCGCCGCTCGAGTGCCGCGATCCAACCGAACACGTACTCGGCCATCAGCGGTCCGAAGATGCCTTTGACGCCGGTGAGGATGAGATCCTCACGCTGCCGCAGGAGGGGCAGCAGCGGCTGCACGCCAGCCCAGGTGGACTGGATCCAGCGCAGGCCCGTGAGTCGATCCGCGGCCGCGAGCACGAACCCGGGCGAGCCCAGACAGATGGCGGCGTCGGAGTCATCGAGTTGTTCCGGGGCGCCGACGGCGACGTAACGGCCAGGTCGACGTGCCTCGAGTTCGGCAACGATCTCCGCCGCATCCGCATCAAGAACCAGGATCGGGGTGTCGTGCTGCCCGGACATATTCAGAACCGTACCCGTTGCGCGCTGAGGAGCGAGGTTGCGGCCGGTCCGAAGCCGTGCCGATAATGCCCCGTCATCGTACCCGACGGAGACCGGAATGATCACGCTGACCGTCAACGGCACTCAGCACGAACTCGACGTCGAAGCCGACATGCCCCTGCTCTGGGTCCTGCGCGACTTCCTCGAACTCACCGGAACCAAGTTCGGGTGCGGGGTAGCCCAATGCGGAGCCTGTACCGTGCAGCTCGACGGGGAGCCGATCCGATCCTGCGTCATTCCGGTGGCCGCGGCGGCCGGGCGGCAGGTGACCACCATCGAGGGCCTGTCACCAGACCGCTCCCACCCCGTCCAGAAGGCGTGGATCGAGAACGACGTCGCCCAATGCGGCTACTGCCAGTCCGGCCAGATCATGGCCGCGGCGGCACTGATCAAAGCCAAGCCCTCGCCCACGGATGCGGACATCGACGAAGCCATGACCAATATCTGCCGCTGCGGCACCTATCAGCCCATGCGCACGGCCATCAAGCGCGCGGCTGAACTTGCCCGGGAGGTGTCCTGATGAACGCCCTGTCGACAGGCCTGTCCCGCCGTGGCTTCGTCAAGGCCACGCTCAGCGCGGGTGGTGGCCTCGCCCTCGGCTTCCATCTGCCCGCGCTGGCCGCGGCTGACGGCCCCTGGGCAGGCGCTGCAGACGGCGCCGAGATCAACGCCTGGCTTGTCATCGCAGCGGACGACACCGTCACGATCAGGGTTGCCCAATCGGACATGGGCCAGGGCGTGTTCACCAGCATGCCCATGATCGTCGCCGAGGAACTCGAGTGCGATTGGCAGCATGTGCGCGCCGAATTCGCCAGCGCCAACCGCAGTCTGAGGGAAGATCGCGTCTATCAGCGCATGGGCACAGGCGGCAGCAACGCGGTACGCATCTCGCGACCCTATCTGCAGCAGGCCGGTGCCAGTGCGCGTGAACGACTGATCGCAGCGGCAGCGGATGAATGGGGCGTTGCGCCCGAGACCTGTCACGCCAGCGCCAGCCGTGTCGTCCATGAACCCAGCGGCCGCAGCAAGCGCTACGGCGAGCTGGCCGCGGCGGCAGCAGCTGTGGAACTCGAAGCGGAACCCGCCATCCGCAAACCAGGCGAATACAAGCTGCTCGGCACCTCGGTCCCCAAGCTCGACGTGCCAGCCAAAGTGGACGGCAGTGCCGTCTACGGCATCGACGTGCGCGTTCCCGACATGGTCTACGCCACGGTGGCCGCCTGCCCGGTATGGGAGGGGCGCCTCAGTTCAGTTGATGCGGAACCCGCGCGCAAACTGCGTGGGGTCATCGACGTCCTCGAATTCGAAGATGCCGTGGTGGTGGTCGCAGACAGTTTCTGGCGCGCCAAGCAGGGGCTCGATGCACTCGATCCGCAATGGGATCTCGGCGAGCATGCCGACGCCAGCACAGAAGCTTTCCTCGAGCGCTTCCGCAAGGCACTCGATGACAAAGGCGTGGTGGCCAAGGAGAACGGGGACGCCTACGACGCCCTCGAGGGTGCCGCCAAGGTCGTCGAGGCCGACTACAGTGCGCCTTACCTGGCCCATCTGGCGCTGGAACCGGTGAATTGCACGGTGCACATACAGGAGGATCGGGTCGATGTCTGGACCGGCAGCCAGAACCCCGAGAGCGTCCTGAGTGTCGCCGCAGAAGTCAGCGGCCGCCCCGCGGAGCAGGTTCACGTCCACAGCTGTTTTCTCGGTGGCGGCTTCGGCCGCCGCAGCCGCCCCGACTTCGTGGCCCGCGCGGTGGCCGTCGCTGCGCGCGTCGACCGCCCGGTGCAGGTCATCTGGACGCGGGAGGAAGACACGCGGACTGGTCACTACCGGCCGCTGGCGGCATTCCGCTTCCGGGCCGGGCTGGACGCAGAAGGTACGCCCGTCGCTCTCGTCAATCGCTCGTCCACCCACTCCATCCTGGCCGGACTGCGCCCGGAAGCAGTGGCCGACGGACTGGACCAGAGCAGCCTGTCCTGGCTCGCGGACAGCCCCTATGCGATTGCGAACCTCAGTGTCGAACATCACCTGCAACGCACCCACGTTCCGGTCTGGTTCTGGCGCGCCGTGGGGGCGACCCAGAACGCATTCGCCATCGAGAGCTTCATCGACGAGCTGGCACTGGCTGCCGACATGTGCCCCTGGCAGTTCCGTCGTCAGCTGCTCGGGTCGCGGCCGGACATGATCCCGGTGCTTGATGCCGCGGCGGAGCAGGCCGGCTGGGACAGGTCTCTGCCGGCAGGCCGGGGCCACGGGATCGCCCTGGTCGAAGGCTTCGGTTCCATCTGTGCCCAGGTTGCGGACGTGTCCGTCTCCCGGGACGGCAAGGTGACGGTGAATCGGGTCGTGACCGCTCTCGACTGCGGCAATACGGTCAACCCCCAGACCATCGAGCAGCAGGTGCAGAGCTCCATCGTCTATGGCCTCTCGGCGGCGCTGTGGGGCAAGGTCGAGATCAATGGCGGCCGTGCCCGGCACGGCAACTTCGATCGTCACCGGGTGCTCAAGATGGCGGAGGCACCGCGCATGGAGACCCATCTCGTGCTCGCCGGCGGCGACAAGTGGGGCGGCGTCGGCGAACCGGCCGTACCGCCGGTGGTTCCGGCAGTATGCAATGCCATTTTCGCCGCCACCGGCAAGCGGATCCGTGACCTTCCGCTGGCCGATCAGGACCTGAGCTGGTCCTGATCGGGAGGGAGCTCTGGCCCATGCGCGCTGCTGTGGTGCTGCTGCTCCTCGTGGTCGCCGAAGCCGGCGCGGAGCAGTCCGATGCGCTTGCGACCGAACTGCTCGCTGCCGGCTGCAATGCCTGCCATGGCCCCGACGGGCAGGGCAGCCCGCCCGTGCCGGCCCTGCGCGGGCGGGATGATCTCCACGTGCTGCTCGAAGGCTGGCGCGAGGCGCCGGAGGCGAAGGGGCGCGCCCACATCATGATCCGCTTCGCCCGTGCGCTCGATGGCGCGGACACGGCTGCCCTCGCCGCTCACTACGCCGCAGATGACGCACCATGAAGGGCTGGCGGCGACGCGACCTGCTCGCCGCCGGGCTGGCATTGCCGGTGCTGGCTCTCCCTGCAGCCGCACGCTCCACTTCGAGCACTGGCGGACCGCGGGTCGTCATCGTAGGCGGCGGCTTCGGTGGCGCCACCGCAGCGCGCTACCTGGCCCGCTGGTCTCCGCAGCTGCGCATCTCCCTGATCGTCGGCCGCGAGCGCTACTGGACCTGCCCGTTCAGCAACCTGGTACTCATAGGTGAGCGCCCGCTTGCAAGCCTCGAGGTCTCTCATGCACGACTCGAGGCGGAGGGCATCGAGGTCCTGCGGCGGACGGCAGTGGATTTCGATCCCCACCACCGGCACCTGGAGCTGGAAGACGGGACTCAACTGGCGTGGGAGCGGCTGGTGCTCGCGCCTGGCATCGAGGTCATGCCCGAAGCCATCGAGGGCCACGGTGCGGGCAGCGTAGAGCAGTTCCCCCATGCCTGGCAGGGCGGACCCGCCACCTCCCATCTGGCCCGCCGCCTGCAAGCAGTACCGGATGGCGGACTCGTAGCCATCAGCGTTCCGGAAGCGCCCTATCGCTGTCCGCCTGGTCCCTATGAGCGCGCCAGCCTGTTCGGGTGGTGGCTCGCGCAGCATCGCCCCCGGGCCAGGCTGGTGATCCTCGACGCCAACGACCGCTTCACCAAGGACGACCTGTTCCAGGCCCACTGGCAGGCCGCCCACGGCGATCAGCTGCAGTGGATCGGCCGCGCCGACGGCGGCAGCCTCAGGCGGGTGGATCCGCGGCGCGGCAGCCTGCACACCGACTTCGATGACTGGGCCCCTGATCTCGCCTGCGTGATTCCTCCCCAGCGTGCTGCGGCCATCGCCCGCCGGGCGGGGCTCGACGAGGGACGGGGCTGGTGCGCCATCGATCCCCTCACGTTCGCGTCCCGCATCCATCCCGAGGTGCATGTGATCGGTGATGCGGCCATCGCGAACCCCATGCCGAAGTCGGCCTTCGCCGCAGCCAGCCAGGCCCGCGTCTGTGCCGCAGCCATCGCCACGGCCCTGGCCGGGAAGGCGCCGCCGCATGCGCTGCTCACGAATACCTGCTACAGCCTGCTCACACCCGAGACGGCCATCGCCGTGACGGGCAGCTACCGGGCCACCGCCCAGGGCATCGAGCCCCTTCCTGGCACCACCGGCAACAGCCCCGCAGACGCATCAGACGCAGAGCGGCGGGCGGAAGCCGGCCACGCCCGTGGCTGGTATGCGGCTGCCCGTGCCGACGCCTTCGGTGACTGAGCCCATGTACCTGCCGCAGCCCGCCGCAAGCGTCTCCGCCCCGCTGCTCACCTGCGTAGCGGGCGGCCGGCCGTCCCTGCGGGTTGCAGCGACCCTGCTGGCGGCCGCCATGCTGCTGCTTCCGAGCGCGGCCAGCACAGCCGACTGCGCCCCGTTCGAGATCAGCGGCGACCGCATCGAGCAGCCACTGGCCGGCAAGGTGGGACAGGCCGGCGCCGGAGCACGTGTAGCAGCAGACCGTCAGCGCGGTGACTGCGTCATCTGCCACCGGCTGCCGTTGCCCGAGGGCCGCTTCCACGGCAACCTGGGCCCCGACCTGCGGGCCGTAGGTCTGCGCCTGTCGCCCGCCCAGCTGCGCCTGCGCGTGGCCGCGAACCGGCACCTCAATCCGGAGTCGATCATGCCCGACTACTGCCGCAGCGATGGCCGCCATCAGGTCGCGGAGGACTACCGCGATCACCCCATCCTCAGCGCCCAGGACATCGAAGACCTGGTGGCCTGGCTGAGCGGACTCGACGCGGCGGAGGCGGCGCCATGACGGCATTCCTGCGGCGTCGCAGCCTCCTGCAGGGCCTCGCCGGCGGCGCCTTCGTCCTCGTCGCGCCGCGCGCGCTCGCAGACCTGGGAAGCCGTCTGGACGCAGCGCTGGCAGAACGCTTCGGCGAACGGCGGCCCGAACAGGGTGGCGTGGAACTGGAGCTGAGCCGGCTGGTGGAGAACGGCAACTCCGTGGCGGTCACCGTGCGGGCTTCGCCGGACGAGCCCACCCCTGCGGCCCTGCATCTGTTCATGCCCCGCAATCCTGAGCCCTGGGGAACCAGCTTTCAGGTGGCGCCGCCGGCACTGGCCGAGTTCAGCACCCGCATACGCCTCGCCGGCACCCAGGATGTGATGGCCGTGGCGGAGTGGGCGGACGGTCGTCTCGGCGCCACGGCCGTATCCGTCATGGTCACCCTCGGCGCCTGTGCTGACGATCTCTATCTGGAGTTCTGAGCATGACTCTGTCCGCTCGCGTCCGACTCCCGCAGCAAGCCCGCAGCGGCGAGGTGGTGGAGATACGCACCCTGGTCAGCCATCCCATGGAGACGGGGTTTCGCGTCGACAGCTTCGGACGCAGGATTCCGCGTCGAATCCTGACCCGCTTCAGCTGCCGCTATGCGGAGCGCCTGATCATCGACATGGAGCTGCGGCCGGGCATCTCTGCGAACCCCTACCTGGCCTTCCGCTTCGTGGCGGATCGCTCTGGTGAGATCGAGCTGCGCTGGCAGGGCGACCAGGGTGAGGAACTCGTCGAGCGTGGCCACCTCGAGGTGACTCCGGCATGAGACGCGCTCTGCTCCTGCTCTGGCTGCTGCTGGCGCTCCCGGGACATGCGGAGCCACGTGCCGGGCAGATCTCCGGCTACCACCTCCTCGGCGAGGAACTGCAGGCACTGCAGGACGACGATTTCGCCAATCCCGGGATGCTCTGGGTGGATCGAGGCCAGCGCGCGTGGGATGCCGCCGCGGGCGCCAGCGGGACGAGCTGCCGCGATTGCCACGGCGGTCCGGAGCGCATGCAGGGTCTCGCGACCCAACTGCCGCGCTGGAACTCTGACCAAGAGCGGCTGGAGAACCTGGAAGGGCTGATCCGCAACTGCCGCAGCGCGCGGCAACAGGCGGAACCGCCCGCCTACGAGAGCGATGAAATGCTGGCGCTGACGACCGTGATCGCACACCAGTCCCGCGGGTTGCCGCTGGCGGTGGCTGTCGACGGACCGGCCGCGGACGCCTTCGCCGCCGGCCGCGATGCCTTCGCAAGGCGGCGAGGACAGCTCGACCTGTCCTGCGCCGATTGTCACGACCGGCACGCCGGCGCCCGCCTCAGGGGCGAAACCATCAGTGCGGGCATGATCAACGGCTTCCCTCTGTACCGTCTGACCTGGGAGGGCATGGGTTCCCGGCAGCGCATGATCCGCTGGTGCAACGAAGCGGTGCGCGCCGAACCTCTGCAACCGGACACGGCGAAAGCTTTGGCCCTGGAGCTGTTCCTGGCCTGGCGCTCGCGGGGGCTCGAACTCGAGTCGCCCGCCATTCGCCGCTGACAGGAGCGCACGGCATGCAGCGCAACAGTATCGAGCAGATCCGGATCGGCAGCACCGCCGGGCTCACCGCGACCATATCGAACTGGGGCGGTTACCTGATCGAACTGTGCCCGGACGGCAAACGGGACGTGGTCCTGGCCCATGCGGAAGATGGTGCCCGCCGCGGCGACGGCCTGCACCTCGGCTGCATCATCGGTCGCCACGCCAACCGCATTCGCGACGGATCCTTCGAACTCGACGGCTGGCAGCATCAGCTGCCCTGCAATGCAGGCAACAACCACCTTCACGGTGGGCACGCAGGCTTCCACCAGCAGATCTGGCGCGTCACCGAGCGGGAGTCGGACCGAATCCAGTTGACCCTGCGCTCCCCCACCGGGCAGGAGGGCTATCCCGGAACCCTGGATGTGGACGCCCGGATCACGCTGCCGGCCCCGCACCATCTGCGGCTGGAGTTCCTCGCCGTGACCGACGCACCGACGCCGGTGAGCCTGACCTGGCATCCCTATTTCAATCTCCTCGGCCACGCCGCAGGTTCGGCCGGAGGGCACCGCATCCAGATCGACGCGGACCACTATCTGCCGATGACACGCGAGTTCTGTCCGAGCGGTGAGATCGCCCCCGTGGATGGGACTCCCTTCGACCTGCGCGAACCGGTGGTCATCGACCGCGCATTGGCATTGCGGCATCCGCAGCTCATCCTCGGTGAAGGCTTCGATCACTGCTTCGTCCTCCGGGGCGAGGGCCTGCGCCGTGGCGCCCGCCTCGAGACGCCGACCGGCGATCTGGCGATGGAGGTCTGGACGACGCAGCCCGGCCTGCAGTTCTACACCGGCAACACGCTGATGCTCCCGCGTGGGGCCAAGGGCGGTACCCGTTACCGCCGCCTCAGCGGCGTCTGCCTGGAACCCCAGGGTCTGCCTGATGCGCCCAACCAGCCGCATTTCCCGTCCACGACCCTGCGTCCCGGGGAGCGCTACCATCAGATCATCGAGTACCGCTTCGAGCTGTGAGATCGCCCACGGGTCGCAGTCCCGGCCCACAGGTCCATCCAGCCACGACAGCGCGCCGATGGGCAGCTATGCTTCGTCCGAAATGGCTTCGGGGGTCAGACCATGAGTGTTTCCACGATCGTCACGCTGGTGATCATTGCGCTGCTGGTCTTCGGCACGATCGCGATCTACAACCGGCTCGTCACGTTGCGCAACCGGTTCCAGAACGCGTTTGCCCAGATCGAGGTTCAGCTCAAGCGTCGCTATGACCTGATCCCGAACCTGGTGGAGATCGCCAAGGGCTATCTCAAGCACGAGCGGGAAACCCTGGAAGCCGTTGTCCAGGCACGCAACCAGGCTCTCGGCGCGCTTCAGGCCGCTGCCAAGGACCCCGGTGACGCGGGCAGCATGCAGCAGCTCCAGGGCAGCGAGAACATGCTCGCCAGCGCCCTCGGGCGACTGAACGTGGTCGTTGAGCAGTATCCCGACCTCAAAGCCAATCAGAACATGATGCAGCTCAGCGAGGAGATGACCAGCACCGAGAATCGGGTCGCTTTCGCCCGGCAGGCCTTCAACGACTCGGTGATGGCGTTCAACAGCTATCGCCAGAGTTTCCCTCCGGTGATGATCGCCGGCATGTTCGGCTTCGGGAAGGACGCGACTCTGCTGCAGTTCGAGGACGCCGAGGCCATCCGCCAGGCGCCCAAGGTGTCCTTCCAGTAACCCGGAGCGCAGGCTGCCATGTCGGCAACCATGGACTTCTTCGAAGCCCAGGCGGCAGCCCATCGCACGACGCTGCGGCTGATCGGGCTGTTCATCGGTGCCGTGCTGGCGCTGATCGTACTGACCATCTTCGTGGTGGCCGCCGTGATCGCGTTCAACATGCCGCCCGCCGGGATCATCAGCCTGGACAAGATCCTCTACGCGCTGTCGCCGGGGCTCATCTTCGGCATCGCCGGTGGGGTCATAGGCGTGGTGCTGGTGGCCAGCGTGTTCCGGCACCTGAGCCTGTCCCGCGGCGGGCGCGTCATCGCTGAAAGTCTTGGCGGTCGCCAGCTGCAGCCCAACAGCACCGACCAGGACGAGCGCCGGTTGCTCAACGTGGTGGAGGAAATGGCCATCGCAGCAGGGCTGCCGGTGCCCCCCGTCTACGTGATCGACGAGGACGGCATCAATGCGTTTGCCGCCGGCTACAGCCCGGACGACGCGGTCATCGGCGTCACCCGGGGGGCCATGGAGGTGCTCGACCGGGACGAGCTGCAAGGCGTCATCGGGCATGAGTTCAGCCACATTCTCAACGGTGATATGCGCCTGAACATCCGCCTGATGTCGGTGCTGTTCGGTATCCTGGTGATCGGCGTGGTCGGCCGTGGTCTGGTGATGAGCCGGCCACGCCGGGGCGGTATGAGCAGCGCCGGCGGTTCCCGGCGCGGCGGCGGTGCGGCGCAGGTGGCGGTCCTCGGCATCGCGCTTATGATGCTCGGTTACATCGGCACTTTTTTCGGCAACCTGATCAAGGCCGCGGTGAGCCGGCAACGTGAATTCCTCGCCGACGCCTCTGCCGTCCAGTTCACCCGCAACCCGGATGGGCTCGCCGGCGCCCTGCGCAAGATCGGGGCGTTGTCCGCGACTTCGCGCGTGCGCGATGGCCGCGCCGACGAGATGAGCCACATGTTCTTCGGTCCGGTCAGCGGCAGCAGCGGCAGCCGTCTGTTCGCGGGGCTCGCCACCCACCCGCCCCTCGAGGCACGCATCCGGGCGGTGGACCCTGCATGGGACGGCAAGTTTCCACCCGTCCGGCGCCCCACCCGCAAGGACGATGCGGAGGTTGCCGGCGATACCGATCGCAAGTTCGCCGAAGCCAGTAACCGCATGGGCATCCCGAACCCTCTCGCCGCAGCCACCGCCGACCTGCCCCCCGCTGCCGGTGCCGCGCTCGGCGGCGTACTTGCAGCCGGCGTCCTCGCCGGCTCTGCCAGCCGCCGCATCGGCCAGGTGACGCCGGAGGACGTGGACGAGGCCCATGCGCTCATCGACGGCATTCCGAAGCCGCTCTACGACGCCGCCCACGACCCGTTCGGTGCCCGCGCGATGATCTATGCCCTGTTGCTCAGCAGCGACACCGACATGCAGGCGCAACAGCGCGAGCTGCTTGCCGAGAAGGCGGAACCGGGCGTTCCGGAGCTGATCGACGATCTGCTCGCGGCGCGGGATGTCCTGCCGGCGGGCCTCAGGCTGACGCTGCTGCAGATCGCGATGCCTGCGCTCAAGAATCTGAGCGACGCCCAGTACCGCCGCTTCATGGCAGCCCTCACGGCCCTGGTCCGCTCCGATGGCAGCATCCACGCCTTCGAATGGGTGCTGCACCAGGTCCTGGTGAAGGAGCTGCGCCCTCACTTCGAAGGGGTGAGCCGGCGGCGCAGCGGCCGGCGCGCGCTCGATGACATGCCGGCAGCGGTGACGACCCTGCTCTCAGCCCTCGCCCGCGCGGGCCAGGACGACCTCGACGAGGCGCGCAGCGCGTTCGCTGCCGCAGCCGCAGAGCTCGATCTGCCGGGAGACGGGTTCGAGGCCCAAGCGGATCCCAACATGGCGCGTCTCACCGGGGCCATGCGCCAGCTGCGCGAGCTGCATCCGCTGGCCCAACCGCGGCTGCTCAAGGCCTGCATCCGCTGCGTCCAGCACAGTGGCCGCATCCTGGACAGCGAACGTGACCTGTTGCACGGCGTCGCCGCCGCACTCGATTGTCCCCTGCCGCCCCTGGTCGCGGAGCATTGACGCTGCCCGTACAATGCCCACGCCTTCGAAGCGGTGCACGGATTCCATGATCGATCCCGAACAGGCACTCGAGCACAGTCCCGATCTCGATCCTGCCCCATCGGCCACGATCGCGGCTTTGGACCTCGGTTCCAACTCCTTCCACATGATCGTGGCGCGCTACGCCAACAACCGGCTCATGGTCTTAGACCGGCTCAAGGACATGGTGCGACTGGCGGCCGGACTCGATCAGGACAATCGCCTCAGCCCGGAGGTGATGGAGCGGGCCCTGGAGAGCCTCGCGCGCATGGGCCAACGCGTCCGCGAGCTGCCGGAGGCGAATGTGCGCGTCGTGGGCACCAATACGCTGCGCAAGGCCCGCAACGGAGCAGAGTTCGTGGAGCGTGCGAGCGCCATGCTCGGCCGCGAGGTGGAAGTCATCTCCGGCCGCGAGGAAGCGCGTCTGATCTACCTGGGTGTATCCCATTCCCTGGAGGACAACACGGACCGGCGTCTGGTGGTGGACATCGGCGGCGGCTCCACCGAGCTGATTCTGGGCCGGCAGTTTCAGCCCGAGACCATGGACAGCCTCTACATGGGCTGCGTCAGCATGAGCGCCGAATTCTTCCCCAGCGGCCGGATCACGGCAGCGGCCATGAAGACTGCGGAACTCGCTGCACGGCAGGAACTCGAGCCCATCGTCGCCCGCTACCGCAACCGAGGCTGGGATTCGGCCATCGGCGCATCGGGGACCATCCTCACCATCCAGGACGTCGTGGCGGCTCAGGGCTGGAGTACGGAGACGATCACGGCGGATGCACTCAAACGGCTGCAGGCGCAGCTCGTGGACACCGGACAGATCGACCGGCTGTCGCTCCCGGGCTTGCCGAACCAGCGCACCCCGGTGTTTCCAGGTGGAGTCGCGATCCTGGCGGCCATCTTCAAGGAGCTCGGCATCCTGCAGATGCAGACTTCATCCGGCGCCCTGCGGGAAGGCCTGCTATGGGACCTGCTCGGTCGCCAGCAGCAGTTCGACATCCGTGAGCAGACCGTGGCCGATCTCATGGCCCGCTACCACGTGGATCAGGAGCAGGCCCTGCCTGTGCGTACGACAGCGCTCCGTCTGCTCGAGGCAGTGGCCGAGGCCTGGCAGCTCAACGATCCCGAGCTCGCCCAGCTGCTGCGCTGGGCGGCCCAGCTGCATGAAATCGGTATGGACATCGCGTACGCCCAGTACCACAAACACGGCAGCTACCTGCTGCAGAACCTGGAAATGCCCGGATTCTCCCGGACAGAACAGCAGAAACTCGCACTGCTGGTGCGGGCCCATCGGCGCAAGCTGCCGCGGTCGGAGCTGGCGGCAACACCCATCGACAAGCCCGAAGAACTGATTCGTCTGACGCTGCTGCTGCGCTGTGCGGTGGTCATGCATCGCGCCCGCAACCAGGCCCAGGCGCCGCCGCTGGAAAGCATCGAGGCCCTTGCCACCGGCGTACATCTCACGTTCGCCGGAAGCTGGCTGCAGCAGCATCCGTTGACGCGACTCGATCTGGCCGAGGAGGCCCGCGCCTGGGCGGATCTCGGCGTGGGACTGACGTTTGCCGACGCCGAGCAGGGACAGAGCGACGCCGCAGCAGGCTGAGCGCACGCAGCGACGGGTGCGCTGCAGTCAACCGTCGGTCAGCTCATCGAGCAGCACTTCCTGAGCCGAACGACGGCGCGCATTGCCCTGGCTGGCACGACGATAGCTGCCGTCGGCCTGCAGCAGCCAGGCTTGGCTGTTGTCCGCGAGATAGTTGAGCAGCGATTCCTGGATCACCCGCTGCCGGATGCGCCGATCCTCGATGGGAAAGCAGATCTCCACCCGGCGGAAGAAGTTGCGCTCCATCCAGTCGGCGCTGGACATGAACAGCCGCTCCTCCTCGTCGCCATTCTCGAAATAGAACACGCGCGTGTGTTCGAGGAAGCGGCCGATGATCGAACGCACGGTGATGCTCTCCGATACGCCTTTCACACCGGGCCGCAGGGAGCATACGCCGCGGATGATGAGATCGATGCGAACTCCGGCCTGGGACGCCGCATAAAGCGCCTGAATGATCTGCGGCTCCACCAGGGAATTCATCTTCGCCATGATCCGTGCCGGCTTGCCGGCGCGGGCGTTTTCCGCTTCGAAAGCGATGAGATCGAGCATGTGCCGGTGCAGCGTGAACGGTGACTGCACCAGCTTCTTCAGCCGCACCACCCTGCCCATCGCTGTCAGCTGCTGGAACACTTTCTGCACGTCTTCGGCAATCGCAGCGTCACAGGTGAACAGACCATAGTCGGTGTACAGGCGGGCCGTTCGGGCGTGGTAGTTGCCGGTTCCCATGTGGACATAACGCCGCAGCTGCCGGCCTTCGCGGCGGACCACCAGCAGGGTCTTGGCATGGGTCTTGTGTCCCACGACGCCGTACACCACGTGGGCACCCGCCTCCTGCAGCGTATTGGCGAGCTCGATATTGGCCTCTTCGTCGAAGCGGGCCCGCAGCTCCACCACCACAGTGACTTCCTTGCCGTTACGCGCCGCTTCCACCAGCGCCTTGACCACGGCGGAATCGGGACCCGTCCGATAGAGACACTGGCGAATCGCAAGCACACCCGGATCGCGTGCCGCCTGGCGCAGGAACTCGATTACCGGTGCGAAGGACTCGAAGGGATGGTGAAGGATGAGGTCCCCACGCCGGATGACGTCGAACATGTCCTCATTGCGGCGGATGCGCGCCGGAATGCGCGGCAGAAAGCCGGGGTACTTCAGCTCCGGGCGGTCTACGAGTTCGGCCACGGTCAGCAGGCGGGTCAGGTTGACGGGACCGTTACAGCGATAAATGTCTTCCTCGTCGAGCTCGAACTGTCGCATCAGGAACTGTTCGACGTCTTCGGGGCAGTCATCCGCCACTTCCAGACGCACCTCGTCACCAAAGCGGCGCGAAGACAGCTCACCCTCCAGCGCCAGCTTGAGATCGTCCACCTCCTCCTCGTCGACGAACAGGTCGGAATTGCGCGTGACCCGGAACTGGTAGCAACCGGTGGCCATCATGCCGGGGAACAGGTCCGAGACATGGGCATGAATGATCGAGGACAGAAACACGAAGTCGAAGGGGCCGGTGGTGCTCGACTCGGGCAGATGCACCAGGCGCGGCAGCGAGCGCGGTGCGCCGACGATGGCCATGCCGCTGTTGCGGCCGAACGCGTCCTTGCCCTCCAGCGTGACGATGAACGTGAGGCTCTTGTTCAGGACCCGGGGAAACGGGTGCGCTGGATCCAGGGCAATCGGGCTCAGAATGGGCGCGAGCTCACGGCTGAAATAGCGCTTGACCCATCCGGCCTGGCGCCGGTTCCATTCGTTGCGCTTCAGGAAGCGGATATCCTCCATGGCCAGGCGCGGAATGAGCACCTCGTTGAGGATCTGGTACTGCTCCGCCATGACCCCATGCACGGCCTCGGAGATGCGTTTGAGCTGATCCGCCGCCGACAGGTTGTCGGGCCCGCGCTGCGTCGCGCCGTAGGTGACCTGCTGCTTGAGTCCGGACACACGGATCTCGAAGAACTCATCGAGGTTCGAAGCCGAGATGCAAAGGAACTTGACCCGCTCCAGCAGTGGCACCGATTCGTCCCTGGCCTGCTCGAGCACGCGCCGGTTGAACTCCAGCAGCGAGAGCTCCCGGTTGATGTACAGCTCAGGATTGCTGAGATTAATGGCATCCATGGCATGGCCGTCCGCAGAAACCCTGGAATTATGGCAAACAACTGGAGCGGGAATATGACAGTGGCATGGCAGACCGTCCATGGCGGGTGACGAAGACCAACTGTTCGTCGACGGTACGGCGGCGCCCGGCAGCTTCCGTTTCGATGCCCGGGTGGCACGCGTGTTCGACGACATGATCCGGCGCTCAGTCCCCGGCTACGTGGATACGGTCAGTCGCTCCGGCTGGCTCGCAGCCCGCTTCGCGCAGCCGCACACAGCCTGTTACGACCTCGGCTGCTCGCTGGGCGCGACGCTGCTCGCCTGTGCCGATGCCATGCACGAGCGTGGCCTCGAGGGGGTGAAGCTGATTGGTGTCGACACATCCGGCGCGATGCTGGAACGCTGCCGGGTGCGCCTGCAGCCGGAACTCGGTGCCCTTCTGCCGCGACTGATCGAGGCAGACATCAGCGAGCTGGCCTTCGAACCCGCATCCGTCGTGATCCTCAACTGGACCCTGCAGTTCCTCTCCCCCGCGCTGCGCCAGCCTCTGCTCGAGCGGATCCATTCCGCACTGCTTCCCGGTGGCGCCCTGATTCTCAGCGAAAAGGTGGTCTCAGCGGATGCCGATGCCCAGGCGCTTCTCGAACGCCTGCACGAGGATTTCAAGCGGTCCCAGGGCTACTCAGAGATGGAGATCGCAGCCAAACGCACGGCCCTCGAGGCGGTCCTTGTGCCGGATTCCGTGGACACGCACCTCGCACGCCTGCGCAGCATCGGGTTCGCTCCGGTTCTCATCTGGTACCGGCAACTCAATTTCGTGTCTCTGCTGGCCGTGAAACCATGAACGGTCGCGACCCCTTCACTGACGTCAGCGGCGAGGCCCTGGCCAATCGCTTGGAGGCCGCAGGGCTCGGTCACTGGAACCCGGCTGTTCCGGAGCGGGTCGCTGCGGCCATCGCGCCGGGTCGCCACGGCGACCTCGATACCTGGCGTGGGTTGCTCGCGCAGCTCGAAGCCCTGCCGCAAGCGGCCCTCGAGCCAGGCGGGCCTGCGGTGGCCACGGCTGCCGAGGCGCCGCTGCCGCCGGGGCAGCGGGCGATCCTTGAGCAGGTGCTCATGGGGCTGCACCCCTGGCGCAAAGGACCGTTTTCGCTCCACGGCATCGACATCGATGCGGAGTGGCGTTCGGATCTGAAGTGGGCCCGCGTCACCGCGGCCGGCATCGATCTGCGCGCCACGCGCATTCTCGACGTAGGCTGCGGCAACGCCTGGTACGCCTGGCGCATGATCGCCGCAGGCGCCCGCACCGTGATCGGTGTCGATCCCACCCTGAAGCACGTCATGCAGGCCTGGGCGGTGCGCCGCTGTCTGCTGCCTCCCGCCCCGGAGATCCTGCCGCTGCCGCTGGAGGCCTTGCCACCCGGGCGCGGCGACTTCGATCGCGTGTTCTCCATGGGCGTGCTCTACCACCGGAAATCGCCTATCGATCATCTCGCGGCGCTGCGCGAGCACCTGGCACCGGGCGGCATGCTGCTACTCGAGAGCCTGGTCATCGCCGGAGGCATCGATCAGTGCCTGTGCCCACCGGACCGCTATGCTCGCATGCGCAACGTCTGGTTCATTCCCTCCACACCCCTGCTCGCACGCTGGCTCGAGCGCAGCGGATACGATGCGGTGGAGGTCCTCGACGAGAGCGTCACCACGGTCGACGAACAACGCTCCACCCCCTGGATGCGCTTCGAGTCCCTGCCTGGTGCACTTGACCCGGTGGACCCGATGCGTACCGTTGAGAACCATCCAGCACCACGAAGGGCGCTGCTTGCAGCCCGAAGACGAGACTAGCCCATGCAATTCAGACGCTACCTCGGTCGAGAACGTCAGATCGAGGCGCTTTATTCCGCGATGAAGGCCGCCGACGGCAAGGCCATGCATCCCACCGAGCTGAGCCGGGAAACCAGCCTGGACATGCACACCGTGCAGCAGCGCATGGACGCCTGCCCGGAGCTCTTCGTGCGCCTGCCGCGCAACCCTGAAGGCCTCGTCCGCTATCGCATCACCAGCAGCGCATCCGTGCTGGCGCCGGAACAGGTCAGCAGTCTGATCAAGCGTCGGGCCCGCAGCGAGCAGCTGCAGCTTGCGGCGGGCATCGCGATCATCGCCAGCTTCGGACTCATCATCCTGCTGACGGTGATCCCCTCCACATCGTTGTTCCTCTGAGATGCCCGAACAACTCGAAGCCAGGCAGCAGGACCTGCTGCAACGCACCCGCGGGTTCATCGAGGACCACCTCGAACCGCTGGCGCAGCGCTACGGAGCCGATGCCAAGGCCTTGCGCAAAGCCGTCATCGCAGCCTCCCGGGATGCAGGACTGTACACGCTCACTCAGTCCGCCCGTTTCGGCGGCGCCGAAGCGGGCACCCTCGACCTGACCGTCGTCCGCGAATGCCTGGCGGGCAGCGGCCTCGACGCACGTCGGTACGTGCTCGGCCCGCAGCCCGGTTTCCTGGCCGGAGCCGAGGGTAAGCTGGCCGAGCGCTACCTCGAACCCCTGCTCAGAGGCGAGCTGCGCAGCGCGTTCGCCTTCACTGACAGCCGTGACGGTGCACCCACGCGTGCTGAAAAGGTCCCCTCCGGGTGGACGATCTCAGGGACCAAGGCCTATGTCACCGCCGGGGCCGACGCCGACTGCTTCGGCGTCGTTGCCCGGCTCTCCTCCGGTGAAGGCAGCCTGTTCGCGGTGGTCGACGCCTCTGCGCCGGGGCTGACCATCTCTGCCCCGTTCCGCTCTCTGGACGGCTCCCATCACGTTGCGCTGACCTTCGTGGAAGTGTTCGTCCCGGACGATCAGCTGCTGGGGTTGCCGGGCGAAGGTTTGCCCCGTGCCATGCGCCAGATCGGCGACACGCGGCTGGCCATGGCGGCCGACGGCTGTGGCCTGATGGCCTACGTTCTCGATCATCTGGAGGCCCATCTGCGCGCGCCACACCGCAGCGGCGCACCGTTGTCGGACCGCGAGGGGGTGCGCCTGCGCTACGCCGATCTCCGCATCCGCGCCTATGCCGCTCGCAGCATGCTCTACCGTACGGCGCGGCTGGCGGACGCGGGAGAGAACGTGGTCAACGAAGGCATTGCCAGCAAGGTGTTCATCACCGAGACCCTCGGCGAGCTGGTGGACACGGCCATCCAGCTCGAAGGCGGCCAGGCGCTGGTGGAGGGCCACCCTCTGGAGCGGCTGTACCGGGAGGTGCGCGTCCTGCGCCTCGCGGAGGGCGCCAGCGACCTGCTGCGGCTGAATCTGGCCCGCGGCCGCTTCGAACTCAGCAAAGGCCGGATCTGAGCTAGGCCATCTTCAGAGACGGATAGTTCGCGGATCGGGTGCCCGGGATCGGCAGATTGTCGCTGCGATGGTAGGTGAACACCGCGGACAGCTTGACGTCGCCACTGCGGTTCATGCCGGCCGCATGGAAGGTTTGCGCATCGAAGAACACCACGTCGCCCGCCCGCATCTCGACCATGACGGCGGAGTCGATCAGGTCCTGATTCTCCGGCAGCTCCGGGCGCAGGAAGAGTTCCGCATCGAGGCGCCCACGATCGAGCTGCTCACGATGGCTTCCAGGCAGCATCTTGAGGGCGCCATTGGCGGCCACCTCGTCGCCCAACGCCAGCCAGACACTGATCAGCTCAGGTCGATCAAAGGACCAGTAGCGGATGTCCTGATGCCACATCGTCGCGCTGGAGTAGCCTGGATGCTTGGTCATGATGCAGTTGTGATGACTCTGGGCAAGGCAGACCGGTCCACCTAGCAGCGATTCCAGACGCCGTCCAAGCGCCGCTGAAGTCGCCCAGCTACGGAAGCTGTCATCGCGCGTGATCGCATGCAGCAATCGACGCGGCGTCTCGCCACCCTCGTCGAGGCGGCTCCCCGGTGCACCGGGATAGTGGACATCCGCCTCGAACTCCGCCGGTCCAAGCAGCGGATCGAGTGATGCCAGCGCCACGTGCCGCATGCGGGCAAGCAAGCCAGGCTCCGCAAGTCCGCGCATGACCAGGAACCCCTCCTGCTCGAAGCGCTGCCGTTCGATTTCGCTCAGATTCCGATCCGCACTGTCATGCATGCTCATCATCGATCACCGTTCGTCCGGATCGCCACGTTAACACCACGCCTGGAATGCGAAAACGGCTTGCATCGCCAACGAACGCTCGTCATGTTGCAGCAGATGACACCGGCCGTGGAGGACGCCGTGCGCACCCTGCTTTTGCTGGCACTGCTGGTCAGCCTGCCACTGCATGCGAGCGTCCTTCCAGAGGAGCCGCCGGAAGGCCTGCGCATCACGGTCTCCATCTCCTGCGACTTCGAGCAGCGCTGGTGGGAGGCGACCCTCTATCCGAACAGCAACCTCCCGCTCGAGGTGCGCTGGCGCGCCCCGACGATGCGTGGCAGCCAACCCCGGGAGCTGGTCCGGGATCTGACGCCGGAGCTGCGAGCGACTCTTTACAACCTGAGTCGCAACGCCTTCGACGACTTCCGGCTCGACCGCATGCCGCCGCTGCTCGGCGATCCGGAGGCAGGCCCGTGGCTCGGCTCCCGCACGCTGTCCTTGAGCGCCCTGATCCTCGACGGCGGGCTCGGCCGGGTGGATCGCATCGACCTCGCCATCGACCTGCTGCCGGGCCGGGCCCTGTTCGAGGACGCCCGTAATCTGGTGGCCGGCCTGGCGGGCCTCGCCAATCCTGTCGACCCGAATCTCGACTGCAGATGACCCCGATGACGATGAGCTCCAGCGGGAGTATCCTCGGCCTGGGGACTTGACGAAGGGTGGTACCGGGGGCCGTCGCCACCCAGGGAGAGACCGCATGAACCGACGTCTGTTGTGTCGTGTTCTCTGTTGTGCGCTGTTCCTGCCGCTGACGCCAACCGCCGCGCTGGCAGCCCAGACCGTCATGGGCGTCTCAGCAGCCCAGCTCTGCTACGACTACGCGACCCACGGCACCAACTCGGCGCGCCGCGCCCTGGAGACCTGTACGCGAGCCATCAACGACGAGTCTTTGACCTCCCGCGACCTGGCCGCCACCTACTCCAATCGCGGCATCATCCAGGCGGCACGGGGGCGCTTCGAGCTCGCCATCGAGGACTACGACCGTTCCCTGAACATCAATCCGACCCTCGTGCACGCCATGATCAACCGTGGCAATGCCCACACTCGACTGCGTCAGTTCAAGCAGGCGCTGGACGACTATGATCTGGCCGGGTTCTACAGCGAGGGACGCAACGGCCTCGTCTTCTACAATCGGGCCATGCTGTTCTTGCAGATGGGTCGAATCGAGAACGCCCGTGCGGATCTGCTGCGCGCACTGGAGCTGCAGCCGGATTCCCTGCGCTATCGGGAAGCGCTGGCGTCGCTGAAGTGACGCGGCGATCGCGTAGCGCCGCTCGAGCCGTCGGACCCCTGACGGCCGCAGTGCACGCCCGCTCAGGTCAACGTTTGATCTGGCTGCGCACCAG
>SKUB01000366.1 GCA_007122315.1 Pseudomonadales bacterium | reverse complement strand
GCCTTCAGATTGAAATAGTCCAGGAAACCCCGGGTCGTGCCGTAGAGCGCCGGCCGGCCAGGCACGTCGCGATGGCCGACGATGCGGATCCAGTCCCGGTCCAGCAGTGTCTTGATGATGTTCGAAGACACGCTGACACCGCGGACCTGCTCGATGTCGCTGCGCGTGACCGGCTGCTGATAGGCGATCACCGCCAGCGTCTCCAGCAGTGCCCGGGTGTAGCGCGGCGCCCGCTGCTCCCACAGCCGGCTGATCCAGGGCGCGAGATCCTCGCGGACCTGGATGCGCCAGCCGCTGGCCACCTCCTTGAGGTAGGTGCCCCGCTCCGCATTCGCGGCCTGCAGTGCTTCGAGGGCCGCGCGCAGTTCGTCGCGGCCCACCCCCTCGTCCGCCTCGAACAGGGCCAGCAGCCGCTCGAAGGACACCGGCTCGCCGGCGGCCAGCAGCGCGCCTTCGACAATGTTGCGGACCATGTCCGGGTGGATGCTCAAACGGTGTTCCTCATCATGTGTCATCGCTTCGTTCATCGACCTGCCTAGACGGCATGGACGCGGGCGCGAACGTGGATCGGCGCGAAGGGTTCATTCTGCACCAGCTCGATCAGCGACTCCTTGACCAGCTCCATGATCGCAAGAAACGTGACCACCACGCCGAACCGGCCCTCATCGACTGCGAACAGGCTGACGAAGGGTACGAAGTCCCGGCTTTCCGATACCCGCCGCAGCACGTCACCCATGCGTTCCCGGGTCGAGAGGGTCTCGAAGCGGATGTTGTGGTGACGGTACATCTCTGCCCGCTGCATCACATCTGCCAGCGCCAGCAGCAGCTCCTTCATGTCCAACTCCGGCAACGGCCGCTGCCGGTCCATGGGCGGCGCCACCGCAGTCGCGGGAAACACCTCGCGGTCCGTCCGCGGTATGGCGTCGATGTCTTCGGCGGCCTGCCGGAAGCGCTCGTACTCCTGCAGGCGCCGAATGAGTTCCGCGCGCGGATCCTCTGCCTCTTCGTCCTCGCTCTTCGGTCGCGGCAGCAGCATGCGCGACTTGATCTCCGCCAGCATCGCCGCCATGACCAGGTACTCGGCGGCCAGCTCGAAGTGCAGCGCCTTCATCAGCTCAACGTACTGCATGTACTGGTGGGTGATCTGGGCCACCCGGATATCGAGAATGTCCAGGTTCTGCCGCCGGATCAGGTACAGCAGCAGATCCAGCGGTCCCTCGAAAGCCTCCAGAAACACCTCGAGGGCATCCGGTGGAATGTAGAGATCCCGGGGCAGCTCGGTGACTGTGCGCCCCTCGACGATGGCGAAAGGAAACTCGGCCTGGCCGCCACCCGCCTCCTGGCCCCGCCGCAGATCGGCCAGGCGTGGCACTTCGGCAGGCACGTCGTCGCCGGTGTCGCTCACCGGTAACCCAGTCCCATGGCACTGCGCACCACTTCCAGCGTGTCCTTGGCATGATCCCGGGCGTGCTCGGAACCTTCGGAGATGATGGCCTTCACCAGGTCCGGCTGCTCCTCGTACTGCTTCGCACGCTGGCGCATGGTGGCCAGCTCCTGCTGAATGGCATCGATCACCGGCCGCTTGCAGTCGATGCAGCCGATGCCGGCCGTGGTGCAGCCCTCCACCACCCAGTCGCGGGTGTCCTCGTCCGAGTACAGCTTGTGCAGCGACCACACCGGGCAGTGTTCCGGATTGCCTGGATCGGAGCGGCGGGCACGGGCCGGATCCGTCTTCATGGTGCGGATCTTCTGCTCCACCGCATCCGGTTCCTCGCGCAGGGTGATCGTGTTGTTGTAGGACTTCGACATCTTCTCACCATCGAGCCCCGGCACTTTCGGCGACTCGGTGAGCAGCGATTCCGGCTCCGGCAGCAGCAGCCGGCCGCCGCCTTCCAGATAACCTGTGAGCCGCTCGCGATCCGCCAGCGACAGATTCTGCTGGTCGGCAAGCAGGGCGCGGGCGCGGGAAATCGCCTCGCCGTCACCCTGCTCGAGGTAGCGCTTGCGCAGCTCGTTGTAGAGGCGCTGCGATTTCTTCCCCATACGGCGGATGGCGGCCTCCGCCGCGTCCTCGAAACCGGGTTCCCGGCCGTAGACGAAATTGAAGCGGCGCGCGACCTCGCGGGTGAGCTCCACATGCGCCACCTGATCCGCACCCACCGGCACCTTGCCCGCCCGGTAGACCAGAATGTCCGCGCTCTGCAGCAACGGATAGCCGAGGAAGCCGTAAGTGGTGAGGTCCTTCTCCTTCAGCTTCGCCTGCTGATCCTTGTAGCTCGGCACCCGCTCGAGCCAGCCGAGAGGCGTGATCATGGACAGCAGCAGATGCAGCTCCGCGTGCTCCGGCACCCGGGACTGAATGAACAGCGTCGCCGAGCCTGGGTTGACGCCGGCAGCCAGCCAGTCGATGACCGTGTCCCAGACGTTCTGTTCGATTTCCTGGGACTCACCATAGTGGGTCGTCAGCGCATGCCAGTCGGCGACGAAGAAGAAGCACTCGAACTCGTGCTGCAGCTTGACCCAGTTGCGCAGCACCCCGTGGTAGTGCCCGAGATGCAGCCGGCCGGTCGGTCGCATGCCGGAGAGAACCCGGCGCTCGGCATCGTTAGCCTTCAAGACGTGCTCCACAGATCAAAAGGGCGCGGATCATAGCAGAGCGCCGGCCTCCCTAGCCCACAGTACCGTCGCGCGGCGCCGCATCCGGAACGAGCTTGCTGGCATCGCCGCGACCCTGCCGCGTCAGCACCGGCACGGGTCCGGTGAGATCCACCACCGTGGTGGGTTCCGGGCCGCAGGGGCCACCGTCGATGATCAGGTCCACCTGCTTCTCCAGGCGTTCCCGGATGTCCTCCGGGTCCGTCTGCGGCAGCAGGTCTCCGGGCAGAATCAGGGTGCTCGACATCAACGGTTCGCCGAGCTCTTCGAGCAGCGCCAGGGCAATGCGATGATCCGGCACCCGCAGGCCGATGGTCCGGCGCTTGGGATGGGCAAGGCGCCGCGGCACCTCCCGGGTCGCCGGCAGGATGAACGTGAATGACCCGGGCGTGTGGGCCTTCAGCGCCCGATAGACCATGTTGTCCACCGTGGCGTAGATGGACAGTTCACTCAGGTCACGGCAGACCAGGGTGAAATTGTGTTCCTTGTCGACCTCGCGCAGGCGCCGGATGCGCTCGGCACCGTTCTTGTCCTCGAGCCGACAAGCGATGGCGTAGGCGGAATCGGTGGGATAGACGATGACCCCGCCGCTTCTGACGATGTCCACGGCCTGGCGGACGAGCCGCGGCTGCGGATTGTCCGGGTGGATGCTGAAGTACTGCGCCATAGGATTCCAACTGCTCATGCGCGGGCGCCGCGCTCCCCCGGCGGCGTAGGATCCATTATGCTGGTGCGCCGCGGCGGGCCTCAACCCACCCCCTTCGGACGGCAGGACGCCGTTCCCGCGTGCAAACGGAGTCCCTGTGAAGCAGTTCCTCGAATTCGCACCCATTCTTGCGTTCTTCATCGCCTATTACTTCCTGGAGCGCGACCTGCTCGGCGCCACCGCCGTGCTCATCGTCGCCCAGGTGCTGCTGACCGCCGTGCTCTACCTGCGCTTCGGCAAGCTCGACCGACCCATGCAGCTCCAGTTCTGGGCTGTCCTGCTGCTTGGCGGCCTGACCCTGGCACTGAACAACGCCGCCTTCATTCAGTGGCGACCCACCCTGGTGAACTGGATCCTGGCCGCAGGCCTCGCGCTGTCGCAGATCTTCGGCGAACGCAACCTGCTCGAGCGCATGCTGGGCGGCCAGCTGCCGCTGCCGCGGCGCGCCTGGAACCACCTTGCCTGGGGCTGGAGCGCGGCCTTCTTCCTAGGCGGGACGCTGAACCTGGTGGTGTTCATGAATTTCAGTGAGGAGGTCTGGGTCAACTACAAGCTGTTCGGCAGCTTCGCGCTGACGTTCTGCTACGTGGTGATCACCATTGTCTATCTGGCGCGCGCGGGCCATCTCGACGCAGCCGAGGAAGCGGAGCCGGTGGTGGACGCCGTCGAGTCCGACTCCACGGAGCCGCGGCCGTGATCGCCCTGTCCGTGAACGTCAACAAGATTGCCCTGCTGCGGAATGCCCGTGGCGGCGCACGGCCGGACCTGTTGGAACTGGCACGCATGGCGCTGCTCGCCGGTGCCCACGGCATCACCGTGCATCCGCGCCCGGATCAACGCCACATCCGCGCCAGTGACGTTCCAGCCCTGGCGGCCATGCTGCGTGCCGAGTTTCCCGACGCCGAGTTCAACATCGAAGGCAATCCGTTCGCCCCCGCCAATGCCGGCGGCTACCCCGGCCTGGAGGCGCTGGTCGCCGAGGCCCGTCCCGCCCAGGTGACCCTGGTGCCGGACAGCGACGCCCAGCTGACGTCGGATCACGGCTGGGATCTGCCGGCGGAAGCAGACCGGGTGCGGCCGCTCATCCAGCGCATGCAGGCCCAGGGCGCCCGCGTCAGCTTGTTCATGGATCCGGATCCCACCGCCATTGCCGCGGTTCCGGACACCGGCGCCGAACGCATCGAGCTCTACACCGGCCCGTTCGCCCAAGCCTACGCACAAGACGGCCACGCCGGCGGACCGCAGAGTCGTGCCAGCCTCGAGGCGTTCACCCGCGCCACCGAATGTGCCCGCGACCTTGGTCTCGGCATCAACGCCGGCCACGAACTCGATCTCGACAACCTGGTGGCTCTGCGGACACTGCCGGGCCTGGCCGAGGTGTCCATCGGTCATGCTCTGGTAGCCGATGCGCTGGAACTGGGCTGGTTCGGAACGGTGCGCCGCTATCTGCAGGTGCTCAACGGCTGAGACCCCGCTGTAATTTCCCCTGTAATTTCCCCTTGTCAATGCGCCTCCCGACGCGTTCAGATAGGCGCGGCGTCAACACAGCCGTCCACACAACAAGGGAGCATGGGGCATGGCCGATAACCACGAGGACGAACTCGAACGGTTCATGGAGGGGGTCAAGCGGCGCAATCCGGGGGAGCCCGAGTTTCACCAGGCCGTGCACGAAGTGGCGATGGACATCGTCCCCTACATCGCCGACAAGCCCATCTACAAGGATCTGATGATCCTCGAGCGGATGACCGAGCCGGACCGCATCATCAGCTTCCGGGTCACCTGGGAGGACGATCAGGGCAACATCCGCGTCAACCGCGGGTATCGGGTGCAGCAGAACAATTCCATCGGCCCCTACAAGGGCGGCATCCGCTTCCATCCCAGCGTCACCCAGAGCGTGCTGAAGTTCCTCGCCTTCGAACAGACCTTCAAGAACAGCCTCACCGGACTGCCCATGGGCGGCGGCAAGGGCGGTTCCGACTTCAATCCGAAAGGAAAATCAGACCGCGAGGTGATGCGCTTCTGTCAGGCGTTCATGACCGAACTGCATCGCCACATCGGCCCGGACACTGACGTCCCGGCCGGCGACATCGGCGTCGGCGCGCGGGAAGTCGGCTACATGTTCGGCCAGTACAAGCGCCTGGTGAACCGCTTCGAAGGCGTGCTGACGGGTAAGGGCCTGGAATTCGGCGGCAGCCGCATCCGCACCGAAGCCACCGGCTACGGCACCGTCTACATGATGGAGGACATGCTCACCCACCATAAGGAGTCCATCGACGGCAGAGTCTGCGTCGTGTCCGGATCCGGCAACGTCGCCACCTACTGCGCGAAGAAATTGCTGGAACTCGGCGGCAAGGTGGTCACCCTCTCCGACTCCAGTGGCTTCATCTACGACAAGGACGGGCTGACGCTGGACAAGCTCGAGTGGGTCATGGACCTCAAGGAGAGGCGCCGCGGTCGCATCGAGGAGTACGCACGGGAGTTCGGCGCCGAGTTCCATGCCGACGAGCGACCCTGGGGTGTGCCCTGCGATCTCGCATTCCCGTGCGCCACCCAGAACGAGATCGAGCTGGAAGACGCCAAGAAACTGGTGGCTAACAATGTCCGCGGCATCGCCGAAGGCGCGAACATGCCGACCACACCGGAGGCAATCAAGACCATCCAGAAGAAGCGCGATCTGCTGCACGCACCATCGAAGGCAGCGAACGCGGGCGGGGTCAGCGTGTCCGGCCTGGAGATGAGTCAGAACAGTCTGCGCCTGCAGTGGTCCGCCGGCGAGGTGGACGTGCGTCTGCGGGAGATCATCAAGGGCATCCACGATCAGTGCGTGGAGTTCGGACGGCAGGCGGACGGGCACATCGACTACTTCAAGGGCGCCAACGTGGCCGGCTTCAACAAGGTCGCCAAAGCCATGATCGCCTACGGCGTGATGTAACGCCCGGCAAAGTGGGCGCAGCGCTCGAACGAAGCGCAGTGGGAGCACACGTCCGCGAAGCGGGCGTCGCGATATGCGTCACGCCTGACTTCGCGGGCAGTCCGCGATCGCAACGCCGGGCTGTGCCCGACATTCGCTCCCACTGCGCCACCCAAGATCGCTGCGATATGTCAGTGGGAGCACACGTCCGCGAAGCGGGCGTCGCGATATGCATCACGCCTGCCTTCGCGGGCAGTCTGCGATCGCAACGCCGGGCTGTGCCCGACATTCGGTCCCACTGCGCCACGCTCGACCGATGCGTGACGGCGCCGCGTGCGTCGTAGCGCTTCAATGCGCTGCGGCGAGCCAGTAGACTGCGCACCTCCCGAGCATCGCTTCGAGGTTGCCGCATGCGCTGCCTGTCCCTGGCCGTCTTCACTGCCCTACTCATCGCAAGTCAGTTCGCCACCGCCGATCAGCCCCGGGTCGTGTTCGAGACCAGCGCCGGCGTGTTCGAAGTGGAGGTGTTCCCGGACGAGGCGCCGGTGACCGCTGACAACTTCCTGGCCTATGTCGATGCGTCGTTCTTCCAGGACCTGATCTTCCACCGGGTGATCGCGAACTTCATGATCCAGACCGGTGGCTACACCGCCGACATGGAGCTCAGGGAGCCCGGCGACACCATCGTCAACGAGTCTGTCGGGGGTCCGCAGAACCTTCGCGGGACGCTGTCCATGGCCAGGCTGCGCAATCCGGACAGCGCCAGCGCCCAGTTCTTCATCAATGTCCGCGACAATGCCCACCTCGACGCCCGGGGCGACCGGCCCGGCTACACCGTGTTCGGCCGCGTGGTGTCGGGCATGGACGTGGTGGATGCCATCAGTGAGATGGAAACCGGCGTTGTCGCCGGCATGGGCGACGTGCCGGTGGAGCCCATCGTCATCAAGTCGGTGCGCCGCGTGAACCCAGGGTCATGACGCTCCGCGAGACCCTCGAGGCGCGCATCACTGCCGCCCTGGAAAAGGCAGGCGCGCCGCCAGGCACGCCTGCCATCGTGCAACCGGCCACCCGCGCGGGCTTCGGCGACTATCAGGCGAACGGCGCCATGGGAGCCGCCAAGAAGCTTGGCCGCAAACCCAGGGAGCTCGCGGAAGCTGCGCTGGCTGTGGCGGAAATCGACGATCTGGTCGCACACGCCGAGATCGCCGGGCCCGGCTTCATCAACCTGACGCTGTCGGATGCCTGCCTGAACCGGCAGCTGGCCGATTACGCCGCCACCGTGATCGCAGCGCGTCCGGCAGGCGCCGACGCCCAGCGGGTGGTGGTGGACTACTCCTCGCCCAATCTGGCGAAGGAGATGCACGTCGGCCACCTGCGCAGCACCATCATCGGTGACGCCATGGCCCGGGTGCTCGAGCACACGGGTCACGCCGTGCTGCGCCAGAATCACGTCGGCGACTGGGGCACCCAGTTCGGCATGCTGCTGACGTGGATGAATGAACTCGCGAACAACGACGATGCCCTCGAGCACGAACTCGCGGACCTGGAGACGTTCTACCGTCACGCCAAGCAGCGCTTCGACTCGGACCCGGAATTCGCGCAGGCGGCCCGCGACACCGTCGTGCGCCTGCAATCCGGCGATCCTGACTGCCTGCGTCGCTGGCAGCAGTTCATCGACGTCTCCATGCGCCACTGCGAGGCGCTCTACGCCCGGCTCGGTGTGAGCCTGACACGAGAGCACGTGCATGCGGAAAGCGCCTACAACGACGACCTCGCCCGCGTGGTCGAGGACCTCGACGCGGCCGGGCTGCTCACCGAGAGCGACGGCGCCCAGTGCGTGTTTCTCGACGAGTTCAAGGGCAAGGACGACCAGCCGCTGCCCCTGATCGTGCAGAAGCGTGATGGCGGCTATCTCTACGCCACCACCGATCTCGCGGCGGTCCGCCATCGCAGCCGGACCCTGCGCGCCCAGCGCATGCTCTACTTCGTCGACAATCGCCAGAGCCTGCACTTCCGGCAGGTGTTCGCCGTGGCCCGGGCGGCCGGCTTCGCCCCGGAGGAGGCGCAGCTCGAACACATGCCCTTCGGCACCATGCTCGGCGAGGACGGACGCCCGTTCGCGACCCGCTCCGGCGGCGTGGTCCGCCTGTCGCAACTGCTCGACGAGGCGGAAGAACGAGCCTACGCGCTGGTGACGGAGAAGAACCCGGAACTCGCTGAGGCGGAGCGCCGCGACATCGGCCGGGTGGTGGGCATCGGCGCCGTGAAGTACGCAGACCTGTCCAAGCATCGCAGCAGCGACTACGTCTTCTCCTGGGACGGCATGCTGTCCTTCGACGGCAATACCGCGCCTTATCTTCAGTACGCCTATACCCGCGTGCGCAGTCTGTTCCGCCGCGCCGAAGTGGACCCGGACAGCTTCGATGCGCCGATCACCCTTGCGGAGCCTGCGGAGCGGGCGCTGGCGATGCAGCTGATCCGGCTGCCGGAGACGTTGGCGGTGGTGACCCGCGACGGGTTGCCGCATTTGCTCTGCGCGCATCTGTTCGACATTGCCGTGGCCTTCATGGCGTTCTACGAACAGTGTCCGGTGCTGGCGGCGAGTGATGCCGCGCTGCGTGATTCCCGCCTGGCCCTGGCCCAGCGCACCAGCGCAGCGCTCAAAACCGGCCTCAGCCTGCTCGGCATCGCCACCGTCGAGCGGATGTAGCCCCGCAAGCGCATTGCGCCCTCCCACATGCCACCGCGAGCCTTGTGGGAGAGCCCAGGCCGCGCAGCGGACGGGCCGAGCTTCTGGCGTGGCGCCTAAGTTCTCGGGCAGTCAGCGATCGCTGCGTCGCCTGCAGTCTCTCATGGAACAACACATCACTCGTTGAAAGTACGAGGCGTTTGCTAGCGTCAGTGGGAGCGAAAGTCGGCCGCAGGCCGGCTTTGCGATCGCGGACTGCCGGCGGATTCGGG
>SKUB01000386.1 GCA_007122315.1 Pseudomonadales bacterium | reverse complement strand
GTCCGGGTGCTCGACGTACTGGAAAGTACGCCTGCGCGCCCGAACTGTCGCGCGCCTTGTCTTTACCGGCATCTCCACGACCTCGCTTCGCGCATCGGTGAGCGATGCGGGCTAGTGGGCCATGCGCGTCAGGGCCGCTGATCGTCGTCTTCGGCCGCCTGCCAGCGCCGGAACAATGCCCGCGAATGCAGCGGCCGGCCGCCAAGGTGGCCCGCCAGGGCCAGCCGCGTCAGCCGCTTGGCCGTGAGCAGAACCTCCGGCTCCGAGAGCACATCCGCCGCCAGGGCGAGCAGATGCGAGCCCTCGAACTCCAGTTCGTAACCGGCATCGCGTACCGTGTCACCGACGACCGCAAGGCCCTCGTCGGGAATCAGCGTGTAGCGCCGCGCCGCGTCCAGCGCGTGACCTTGAACATCCTGATCCAGGGGGAATCCGTACCCCAGCGCCACCAGCAGCCGCAGCTCGAAGCGCCGCAGGGCTGGCTCCATGTCCCGGGCCGCGTACTGCGGATCCAGATGCGCCAGGCGGGCCAGCGTGCCGGCGTAGTCGCTGAAGATTTCCGGCTGGGCCTCGTCGCGTTGCAGCAGACGCAGCAGCAGCTCGTTCAGATACAAACCGGCGAACAGGCGCTCGCCGCGCAGCAGCAATGTCTGCTCCGGTTCGGCGCTGACCAGCGTCTTGAGTTCGCCACGCCCACGCAAAGTCACCTGAAGTAATGAGAACGGCTGCAGCACCCCGGCAGCGCCACGACGCCCGCGACGGCCGCCGCGGGCGACAACGCCTACGCGACCATGACCCGGCGTCAGCAACTCCGCGATCAGACTGGTCTCACGCCATGGCCGGGTGTGCAGCACGAATGCCGGCTCGTTCATGACGCTGACTCAGTCTTCGTAGCCGAGGCGTCGCAGCATGCGCTCGTCGTCTGACCAGCCACCCTTCACCTTGACCCAGAGTTCGAGCCGGATGTGGCGATCGAGCAGCCGCTCGATCTCATGCCGCGCCTCGATCCCGGCCTGCTTGAGCCGCTCACCCTTGTGGCCAACCACGATGGCCTTCTGTCCGTCGCGCTCCACCAGGATCTGGCAATGGATGGTCAGCCGACCCTGCTCATCCGTCCAACGCTCGATGCCGACGCTGATCTGGTGCGGCAGCTCGTCGCCGACACGTCGCATGACTTTCTCGCGCACGATCTCCGCGACCATGAACCGTTCGGTGCGGTCCGTGACCTGATCCGCAGGAAACAGGTGGGGCGCTGCGGGCAGACGCTCACGGATGCAGGCTTCGAGCCGATCCACGTTGTGGCCCTTCGTCGCCGACAGGGGAATGATTTCAGCGAACGGAGCACGTCTGCCGCAGGCACTGATGAACGGCAGCAGACGCTCTTTCGGCGTCACCAGGTCAGCCTTGTTCAAAACCAGGAGCGGCGCGCGCCCGTCCTCGAAACCGCGCTCTGACAGCAGGCGCTGCAGCACGAGGTCGTCATCCTCCTTCCAGCGGCCGGCTTCCACGACCATCAACAGGACGTCGACATCCGCCAGGACGGATCTGGCCTGGCGATTCATGAGCCGATTCAGCGCACGTCGCTCAGTGCCGTGCTGCCCGGGTGTATCCACGTAGATGATCTGATCGTTACCCTCTGTCTGGATCCCGAGCAGATTGTGGCGCGTGGTCTGAGGGCGATCGGAGGTGATGCTTATCTTCTGGCCGACCAGATGGTTGAGCAGCGTCGACTTGCCCACATTCGGCCTGCCGACGAGGCCGACGTAACCGCAGCGCGTCACTGCAGTCACTCGCCTTCTCCCCCGAGCAGATCGAGCGCGTGTGAGGCAGCCTGCTGCTCCGCTGCCCGCCGCGAGCGGCCACGACCAGAGATGGGTTCCCCGAGAGCGGGCACACGACAGATGACGGTGAACGTCTGGGCATGGTCGCTGCCAGCCACTTGCGCCACCTCGTACTCCGGCAATGCCTCCCCGCGCCCCTGCAGCCACTCCTGCAGGCGGGTTTTCGGATCCTTGCGGACTTCGCCGGGCCGTGCCCGCTCCAGGCGGTCTCCGAGCAGTCCGACAACCACCGTCCGGGCCGACTCCTGACCACCATCGAGCAGCACGGCTCCGATCACGGCTTCCACAGCATCCGCAAGAATCGAGTCGCGTCGATGGCCACCGCTCTTGAGTTCGCCGGAACCGAGGCGCAGGAACTCGCCGAGACCAATCGCCCGCGCCAGTTCGGCGAGCGTCCGTCCGCGAACGAGGCTCGCACGCAGCAGCGTGAGCTGATTCTCCTTGGCGTCGGCGTGGCGTTCGAACAACTCCGCTGCGGCGACGTAGCCGAGAAAGGCATCGCCGAGGAATTCGAGACGTTCGTTGTTGCGTCTGCCGGACACGCTGCGATGGGTCAGCGCGAGGTCGAGCAGGTCAGCATCGCGAAAGTCGTAACCCAGCCTGCGCTGAAGCTCGCCCAGGTCTGAAACCGGCGCACCGGACGGCACGACTTCGGCGTCCGGACGGCGGCTCACGCTTCCCCGCTCACCGCAGCACTCGTTCGAAGCTGTCTTCGAACTTGAGGACGATGTCCGCATTGCCGAACAGCGGCTCGCGGACCTCGTAGTGCAGATCGACTGTCAGGGTGCCGGTTCGCGCCTCCACAGTGAGCGCATTCGCCACATCGAAACCACGAATGTTGTTCACCTGCAGACGCTCGTTGAACGTGCGCCGAAACGCAGCCGCATTGCTGCGGGCAATACGGTCGTCGTCCACCATCTCCTGCAGCACGCTGCGCATGGTCCGATAGTCGACGTAATGCGGAACGAGTCGGATCATCACCGTAGAAATGCCCAGGATGACCACGATGACCATGAACCAGCCGATGAACGATCCCCGCTGTGACCGTAGCTGCATCGCCGAACCCTCTGCCTACGCTGCGTCCTAAGGGGGACACTAGCGAATCCTGCCGTTACGATAGAATGTAGGCCAATTCAATCCCGGCTGCTTGTGAGCCCAGATCGCAACGGCTTTGCCGACAATGTTCTCCTCGGGAACCATGCCCCAACTGCGGCTGTCGTCACTCTGATCGCGGTTGTCGCCCATCATGAAGTACTCCCCCTCACCGACCCGCCAGTTGCAGCCGTCAGGGCGCCGGGCGCAGCCTTCCATGGTTTGGTGAGGATAAATGTGGATGCGATGCGCGTCCTCGCCGAGTCGTTCGTCCGCGACCACCACGCCGGGCATCTCTGGAGTCATCTGCTGAACGATTTCCAGCGCCACGGGCTCGCCATTGATGATCAACCGCTTGTTGCGGTACTCGATGACATCACCTGGAATGCCCACCACGCGCTTGATGAAGTAGTTCGGCTGATGCGGCGGGAAGAAAACCATGACATCACCGCGCTCAGGCTCGCCCATCGGTACAACCTTGGTGCCGAGCACTGGCAACCGCAGTCCATAGGTGTACTTGTTCACCAGGATGTAGTCGCCCACCTCCAGCGTGGGAATCATCGACCCGCTCGGGATCACGAACGGTTCGGCAACGAACGAACGCAGAATCAGGACAAGCGCCAGGACGGGGAAAAAGCTGCCGCCCCACTCCATCACAGCCGGTTCCCGCAGCACGGCTTCCCGCGCCTGCTGATAGGCCTCTGAGTCCTGCTCGGCTGCGGGTGTGCGCGCCTCGAGTTCCGCGGCCGCCGCGCGGCGGCCGGGCCGCCACCGCCAGCGATCGATACCCCAGATGACGCCGGTCACCAGGGTCGCGATAAGCAGAAACTCTGGCAGATAATCGAGCAGGCTGTTCAATGCGATACCCTTTCCCGAGCCTTACTTTCCGACCTGCAGCACCGCGAGGAAGGCTTCCTGCGGGATCTCCACCCGGCCCACCTGCTTCATGCGCCGCTTGCCGGCCTTCTGCTTCTCGAGCAGCTTCTTTTTCCGGGTGACGTCGCCACCGTAGCACTTGGCGGTCACGTCCTTGCGCAGCGCCTTGACGTTGGAGCGTGCCACGATCTTGGCCCCGAGTGCGGCCTGAATCGCTACGTCGTACATCTGCCTCGGGATCAGGTCACGCATCTTTTCCACCAGATCGCGACCCTTGGTCTGGGCCTGATCCCGGTGCACGATCAGCGCCAGGGCGTCCACCCGGTCCCCATTGATCAGCACGTCGAGGCGCGCCACCGGCGAGGGCTGAAACGCCTGGAAGGCATAGTCCAGGGAGGCGAAGCCACGGCTCACCGATTTCAGTCGATCGAAGAAGTCCAGAACCACTTCCGCCATGGGCAGATCGTAGACCAGAGACACCTGGCCACCGACGAACTGCATGTCCACCTGGGTGCCGCGGCGACCCTCGCACAGGGTCAGGATCGCCCCCACGTGCTCCTGCGGCACCAGGATGTTCGCCCGCACGATGGGCTCGCGAATTTCCTCGATCCGGGAGGGGTCCGGCAGCTCCGAAGGATTGTCGATGTGGACGATGGTGCCGTCCTTGCCGAGCACCTCGTAGACAACCGATGGTGCCGAGGTGATCAGATCGAGGTTGTACTCCCGCTCCAGACGCTCCTGAATGATCTCCATGTGGAGCATGCCCAGGAAGCCACAGCGGAAACCGAAACCGAGGGCATCCGAGACTTCCGGCTCGTAGACCAGGGAGGCATCGTTCAGCGTCAGCTTGCCCAGCGCATCGCGGAAGTCCTCGAAGTCATCAGCATCTACCGGGAACAGGCCTGCGAACACCTGCGGCTTCACCTTCTCGAAGCCAGGCAGCGCGGGCGCGTCAGAACGTTCGTGGACCAGGGTGTCGCCAACCGGGGCACCGCGCACATCCTTGATGCCGGCGATGATGTAACCGACCTCGCCGGCCTGCAGGACGTCGGACTGGGTCTGCTTCGGCGTGAAGCGACCGACGCTGTCCACCTGATGCAGCTTCTTGAGGGACCGGGCCATGATGCGATCGCCCTTCTTCAGGCTGCCCTGGACGACCCGAACCAGCGACACCACACCCTGATAGTTGTCGAACCAGGAGTCGATGATCAGCGCCTGCAGGGGAGCCTCGATGTCACCGACAGGCGGCGGTATCCGTACCACCAGCGACTCGAGCAGATCATCGATGCCGAGGCCTGTCTTGGCACTGACTTCCAGTGCGTCGGTGGCATCGACCCCGATGATCTCTTCGATCTCGCGCCGCACCTTGGGCGGATCCGCGTGGGGCAGGTCCATCTTGTTGAGGACGGGGATCACCTCGAGGCCCTGGTCGATGGCGGTGTAGCAGTTCGCAACGGACTGGGCCTCGACGCCTTGACCCGCATCCACTACCAGCAGGGCACCTTCGCAGGCAGACAGGGAGCGCGACACTTCGTAGGAGAAGTCCACGTGCCCGGGCGTATCGATGAAGTTGAGCTGATAGCGTTGGCCGTCGCGGGCATCGTAATAGAGGGTGACACTCTGGGCCTTGATGGTGATGCCCCGCTCCCGCTCCAGATCCATGGAGTCCAGCACCTGCTCGGCCATCTCCCGATCGGCCAGACCTCCACAGCGCTGAATGAACCGATCGGCAAGCGTGGACTTGCCGTGATCGATATGGGCGATGATCGAGAAATTTCTGATGTGGCGCAGTTCGGTCAAGGGAATGGGTCCTGGCAACGGCCCGCAGGCAGGCCGCGCATTCTATAGGTAAACCGGCTGCGACTCATGTCCTGCCATCGGACCCCTCCTGCGCCCGGGAGGCGCAGGAGGGTCGGTGGAAATCACTCCTCCTCCGGGACCCGCAAGGCGAGGAAGGTCGGATTCCCGCCGCGAACCACCAGAACAGGCACCGAGCGGCCAGGCGGCAGGGCTGCGATGATGCGCTCGAAATCCGCGGTTGATTCGATGGCCTCGTTATTGAGCCGGGTAATGACGTCGCCGCGGCGGATTCCGGCGCGAGCTGCCGGCCCGTCCTGGACGCCACTCACCTGCACGCCTCCGGTCACGCCGAGCCTTTGGGCCGCGGTGTCCGGGATCGCCTCCACGGTCAGACCAAGCGGGTTGGCCGGGCTCCGGTCCGGCGTTCTGCCAGCCACTTCGGCGCCGGCATCCGCCAGCTCACCGACATTCACCGTCAGGGTCATGCGCTCACCGTCACGGACCACAACCAGCGGCTGTTCGGAACCGGCCCGCGTCCGACCGACAATGTGCGGCAGGTCGCTGGAAAGGTCGATGCTGCGGCCTGCGAACTCGAGGATGATGTCGCCGGCCTCAATCCCTGCCGCTTCTGCGGGTGAATCCTCGACCACGCGCGCCACCAGCGCTCCCGCCGGCTTGTCGAGACCGAAGGACTCCGCCAGGTCGCGGTTCACGTCCTGGATCATCACCCCCAGCCAACCACGGGACACGGTGCCGGTCTCCATGAGCTGATCGATCACTTCCATCGCAACATCGATGGGTATGGCGAAGGAGAGGCCCATGAAGCCGCCAGACCGGGTGAAGATCTGCGAGTTGATGCCGACCACGCGCCCATCGAGATCGAACAGGGGGCCACCGCTGTTGCCCGGATTGATCGCCACGTCGGTCTGAATGAACGGCACGTAGTTCTCCCGATTGCGATCGGGAAGGCTGCGCTCCTTGGCACTGACGATACCGGCCGTCACCGAGTAATCGAATCCGAACGGCGATCCGATGGCCAGTACCCAGGCACCGACCTTGAGGTTCTCCGAGCGCCCGAGCTCGACCGTTGGCAGATCGTTGGCCTCGACCTGAAGCAGGGCGAGATCAGAACGCGGATCGGTGCCGATCACCTTGGCCGTGTATTCGCGACGGTCGATCAGGCGGACAAAAATTTCGTCGGCGCCGTCCACCACATGATTGTTGGTGACGATGTAGCCGTCTGCGGAAATGATGAAGCCGGATCCCAGGGAACGCCGCTCGCGCTGGGCAGGACCTTCGGGACCACCGCGAAAGAAATGACGGAAGAACTCGGGAATGTTCTCCGGCTCCATGCCCCGCGGCAGCCCGCCCTGACTGGACGAGGCGCGCTGGACGGTTGAGATGTTGACGATTGCGGGCGATGCCTGTTCCACCAGTTCGGTGAAATCGGGCAGACCGCTGCGAGCAACCGCCTGCGGTGCAAGTGCGGACGACAGCAGGCCGCAGACGAGCAGGCTCGCCAAAACAGAGGTGGCTCGGACAGATGCAAACATGATGGCTCCGATTGTCGATCTGGCTGAATGAGGCCGTCACCGCGATGCGCGACTTCAGACGCCGGTTCAGACCACTCAAACGACCCGTGGTTCAGTAACAGGCACGCGCTCGGCCGGCAGCCTTCTGCAGCGCATGTCGAGGTGCGCGCCCACGTTGCGATGCCGGCGGACGATCAGCCAGCCGACGACAAAACCGATACCGGACCCAGCCACTGCAGCGACGTCGGCTCCAGGCACCAGCATGGACACGATGAGGGCACCACTTAGCAATCCCAACAGTGGTGGACCGTAAACCGCCAGTGAGGCGGACAGTATCGCACCGTCGGGGACGGCCAGCAGAAGCCGCTGCCCGATCTGGACATCATCCGGCACCGATGTCCGCGGCAACTCGATGTGGACCACGCGTTCACGTCCCATGCCATCGAGCAGGCCATGCCCACAGCCGAAGCGAGCGGCGCAACTCCCGCACTGGGAGACCCTGCGTGCCACCAGCCGGATCCGGCCCTTCTCGACGGCGACGACTTCCGCCACTTCTTCGTTCATGCCAGGCACCGACGCTCAGTCCAACGGGCCAAGTGTAGCAGTCAGTCCGGATCGGGGAGCGGCCGCACATGTTCGGCGACCCGCTCGGCGGTCTCGATGGGCACTTCACCCACCACCGTCACCAGCCAGGGTTCCGGGGTATCGGCAACGACGCGGCGCATCACCGCGACCGTGGCCCCATGTCGCGCCGTGTGGGCCGGCGAGAGATTCAAAGGCGCGGGCTCGAGGAAAATCGAAAATGTCGCCAGGCCATCGCTGAAGACCAGATTCTCCACGCCTTCCTGGCGCGAAGGGACCCTTCTCACGTCGGCGGAGGCCATCACGAATCCAGCCGGGAGCCAGGAAGCCTCCCAGCGCACCCGGCCGTCGCCGCCTGGATTGTCGTCGCCAGCCAAGGTGTCGGCGAATGCGAGATCGTACTTGACCAGGTCGTCGCCGACGGCCGGCTCGAGCAGCGCGGGATCCATCGATGACCCGATCTCGATCCTCACGAACTGAAAGATCTCCAGCGGTTGCCCGGAGGTATCGAGCAGCTCAGAGCGCAGCAGCAAGGCGGTGTCCCGATCGAGCCAGAGGCGGTATCCATAGCGATCCGCGGTCTCCGGTTCGATGTGCAGTTGCACCGTCTCACGCCCGGCGATCCGGTCCGCAGGGCCGAAACTGACCTGGTAACCCTCGGGCAATCCCTCGAGATGGCGGCCGTACGCCTGGGCGAACGGCCCGGCCGGAATGCTGTCGTCGAGATCGAGCAGCCGGTCACCCGGATGCAGCACGCAGGTGACCTTGTCACCGGTGCGGATCACCTCGCGAGGGGCGCCGTTGAGATGCACGAGGCGCTCGTGACGGACGCCGTCCACGACCGCGTGGGCCAGCTGCAGACTGGACAGTTCGCCGCCGTGAAAGTAGCTGAACTCGCCGTGATAGGTCAGCACGGACAGCGCTTCGTGCATGCGCTCGAGCCACGCCTCCGGGGTCTCGGCCAGGCTGTCGTTCGTCAGCCCCAGCAGCAGCAGGGCACCCAGCAGCACCGGCCAGGTGTGGCGTTCTCGGTTCGAAGCCACGGCCGGGCGCCTCACTGGGCGCCGTCGAATGCAGCCATGCGCGCAAACGGCATCATGCCTGATCGGCTGTGAAGCGCGTTGTGCTCAGCATGCCTGACCATGTAGCCCTCGACATGCTGGCGGGCTGTTTCCTCAGGACTCGGCGCCGATTGCAACCCGACCCGGGACTGCAACGCCCCACCATCCCGGGCCAGGATCTGCATCGGTTGCTGGGTCGCAGGCATCAACGCACCTCGATCCGGCGTGCGCACCGGTGAAGCGAAGCGGGACTCAGGCGCTGCACGCGGTGCTTCTTCAACTGCAGGCGTCTGCCATTGCCAACCCACCACGGCCACGGCCGTGAGCGACGCCGCCACCGCAAAGCTGGTCAGACCGCGCCAGCGGGGGCCACGCGTGGCCACCTGCTCCGAGCGGGTCTCGTCCAGAGGCGCAACGTCCTCCTCGACCGCAGCATCCTTGATGTCCAGCGCCAGCGGCCCGAGGCCCTGGCCACTGATCCT
>SKUB01000332.1 GCA_007122315.1 Pseudomonadales bacterium | reverse complement strand
GCCATCCTTGCGGGCAAAGGCCTGGGCAATGGCCACGCTTTCGACGAACGTGACCAGGCTGATGATCAGTGCCGGCAGCCACAGGGCACCCAGCCACTGCCACTCCAGCGCCGGCAGCACCAGCTGCGGCAGCCCCGCCGGTAACCCACCCACCACGTCCAGGCGCGCATCGAGCCCGGCGAGCGCGACCCCGGTCGCTGCCAGCAGCACGACGACCATCGGCGCAAGCCGCCCCAGGAGCGTGGCAGAGGCGTCCGCCAGCCCCAGCCGGACCAGGAGCTGCGGCAGGCGCCGTCGGGCCAGTCCAAGCAGGATCAATGCGGATAAACCGATCGCAGCGGTGAGCGGTTCGGCCTCAAGCAGCTGCGGGACGAGGTTCCACAGCAGTTCCAGCGCCGTGTTGCCTGTGGCATGGATGCCGAGCAGGGGCCGCAGCTGACCGATGAGGATGAGGATGGCGGCACCGGAGATGAAGCCGCTGATGACCGGATGGCTCAGCAGCCGGGCCAGCTGGCCGAGACGCAGGAGACCGAAGACGAACAGCATCAGGCCGGACAGCAGCGCCAGGACGATGGCGCCGGCGATGTATTCCGGAGATCCCGGCGCTGCCAGAGGCGCCAGCGCGGAGGCGGTCATCAGTGCGGTGATCGCCACCGGCCCCACTGCCAGGACCATGGACGACCCGAAGATGGCGTAGGCGATCACCGGCAGGATGCTGGCGTACAGCCCGAGATGCGCCGGCAACCCGGCTAGCGTCGCGTACGCCAGCCCCTGGGGAACCAGCAGCATGGTCACCACCAGCGCCGCGATGAGGTCGTTGGGTAACCACTCCCGGCGGTAGCCGGTGAGCCAGCCTGGCAGCTTCATGCCTTGCGCTGGCGCTCGATGAGTTCGAACAGGCCCATGCCTGCGAGCATCGAGGCGACGAACACCAGCGCTTCGATGCGGACAGCCCCGAGGGCGACGAGCGCCGGTCCGGGACACAGGCCGGCAAGGCCCCAGCCGATGCCGAAGCCCAGGCTGCCGAGAACCAGCGGCGCGTCGATGTCGCGTCGGGTCGGCAAATGCAGGGGCTCAGCGAGGACGGTCCGGGTGCGACCGGCCAGCCAGCGGAATGCCGGGAAGGATACGGCGATCGCTCCCACCATCACCAGGGCCAGTGACGGGTCCCAGTCGCCGGCGAGATCGAGAAAGGCCAGCACCTTGGCCGGATTGACCATACCGGAGAGGATCAGGCCAAAGCCGAAGACCAGCCCAGCCAGCAACGCGGTTGCGAGGGAACGGGCCATGGCCTCAGCCTCCGAACAGGTGACGGACGACGAACACGGTGATGAAACCCGTGCTCATGAATGCAGCGGTCGCGACCAGGGAACGGGGTGACAGCCTCGCGATGCCGCAGACGCCGTGGCCGGAAGTGCAGCCGGCGCCGTAACGGGTGCTGATGCCGACGATGAGGCCCGCGACCACGAGCATGGGCAGGCTGGCGTCGATCTGGATCTCCGGCAATCCGGCCACGAGCAGCCACGCGCCCGGTGCCAGCAGGAGTCCGGCCACGAACGCGAGCCGCCAGCCGAGTTCGCCGCGTTTAGGCAGCAGCGCGCCGCCGACGATGCCGGCGATGCCGGCGATGCGGCCGTTGAGCAGGGCCAGCAGGGCGGCGGCCAGGCCGATGAGTGCGCCTCCGAGGAGTGCGGAGTAGGGCGTAAACGCTGTCCAGTCGACGGTCATGGTCGCAACCTCAGGTTTCGCAGTAGTGAACGTAGAGCGTTTCGAGGAGAGCCAGGATCCTCGGATCCGCGATGGAGTAATAGATGCGCTTGCCGTCCCGGCGTGTCGCCACGAGGCCCTCGCGGCGCAGCACCCCGAGCTGCTGAGACAGCATGGGCTGCTGCAGATCGAGGCGGTCCTTGAGATCGCTGACGCACATTTCCTCCTGGCTCAGCTGGCACAGCAGGAGCAGGCGATCCTCGTGGGCGAGCACCCGCAGGGCCCCAGTGGCCTCCGCTGCTGCCGTGCGCATGTGCTCAATGTCGAGTCCGGTGGTGACGGGCATGGGCTGCTCAAACAGTTGGCTTGAAAACATTATAAACATATATATTATGTAATCAAGCTATCTGAAAGGAACCTACGATGCGACCTCACGTGCAAGCTTTTCTGGATGACGACAGCGAAACCTTCAGTTATGTCGTCTACGACGCGCCTGGAGGGCATGCGGCGGTCATCGATCCGGTTCGGGATTTTGACTATGCATCGGGCCGGATGGCGACCGCAGGTGCCGACCGTATCCTGGAGTTCATACGTGTGAACGGATTGGCGGTGGACTGGATCCTGGAGACCCATGCCCACGCGGACCATCTTTCAGCGGCGCCGTATCTGCGCGATCAGCTTGGCGGTCGGATCGCCATCGGCGAGCACATTCGCGACGTGCAGACGATCTTCCGGGAGCTGTTCAATCTCGAACGATCCTTCCTGCCTGATGGCAGCCAGTTCGACCGGCTGTTCACGGACGGGGACCGTTTTCATATCGGTGAGATCGAGGGCAGGGTGATCCACGTTCCCGGCCATACGCCGGCGGATCTTGCCTACCTGATCGGGGATGCCCTGTTCGTCGGCGACACTCTGTTCATGCCGGACGCAGGCACCGCGCGCTGCGACTTTCCCGGAGGCGACTCTGCCACCCTGTATCGCTCGGTGCAGAAGCTGCTGGCGCTGCCGGATGCGACCCGCGTGTTCGTCTGCCACGACTACCCGCCCGAAGGCCGCCCAAGTCACCAGTGGGAGACGACCATCGCTGCGCAGCGACACCACAATATCCACGTCCACCAGGGCGTCTCGGAAGCGGAGTTCGTCGCCATGCGTGATGCCCGCGATGCCACCCTGGATATGCCGCGTCTGATCCTGCCGTCCATTCAGCTCAACATCCGGGCAGGTCAGTTGCCGCCGGCCGAGGACAACGGCGTCGTCTACCTGAAGGTGCCCATCGACAGGCTGTGATAGCTTGCCTCCTCGCCTGCGAGGAGAGGGACCATGGCCAGGGAGCACATCGTCGTGGCGGGGGCATCCGGCGTCGTCGGCTATGCCGCCATGAAGTTGTTCGCGGAACGCGGCTGCCGCGTCACCGCGGTGTCGCGGCGGCCGCCGCTGCACGATTTCGGCGCCGAGCACATGGCGGTAGACCTGCAGGATCCCAAGGCCTGTCGCGAAGCCTTCGGCGGCATGAGCGATGTGACGCGGCTGGTCTACGCCGCGCTCTACGAAAAGCCCGGACTCATGCCCGGTTGGGTCGAGACGGATCACATCGATACCAATCGTCGTATGCTCGAAAACCTGTTCGAGCCGCTGAGTGCGGCAGCCGGGGGCCTGCGGCACGTCTCCCTGCTGCAAGGCACCAAGGCCTATGGCGCCCACGTCCGCCAGATTCCGCTCCCGGCCCGCGAGCACAGGGACGAGCTGCACGCGCAGCCGAACTTCTACTGGGAACAGGAGCGCTACATTCGCGAGCGGCAGCAGGGTCAGGACTGGCAGTGGACGATCTTTCGCCCGCAGCTCATCTTCGGGATGGCCCTGGGGGCAGCCATGAACCTGATCCCGCCCATCGGGGTCTACGCGGCGCTGCTGCGCGAGCAGGGCGAACCGCTGCACTATCCCGGGGGGCCGTCCACGTTCGTGATCGAAGCGGTGGACGCTGACCTGCTCGCGCGGGCCATGGCCTGGGCCGGCGACGAGGCCGGCCAGCAGGCGGCCGCGAGCGAAATCTTCAACGTCACCAATGGCGACGTGTTCGTCTGGCGGGAGGTGTGGCCGGCCATCGCGGATGCGCTGGGCATGACCGTTGGTGAGGAGAGGCCCCAGTCTATGGCGCAGGCCCTGCCGGCTCAGGCGGCGGCATGGGACGCGATTCGGGAGCGCCATGGGTTACGTGCTCCGGCACTCGAGCCCTTTGTGGGCGAATCCCATCACTACATGGACTTCACGTTCACGCCGGATGCGCCGGAGCGTACGGCAGCGGCGCTGGTTTCGACCATCCACCTGCGTCGGTCAGGTTTCGGCGAGTGCATGGACACGGAAGCGATGTTCCGTAAGTGGTTCAATGCCTATCAGCAGGAGGGCCTGCTGCCGCCGCGATGAAGCTTCAGAACTGAAACGCGCCGGGCGCGATTTCGATCGGGACACGACCATCGCGGCTGAACTGCAGTGGCCGCGGCCAGAGATCCACGTCGATCTCACCGTCGAGAAGGTAGCTGACTTCGGAAGGCGGTTGGCGTGCCCACTCACTGAGCTGCCCGAGCAGCCGGATGGTATCCAGGTTCAGCTCCAGCTTGACCCGGGACTCGCCACCGGCGGGAATACGCAGGCGCTCGGTGCTCTGACCGTTGCCGAGCTGGGTGCCGGCAAGGCTGAGCCCGTAGCGAAATCCGGTCACGGGCAGCGGGACGTTGTTCGGGTTCTGCACCCGCAGTTCCAGGCCGAATCGCTGCTGGGCGAAGCCGAGCTGCAGCAGCTCGACCCGCTCCAGGGCGATGGCCGGAGGTTCGAGCTGAGGTAGGCTGGCGCAACCGGCGAGCAGAAACAGACTGAAAAGTAGGGAAGCGTAGCGGATCAAGGGAGCTGTCCTTGGAATCGGGCGGCGATGCCGCGCACCATACGCCGAGCAGTAGAGGGGGGAAAGCATGCAGTGCCGGAGTGTGATTCGCTGTGCGCCAACGCACCGGGTGTCGGTGTCTCGCAGCGCGTGGTCCGAGCAGATCGGGTCCGTAGCGCATGGGGTGGGGCGCTCATGATGCGGCTGGCGCTGGCCCTGGCCCTGCTGGTGTCGCTGCCGATGGACGGCGCACCGGATGATGGCATGCGGCTGCCGCGTACTCTGGCCTGGTCGGCTTACCCCACCGGCACCCAGGGCTACAGCCAGGCGGTGGCCATCGGCAGCGTGCTGCAGCGGGAGTACCGCACCAATCTGCGTGTCGTGCCTGGCCGTAACGACGTCTCCCGCCTCGCGACGCTGCGGGCAGGGCGGGTGCAGTTTTCCGCCGGCGGCTCCGAGGCGGTCTACGCCCAGGAGGCACTGCTCAATTTTGCTTCGCCTCTGTGGGGGCCGCAGCCGCTGCGGCTGGCCATGTGGTCCATCGCCGACAGCTGTTCGTTCTCCTTTGCAGCAGCTGCGGATTCCGGAATCGAGACCGTGGCTGACATGCGTGGGCGACGTCTCACCTGGGTACAGGGCGCGCCGTCATTGAACAACGGCAGCAGGACGCTGCTCGCCTATGCGGACCTCGATTGGGATGACGTGGTGAAGGTGGAGGTGGGCGGCTACCCGGCCTCCGTCGAGGCGGTGATCAACAATCGCGCTGACGTCGTGGGGGGAGGCTGCAACTCTCCGCCCTTTCTGCGCCTGGAGGCGTCGCCGCGCGGGCTCAGGTTTCTGCGTATGCCTCACGACGACGAAGAGGCGGTCGCCAGGGTCCTCGACCGATTGCCCTGGTACATTCCGCACCTGACCACCGAGGGCCCGACGATTCCGGAGGACGGGCTGGAGGTGTTCACGTCTCCCTACCCGATGCTGGTGTCCATGGTGGATGCGCCGGAGGAGCTGGTTTACAGCGTGGTGAAGGCGCTGCACGTTCATTTCGATCGCTACAAGGACAATGCACCCGGGGCCAACGGTTGGGCGCTGGAGCGGCAGCATTTCGAGCGTGCGTTCGTGCCCTACCACGAAGGCGCCATCCGGTACTGGCGTGAAATTGGCGCCTGGACGGACGCCGCACAGGCCCGGCACGAGGCGAATCTGGAGCGGCAGGCTGTGCTGCAGGAAGCCTGGGCCGACTGGCAGCAACAGGTAGCCCGGGATACGGCGCCTTCCCGTGAGGATGGCTGGCTGGGCGCCCTGCGGGCGGCATGGGCAGCCTGGATGGAAGGAACGGTGAGTGACGCCGAGACTTTCGAACAGGGCTGGCTCGATGCGCGGCGGGCGGCGCTGGAGGCGCGAGGCCTGGTGACGATCGCCGATGACTGAGCCGGCGCTGCACGACGAGGGTGCCACCCGCTATCGGGTACTGACTCCGTTCTGGCAGGGCGTGATGGCTGCGGCCACCAGTATCGCGACGCTGCTGGCCATCAACCAGATCTTCAATCTCGGCTTCTTCTTAGGCGAGGTGCTGCTCGACGGCCGCTACCTGTACATCATCACGGGTCTGATGCTGAGCATGGTGTTCATTGCGTTCCCGGCCGGAGCCCGGGCCGCGCAGGACAAGGTGCCCTGGTACGACCTGCTGCTGATCGCAGTCGTCGTGATCGTCTTCGGTTACTTTGCCTGGAACGCCGAGCGCATCGTGCTCGAAGCGTGGGAATACATCGCGCCGCCCATCGGTATCGTGCTGTCGATGGTGACCTGGGTGATCGTGCTGGAAGCTGGGCGGCGTGCGGGGGGGTGGCCGATCTTCGTCATCGTCGGCGTACTGTCGCTGTATCCGCTTTACTCTGATCGCATGCCAGACGTGGTGGCAGGCATCGGCATGCGCCTGCCCGAGACGGCCATCTTCCACGTCCTCAGCGAGGAGAGCCTGTTCGGTATCCCGATGCAGGCGTTCGCGCTGCTGGTGTTCGGCTTCCTGCTGTTCGGCGTGGCGCTGCGCTTCACGGGCGGCGGCCCTTTCTTCATCAATTTCGCGTTCGCGCTGCTCGGACACATGCGCGGCGGGCCGGCCAAAGTGGCGATCTTCTCCAGTGGCCTGATGGGCTCCATGAGCGGCGGGCCGGTGACCAATGCGCTCACCACCGGGCCGTTGTCCATTCCGGCCATGCGCCGGATCGGGTTCTCCCGCGAGTACGCAGCCGGCGTCGAGGCGTGTGCGTCCACTGGCGGCGTCCTGATGCCGCCCATCATGGGCGCGACTGCGTTCGTGATGGCGAATTTTCTCGGCGTCAGCTACGTCACTGTGGCTCTGGCCGCGGTGATCCCATCACTGCTGTACTTCTTCGGTCTGTTCATGCAGATCGATGCCTATGCGGCGCGCAACAACTTGCACGGCCTGCCGCGCGAAGAGCTGCCCCGCCTCGGCGAAGTGTTCCGCGAGGGTTGGTATTTCATCTTCGTTTTCGTGCTGCTGATCGTCCTGCTGGTGTACATGCAACGGGAGGCCACGGCGCCGTTCCTCGCCACAGGCCTGCTGCTGATCATCAATCAGTTCACCAGCCATCGGCTCGACTGGGCTGGACTGAAGCGGCTGGTGGCGGCTTCTGGTCAGCTGATGGCGGAGCTGGCGGGCATCCTGGCGGCCATCGGTCTGATTGTCGGGTCACTGGCGGTGACCGGGATGGCAGGCACGCTGGCTAACGACCTGGTCTACATTGCCGGCGAAAACGTGGTGATCCTGCTCATCATGGGTGCCGTCACGAGCTTTGTTCTCGGTATCGGCATGACGGTCACAGCGGCCTACATCTTCCTTGCCATCGTGCTGGCGCCGGCACTGGTGAACGCCGGCCTCGACCCTCTGGCGTCACACATGTTCATCATGTACTGGGGCATGCTCAGCTTCATTACGCCGCCGGTGGCGCTGGCGGCGTTCGCCGCCGCCTCGGTGGCCCAGGTCTCGGCGATGCGCGCAGGTGTGCAGGCGATGCGGCTTGGTACCATCATCTACTTCATTCCGTTCTTCTTCGTGTTCAATCCGGCGCTGCTGATGCAGGGTGGGGCAGGGGAGATTCTGACGGTTCTGGCCACTGCCATGGTCGGCGTCGCCCTGGTTTCGGCTGCGCTTCAAGGCTATCTGCTCGGCTTCGGCGACCTTGGTCGCGGCGTCGTGGCTTGGATCGTGCGCTCGGCCATCTTCGTCGCCGGGCTCTTGCTCGCCGCTCCAGGGGGCGGGATGCTTGGTGTCCCACACTGGGCGCTGCTGGTGTCCGGGCTGGTTCTGGTAGCGGCCGCGCTGATCGTGGCTGCGGGACGTCGTCGGCTGCTGGCGATGCAATCGGGGGAGTTTGCATGAACAGGATGGCCATGGCCTCGCTCTCGGCCTGTCTGCTGCTGGGATGCAGTCAGGACGAGTCTGCATCATCGCTCACGGATCCGGATGCCTATCGCGTCGACATCCGCTGGACCGATTACGGCATTCCCCACATCGAGGCCGCCGACTGGGCGAGCCTCGGTTACGGACTTGCCTACGCGACGGCGCAGGACGCGATCTGCGTTCTGGCAGAGGAGATCGTCACGGTACGCGGTGAACGTGCGCGCTTCTTCGGTGCCCATGCCGACGGCGTGGACAACGTCGCGAACGACGTCTTTCAGCGTGCAATCATCGACCAGGACGTGGTGGCGCATCATCGCGCTGGCGCACCGCCGGAGGTCGCGGCCATGAACCGCGGCTACCGCGATGGCTACAACCGCTGGCTCGAGGATCATGGGCACCATTTGCCCGCCCGCTGCGCAGGCGAGCCCTGGGTACGTCCGATGACCGACGACGACGTGACTCGCATGGGCATCTGGGTGGGCATCCGCTACGGGCTCGGCCGGGCAGCCGAGCCCATCGTCAACGCCAGCCCGCCGGCAGCTTCGCGGGCGGAGCCTGCGGCTGCGGGCGCCGTGGTGTATCTGGGTGACATGCCGGATCACGCGGAGCTCGGCAGCAATGCCTATGCCATTGGCAGCGAACTCACTGCGAACGAACGGGGGTTGCTGCTGGGTAACCCTCACTATCCCTGGCAGGGCTCGTCGCGATTTCACATGAAGCATCTGCGCATACCGGGCGAACTCGATGTGATGGGTGTCGGCCTGTACACGACCAATGCGGTCGCGATCGGCTTCACGCGCCACGTGGCGTGGACCCACACGGTCTCGACAGCGCTGCGTTTCACTTTGTTCAGGCTGGATCTCGACCCGGACGATGCGACCCGCTATCGCCACGGGGATGACATCCGCAACATGACGTCCCGTGATGTGGAAATCACCGTGCTCAGCGCGGACGGCGAACTCCTCCCGGAGCGACGCAGGGTCTGGTTCAGCCACTACGGGCCGGTTCTCGCCAACTCGGACCTGCCCTGGAGCAGCGAGCATGCGTTCGCGCTCCGGGACGTGAACCTCCGCAACAATCGCGCGGGTGAGCAGTACCTGCGCTTCTGGCGTGCGCGCAGTGTCGAAGACATGCGTGATGCGTTGCAGGCGGTGCAGGGCGTCTCCTGGACCAACACTGTTGCGGCGGATCGGCGCGGGGGTGCCCTCTATGCGGATATCACGGTGGTGCCTAACGTGGATCGGGCACTGATCGAGGACTGTGG
>SKUB01000069.1 GCA_007122315.1 Pseudomonadales bacterium | reverse complement strand
GCCGCATTGGCCATGGGACCCGTGGGACCCAGGCGTTCGAGGAAGATCATCAACAGATCCTCCTCTTCGCGGGCAGCTTCGAGGGCCGCGCCGATGTGACGGAACCAGCCTGCAGACTCCGTATCACCGTCGCTGTCGAGTTGTACGATCAGGGCATCCAGCAGCGGCATGAGCTGGCTGCGGACGTTGGCAATCGCATTCATGTGGAACCTCCGCTGGCGCCCGTGACTTCGTCGAGGCCCGTGCGGTCAGATCCCCATGCGCGCCAGCGCCTCGACCACTTCGTTCATCACCCGGGCCAGACGCGGATGCTCGGCCTCGAAGTCCACCGCCGCTTTTTCCATCTTGCCGCGCACCGTGTCCGGCGTGGTTTCGTCTTCCTCGTCGAGCACGCGCTCGATGTCCTCCGCCACCTGCTCGAGCAACGCTCGGTTGGTGGCGTCGACGGCGTCAGAGTCGGCGAGTTCACGCCGGATCGCTTCCAGTTGCTCCTGCAGCCTGCTGCTGGACATCGGCGTGTCGCTCTCAGTCGCTGAGGAGATGAGCGACGGCGCCCTTCTCCTCCGCGAGTTCAGTTTCGCTGGCCTTCATGCGTTCCCGGGAGAAGTCATTCACTTCGATGTCGCCGACGATGGCCCAGTCGCCGCCGCTGCAGGTGACCGGAAAGGAGTAGATCAGCCCTTTCTCGACGCCATAGCTGCCGTCGCTGTAGACGCCCATGCTGACGATGCCGTCGCATCCCAGCGCCCAGTCGCGCATGTGATCCAGCGCCGCATTGGCAGCTGATGCCGCACTGGACGCACCCCGCGCCTCGATGATGGCGGCGCCCCGTTGCTGCACCACCGGGATCATCTCCTTGGCGTACCAGTCCGCATCCACCAGTTCCAACGCCGGCTTGCCCTTGACGGTCGCGCGGTGGATGTCCGGGTACTGAGTGGCGGAGTGGTTACCCCAGATGCACAGCCCTTCGACATCCGTGACGTGTCCACCGGCCTTCTGCGCCAGCTGGGCAACGGCCCGGTTGTGGTCGAGTCGCATCATGGCGGTGAACTGCCGCGGATCGAGATCCGGCGCATTGCGTTGGGCGATGAGGCAGTTGGTATTCGCCGGGTTCCCGACCACGAGCACCTTCACGCTGCGCTGGGCATGGTCGTTGAGTGCCTTGCCCTGCACCGAGAAGATCGCCGCGTTGGCCTCGATCAGATCCTTGCGCTCCATGCCCTTGCTGCGCGGCCGGGACCCGACCAGGAGGGCATAGTCCACATCCTTGAATGCAACATTCGGGTCGTCCGTCGGGACGATGCCGGCCACCAGCGGAAATGCGCAGTCCTCGATTTCCATCACCACGCCGCGCAGCGCATCCATGGCCGGGGTGATCTCCAGCAGCTGCAGGATTACGGGCTGGTCCTTGCCGAGCATCTCGCCGGAAGCGATCCGGAACAGCAGGGAATAGCCGATCTGGCCGGCAGCGCCGGTCACCGCTACGCGCACGGGTTGGTTCATGGTCGATCCTCTCGTTTTCGTATCATGTCAGGCCCCCATCGGGACCGAGGCGGCGCGCATTGTAGCAGAGCGCATCGACGCGTCGCTCAGGGACGCTCGACATACCAGCGGCTGCCATCGAGCAGGCCAAACGCATCGTCCAGCCAGGGGACCAGCGGTGCCGGCAGAGCTGATCGCGGCCACCAGGCCGCCGCATCGGCGTCCGCCGGGTCGTAGCGCGGCGCTGTGTGCTCCGCGAGCTCCGTGGCGAACAGCAGGTTCAGGCCGCCCCCGTGAGCGCGGAAATGCATGGCGCCGCAGGCGACGGCGACTGTGGCGGACAGCTCGATACCGAGCTCCTCGCGCGCTTCCCGTACAGCAGCTTCCCGTGGCGTCTCGCCGGCTTCGAGATGCCCTCCGGGAGGCGCCCAGAATCCGTCAGCGAGGCCGGTCCCCGCCCGCCGCAGCAGCAGCACGTCCTGGCGGCAGGTCAGCAGCAGATGAACGACGATGGGGAAGCGCTGGCGTTCGGATTCCGGCATGACCCGGATCATCCGGCGCCATGCCTGCTCTGACAAGCCACCTCGGGGGAATCCGCGACCGAGAGCAGGCAGAATCGGTCCCGAGCCAGCCCAAAGCGCCGGTTGACTTATCTGTAGCGGGTGCTAAATTCGCCTGCCGTCCGCACTGCGGCCACGGCTTTTGCCGTCCTTTCGGGGGATTCCGCAGCCGCCGGGGGGGGCGTTCCGCGCCCTGAGCGTGACCGCGACAGTGACCCGGCGCCGCATCCACTAAGCTGGCGTCAGTGCGTCCCCCAGCCGGGCGCCGACCGGGGTGATCTACGGCTGAAGCGCGTCGACGACGACGCGGCCCATACATCCCCAGTTCCTAGCCTCATACCCCGGCGGGCACCGAATACGAGCGGGCAGAGATGGAGAAGCGCATGCACAGTCTCGCAGACCAGTTGAAGCTCGGCCTCCCGGAGAGGCACGGCCTTTACGACCCCAGCTCCGAGAAGGATGGCTGTGGCGTCGGCTTCATCTGCGATATCAAGGGACGTGCCAGCCACCAGATCATCCTCGATGCCCAGCAGATGAACTGCTGCATGGTTCATCGGGGTGGACAGGGCTACGAAAAGAACTCTGGCGATGGCGCCGGTATTTTGACCGGTCTTCCGCACCGCTTTCTCGCTGCAGTGGCGGCGAGCGATCTCGGGGCTGACCTTCCGGAGCGTGGGCGCTATGGCGTCGGCAATGTCTTCCTGCCCCGTGACGCCGCCGCGCGTGAACGCTGCAAGACCGTGATCGGGGAACAGATCGCTGCTGCCGGCCAGACGCTCATCGGCTGGCGCGAAGTCCCGGTGCAACCGGACGTGGCGGACATCGGCAAGGCTGCTCGAGCCGCCATGCCGCACGTGGAGCAGCTGTTCATCGGCGCCGCCGAAGACGCCCTCGGCGACGACTTCGAGCGCAGGCTCTACACCATCCGCAAGCACGCCACTCATCTGCTGCGCGGCGACGTGGAGCTCACCGAGCGCAAGCTGTTCTACATCTGTTCGCTGTCGTCGAAGGTCATCGTCTACAAGGGCATGCTCACGCCGGAGCAGGTCTTTCCCTTTTATCCCGATCTCACCGACGACCGCTACGAATCGCACCTGGCCATGGTCCATTCGCGGTTTTCGACCAACACCTTCCCGAGCTGGGACAGGGCGCAGCCGAATCGGTTCATGAGCCACAACGGCGAGATCAACACCCGACGCGGCAACATCAACTGGATGAACGCCCGCGAAGGCGTTGCCCAGAGCCCGCTGTTCGGCGACCACATCAACAAGCTGTTCCCCATCGTGGAACCGGACTGCTCCGACTCGGGCACCTTCGACAACGTGCTCGAGTTCCTGCTGATGACCGGACGAACGCTGCAGGAAGCCATCATCATGATGATTCCGGAGGCGTGGCAGTCCCATCCCAACATGCCGGCGGAGAAGCGCGCGTTCTACGAGTACTACTCCTGCCTGATGGAGCCCTGGGACGGCCCGGCCTCCATCGCCTTCACCGACGGTCGCTACATCGGTGCCGTGCTCGATCGCAACGGCCTGCGGCCGTCGCGCTACTACGTCACCGACGACGACAAGTGCATCATGGCCTCGGAAGTGGGCGTGGTGGACATCGACCCGGCACGCATCGTGGAAAAGGGGCGACTGAAGCCCGGGCGGCTGTTCCTGATCGATTTCGAAGAGGGGCGCATGATCCCCGACGAGGAGATCAAGGACGATTTCGCCCGGCAACAGCCCTTCGGTGAGTGGCTCGACCGGCAGCGCATCGACATCCGGGATCTGTCGCCGGAGAAGGAACCGCGGGGCTTCGACCCGGACCGACTGCTCGAGCGCATGCAGGCGTTTGGCTATACCGTCGAGACCATGCACTTCATGCTCATGCCGCTGGTCCGGGAACTGCGCGACCCGCTCGGCTCCATGGGCAACGATTCGGCGCTGGCCGTCCTTTCGGACAAGCCGCGCATGCTCTACGACTACTTCAAGCAGCTCTTCGCGCAGGTCACCAACCCGGCCATCGATTCGATCCGGGAAGAGGTGATCATGGGACTCGAGTGCTACATCGGTCCCGAAGGTAATCTGCTCGAGACCACCGAGTCCCATGCGCACCGGCTATGGATCCCGCACCCGGTCCTGAACAACGACGAACTCGCAAGCCTCAAGCACATCAACCACCGCGGCTGGACGTCACAGTCCATCGACATCACATTCGAGAAGGATTCCGGACGCGACGGCCTGCTGGCCGCCCTGGATCGCATTTGCAAAGAGGCGAGCGCGGCCATCGACGCCGGTCACAGCCTGATCGTGCTCACCGATCGTGGCATCGGTCCGGATCGGGTCCCCATCAGCACGCTGCTGGCCACCGGCGCCGTCCATCACCACCTGGTGAACAGCCACGCCCGCACCCGGATCGGCATCGTGGTGGAAACCGGCGAAGCGCGTGAGGTGCACCACCTCTGCCTGCTGATCGGCTACGGCGCCGACGCCGTGAACCCCTACCTGGCCTTCGAGGCGCTGTGGCAGGCCCGCGCAGACGGGCTGCTGGACGACGCCGAACACATCAGCTGCGATGACGATGTGGTGTACGCCTACCGCAAGGGCACGGCCAAGGGCATCTACAAGGTGATGGCCAAGATGGGCATCTCCACCCTGCAGTCCTACAAGGGTGCGCAGATCTTCGAGGCCGTGGGTCTCGCCGACGAGGTGATCGCACGCTGCTTCACCGGCACCACGAGCCGGGTTCAGGGCGCCGGGTTCGACGTGCTCGCAGAGGAAATGGAGCGTCGCCACGAGATCGGCTATCCGACCCGCGACCAGGTGCGTCTGCCGGTGCTGCCGAATCCCGGCGAGTTCCACTGGCGCAAGAACGGCGATCGCCACATGTGGGATCCCATTGCGATAGCCGACCTGCAGGTGGCAGCACGCAGCAACAGTGAGGATGCCTACTGGCGCTTCGCCCGCTACACCAACGAAGTGGCCACCCGGGAAGCGACCCTGCGGGGTCTGCTCAAATTCAAGCCCGGCGCCAACGGCGGCCCCATCGATATCGCCGAAGTCGAATCCGAGCAGGATATCGTCAAGCGCTTCGCCACCGGCGCCATGAGCTTTGGCTCCATCTCGGCGGAAGCTCACGAAGGCCTCGCCATCGCCATGAATCGCATCGGTGGCAAATCGAACACCGGCGAGGGCGGCGAAGATCCGGCGCGCTTCGTGCCGCTGGCGAACGGCGACTCCAAGCGGTCGGCCATCAAGCAGGTGGCTTCCGGCCGCTTCGGTGTCACCATCGACTACCTGACCAACGCCGACGAGCTGCAGATCAAGATCGTCCAGGGCGCGAAGCCCGGCGAGGGTGGTGAGCTGCCGGGCGGCAAGGTGGATGAATACATCGCCAAGATCCGCCACTCCACGCCCGGCGTTGGCCTCATCAGTCCGCCGCCGCACCACGACATCTATTCCATCGAGGACATGGCGCAACTGATCCATGACCTCAAGAACGCGAATCCCTCGGCGCGGGTCAGCGTCAAGCTCGGTGCCGAAATCGGCTGCGGAACCGTCGCCGCCGGCGTCACCAAGGCCAAGGCGGATCACATCGTCATTGCCGGGCACGACGGCGGGACCGGTGCATCGCCGCTGACATCCATCAAGCACGCCGGACTTCCCTGGGAGCTCGGACTCGTCGAGACGCATCAGACACTGGTGACGAACAATCTGCGTTCGCGTGTCGTGCTGCAGACCGACGGCCAGCTCAAAACGGGCCGCGACGTGGCCATTGCCGCTCTCCTCGGCGCAGAGGAGTTCGGCTTCGCCACTGCTCCGCTGGTGGTGCTCGGCTGCATCATGATGCGCAAGTGTCACCTCAATACATGCCCGGTAGGCATTGCGACCCAGGATCCTGAACTGCGGGCCAAGTTCCGCGGTCAGCCCGAGCACGTGGTGAACTACTTCTTCATGCTGGCGAAGGAACTGCGCGAGATCATGGCGGAACTCGGCTTCCGTCGCGTGGACGAAATGGTGGGCAGAACGGATTGCCTGGAAGCGGATCTCGCCGTGGCCCACTGGAAGGCCAAGGGTCTCGATCTGACGCCACTGCTGATCCCCGCCCGGGAGCCAGAGGACTTTCTCGGCCGCTTCGCCCAGCATCCCCAGGATCACGAACTCGAGCGGGCGCTGGACAACCAGCTCATCGAGCTCGCCGAGCCGGCGCTGGCGCGCGGCGAGAAGGTGCGCATCGAGCTGCCGGTGGTCAACACCAACCGGGTGGTGGGCGGAACCCTGTCCCACACCATCATCAAGCGCGTCGGCCCCGACATGCTGCCGGACGACACCATCCACATCCGGCTCAGCGGTTCCGCCGGCCAGAGCCTGGGCGCCTGGCTCGCACGCGGCGTGACCATCGAAGTGGAAGGCGACGCCAACGACTACGTCGGCAAGGGCCTGTCCGGCGGCAAGGTGGTGATCTACCCACCTCACGCCAGCCGCTTCAAGGCGGAGGAGAACATCCTCGTAGGGAACGTTTGTCTCTACGGCGCCACCGCCGGCGAGGCCTACTTCCGCGGCGTCGCCGCCGAGCGTTTCTGCGTGCGCAACTCCGGCGCGTGGGCGGTCGTCGAAGGCGTCGGCGATCACGGCTGTGAGTACATGACCGGTGGTCGGGTCGTCGTTCTCGGTGCCACGGGACGCAACTTCGCCGCCGGCATGTCCGGTGGAATCGCCTACATCTGGGACCCGAAAGCCCGGTTCCCAGACAACTGCAACATGGAGATGGTGGACCTCGACCCCGTCGTGGGCGACGACCTCACCGAACTCGAAGGCCTCATCCGCAACCATGAGCAGTACACCGGCTCCACCGTCGCGGCTTCGCTGCTCGCGCGCTGGCCGGACGCCGCGTCCGAGTTCGTCAAGGTCATGCCCCAGGACTTCAAGCGGGTGCTCGCCGAGACAGCCGGGCAGGAGGACAAGACGTCCGACGTCGCCGCCAAGGTGGGTTGAACCCACCCCGATTCCGAATGACGAGGAGCAGTTCTACCGATGGGTAAAGCGACCGGGTTCAAGGAGTTCCCACGCCAAGCCGCACCCTACCGGGATGCCGCGGTCCGGCTGGTGGACTACGAGGAGATCTTCACTCCACCGGACGAGGCGCGGCTGCGCACCCAGGGCGCGCGCTGCATGGATTGTGGCGTGCCTTTCTGTCAGTCCGCGCCCCACGGCTGCCCGATCTACAACCTGATTCCCGAGTGGAATGACCTGGTCTACCAGGGCCGCTGGCGAGAGGCACTCGATCGGCTGCACCACACGAACAACTTCCCGGAGTTCACCGGTCGCGTCTGCCCGGCGCCCTGCGAAGGCGCCTGCGTGCTCGGCATCACCGACCCGGCCGTCACCATCAAGAACATCGAGATGGCCATCATCGATCGCGGCTTCGCCGAAGGCTGGGTGGTCGCGGAACCACCGACCCGGCGCACCGGGCGCCGCGTCGCCGTGGTGGGCTCCGGTCCGGCAGGACTTGCTGCCGCAGCCCAACTCAACAAGGCCGGGCACTTGGTCACGGTCTACGAGCGCGCCGACCGCATCGGCGGGCTGCTGATGTACGGCATTCCCAACATGAAGCTCGGCAAGGACGTGGTCCAGCGTCGGGTGGACCTGCTCGCGGCAGAGGGCGTCGAGTTCGTCACCGGCGTGCATGTCGCGGACGGCTCCAAAGGCAGTCTCGATGCGCGCAAGCTGCAGCAGGAGTTCGACGCCGTCCTGCTGTCCACTGGCGCCACCCGGCCACGGGATCTGCCGATTCCCGGACGGGAGCTCGCCGGCGTTCACTTCGCGATGGACTTCCTGCACGCCAATACCAGGAGCCTGCTCGATTCGGAGCACGCGGACGAGGCCTACATCACGGCCAAAGACAAGAACGTGATCGTCATCGGTGGCGGCGACACCGGGACCGACTGCATCGGCACCTCGCTGCGCCACGGCTGCAAGTCCCTGGTCAACTTCGAGATCATGCCGCAGCCGCCGCAGGGCCGGGCGGACAACAATCCCTGGCCGGAATGGCCGCGCATCTTCCGCGTCGACTACGGTCACGAGGAAGCAGCCCACAAGTTCGGCGATGACCCCAGGGTCTACTGCATCTCGGGCAAGGCCTTTGTCGACAACGGCAACGGCCACGTCAAAGGCATTCGCACCATCGAGGTGGAATGGTCAGAAGGCGGACCCAAGGAGATCCCGGGTACCGAAAAGGAATGGGAAGCCGATCTCGTGCTGCTGTCCATGGGCTTTCTGGGGCCCGAGCACCCTGTCAGCGATGTCCTGGGGCTGGAGTACGACCAGCGCTCCAACTATCGGGCAGAGCATGGCCGCTTCACCACCAACGTCGAAGGTGTCTTCGCTGCGGGTGACTGCCGTCGCGGTCAATCCCTGGTGGTATGGGCCATCAATGAGGGTCGCGAAGCGGCACGGGAAATCGACCGCCACCTGATGGGCTCCACCGACCTGCCCTGAGTCGCCCGCCCGGAACTTCGGGTTCAGAACGCCCGCGTCAGTCCAGCAGCTCGGCGTGGATGGATCGGAGTTCGCGCAGGAAGGGAGACTGTCCCGTCTCCGCGGCCAGTCCGGCCATGGCCGCCTGAGCCGCGTCACGGTTCGGATAGTTTCCCTCCACGATCACGTACTGGTCAGTCCCGTCGCGACGGCGCCTGTAGATCTGGTAGTCACCCGCACGAGCCTGCCCCTCGATCCAGGCCTCTGCCCGGCCCCGGGCCGACAGCACGAACACCTGCAGCACGAAACGATTGGGTTCCCGGTCCATCAGTGGATGCCGGGTGCTCTCCGTGTCGGGAACCGGATCCGCTGCCGGGGCCTCAGGTTCGTCGCGGGTCGGTATTGATGGTGGCGGTGAGGGGCTCGGCGGCGAGGGGCTCGGCGGCGACTGCTCCTCGTCTGCTGGGGGCAGCGGCGTCACCGGCACCGCATCGCCCGCGGGCGAGCGCTGGGCAGCGCCCGCGAGTTCGCGCTCAGGAAGCGGCAGCCAGCCTCGGTCGCGGACGTCTGCAGCCGTCTCCTGTCGCTGCGACGATGTGCGAGTCACGTCCACGGTCACGGGTGCACCGCGCGTCTCCACCGCTCGACGTTCCTCTGGAGCCGCCGCGGTATCGGCCGCAGGCGCGGGATCCAGCACCACGGCCAGCACAACCAGCACCAGCAGTGCGGCCACGCCGCCGGCGAGCATCATGTGCTGCCGCGACCAGCGGGATCCGCGCTCCAGGAGAATGC
>SKUB01000355.1 GCA_007122315.1 Pseudomonadales bacterium | reverse complement strand
GTTTCTCCACCTGGATGCGCGAAACCTGGGAACTCCAGCCACGCCTGGAATCACCGACCCCGCGACAGGTCGAGCGCCTCATGAGCCATCCGCGCTTCCGGGCCGCCTACGACTTTCTGGTGGTCCGTGAACGGGCCGGCCACGGCACCGGCGGCATGGGCGACTGGTGGACCCGCTTCCAGGCCGCCGACGAGGACGCCCGGCAGGCCATGCTCGGCGCCCTCCGTCCGGGAACCGGCCGCTCCTCCGGCCGCAAGCGCCGCCGTCGCCGCAAACCCGCAGCGTCTTGATCCGGACAAGGTCTGTGCTTCAATGCAGAGTCAACGCTGACGGAAGCCTGAGCCTGTGACGACCCGCCGCGAGCCGCTGCCGGACAACGCCCCGCGCTTCATCGTGGTGGAAGGGCCCATCGGCGTCGGCAAGACGTCGCTCGCGCGCCGCCTGGCGGACACGTTCGGCTACGACACGCTGTTCGAAGCACCCGAAGACAATCCGTTTCTCGCCCGCTTCTATGCGGAGGAGCGCCGTCACGCGCTGCCCACCCAGCTCTTCTTCCTGCTGCAGCGCGCGGAGCAGATGCGCAACCTGCACCAGGACGATCTGTTCGGGGACGGACGCATCGCCGATTTCCTCATCGACAAGGATCAGCTCTTCGCGGAGATCAACCTCGATGCGGACGAACTCGCGCTGTATCAGCAGGTCTACGACCATCTCACCATCGCCGCGCCGGTCCCGGATCTGGTCATCTACCTGCAGGCCCCGCCACCGGTGCTGGCCCAGCGCATCGCCCGGCGCGGCGTCCCCGCAGAGCAGCACATCGATCAGGGCTACCTCGAGCGGCTGGTGGAGGGTTACACCCGCTTTTTCCACTTCTACGACTCGGGCCCGCTGCTGATCGTCAACGCCGCGGAAATTGACCTCGTCGGGGACCAGCAGCAGTATGAGCGCCTGGTCGAGGTGGTGCGCAACGCGGGCCGGTCCCGCAGCTACTTCAATCCCCACCCGACTTTGATCTAGTCCGAGCCCGCATCCGCAGCCGCGAGTCGGTCGCGATGGCAGGCCAGCCTTGGGGAGACGGCATGAGCAGTCAGTCTGCGGTGAAGCGCATCAGTTTGACGACGCTGCAGAAAATGAAGGAGAAAGGCGAAAAGTTCGCCAGCCTCACCGCCTATGACGCCTGCTTCGCCGAGATGATCTCGAGCGCAGGCATCGAAGTGATCCTCTGCGGCGACTCCCTCGGCATGGTCCTGCAGGGTCACGACAGTACCCTGCCCGTGACCCTGGACGACATCGTCTACCATATGCGCTGCGTGCAGGCCGGCAACGTCGGCGCCTTCATCATGGCGGACCTGCCGTTCATGAGCTACGCCCACGAACAGCAGGCCCTGGAAAGCTCTGCGGCCCTGATGCGTGCAGGCGCGCACATGGTGAAGCTCGAAGGCGGCGCCTGGATCACACGTACCACGAGCCAGCTCGCCGAACGTGGGATCCCTGTCTGTGCCCACATGGGCCTCACGCCCCAGTCCATCAATCGGCTCGGCGGCTATCGGGTTCAGGGCCGCGATCCGGCCAAGGCCCAGGCCATCATCGACGAAGCCCTCATGCTGCAGGACGCCGGCGCCAGCATCCTGTTGCTCGAGTGTGTTCCCGTGGACCTCGCCGCCCAGGTCACGCAGGCCTTGGAGATCCCCGTGATCGGCATCGGCGCGGGCCCCGACGTGGACGGCCAGATCATGGTCATGCACGACATGCTCGGCATCACGCCGCCGTCCATCAAGCCGCCGAAATTCGTGAAGAACTTCCTGCCCGAGAGCAGCGATGGCATTCGCGGCGCTTTCGTTGCGTTCCGGGATGCAGTCAGATCCGGCGCCTTCCCGGCGCCGGAACACTGTTTCTACTGAGCGCGGTCGTGGAGACCGTCACCACCATCGCTGCTGTGCGGGAACGGGTGCAGACCGCACGCAGGCGCGAGGTTCCCGTGGGCTTCGTGCCCACCATGGGCAACCTTCACCAGGGTCACTTAGCTCTGGTCGACGCGCTGCGGGAGCGCTGCGGAATACTCGTGGCGAGCATCTTCGTCAATCCGCTGCAGTTTGGTCCGAACGAGGATCTCGATGCCTATCCGCGCACCCTGGAAGCTGATCAGGCCGCACTGACCGAGCACGGCGTCGACGTCCTGTTCGCGCCTCCCGTGAGCGAGATCTATCCCGACGGCATGAGCCTGCAGACCCGGGTCAGCGTGCCCGGCCTCGGCGACATTCTCTGCGGCGCCAGCCGTCCGGGGCATTTCGACGGCGTGGCCACCGTGGTCAGCAAGCTGTTCCAGATCGTCATGCCCGATTTCGCCGCATTCGGACGCAAGGACTTCCAGCAGCTGACTCTGATCCGGCGCATGGTCCGGGATCTGTCCATGCCGGTGACCATCGTCGATGTGCCGACCACGCGCGCGGCGGACGGTCTCGCTCTGTCATCCCGCAACAACTACCTGTCCGCCGACGAGCGCGCCCGTGCGCCGGCCCTGTATCGGAGCATCGAGCAGGCGGCCAGCCGTGTGGAGGCGGAGCAGGGGTCTCTGGAAGCCATTGCTGCAGAAGCGATGGCAAGCCTCGAGGCAGCCGGCTTCCGGCCGGACTACTTCGCGATCCGCAATCGCCATACCCTTGCCGAAGCGGGCCCCGATGATCGGGAGCTGGTCATCCTGGCGGCAGCCTGGCTTGGTCGGACCCGCCTCATCGACAACCGCAGCGCGGACCGCCCCGACAAGGACAGCGCGTGACGACCGCACTCGACCCCACCACCTCGCCGCTGTGGTCATCTCTGCACGAGCACGCGCGACGATTGCCGTCCCTGGCGCAACTGCTGGACGCGGATGACCGGCGCCACGAGACCTTCCGGGTCGCCGCGCCCCGGATGCAGCTCGATCTGTCACGGCAACGCTGGAACGCCGATGTGCAGCGCGATCTGGTCGCTCTGGCCGAGGCCGCCGGCCTCGACGCCGCGCGCAGGCAACTGTTCACCGCGAACCGGTTCAACGTCAGCGAGGATCGCGCCGTCCTCCACACGGCACTGCGCGCGGCCGCAGGGGACCGGATCGTGGTGGACGGGATGGATGCGGTCGCCGCCGTACAGGACGCCCTGGCGCGGATGCGCGAGCTCAGCGACGCCGTGCGGACGGGCACATGGCGTGGCGCCACCGGTCGCGCCATCCGCGACGTGGTCAACATCGGCATCGGCGGCTCTTTCCTCGGCCCGGCCCTGGTCTGCGATGCCCTCGGGCCGACCTCCGGGCCGCAGGTCCACTTCCTCGCCAATATCGACGGCGAGGAAGCCACGCGCCTGCTGCCCCGGCTCGATCCGACCCGGACCCTGTTCATCATCGCCTCGAAGTCTTTCGGCACCCTGGAGACGCAGGTCAATGCCAGGACTGTGCGCGCCTGGCTGCTCGAGCGCGGCATTGCCACGCCAGATCTGCGCCGGCATTTCGTCGCCATCTCCACCAATGTCCCCGCCGCCGCGGACTTCGGACTGCCCGAGGACAACCTGCTGCCACTGTGGGATTGGGTTGGTGGGCGCTACTCGGTCACCTCCACCATTGGGCTGCCCATCGCGTTGGGCCACGGTTTTCGCGCGTTCGAGCGCCTGTTGGCGGGTGCCCGCGCCATGGACGAGCACTTCCGCGATGCGCAGCTTGCCGCCAACGGGCCGGTGCTGCTCGCACTGGTGGAGCTGTGGAACCAGAACATCCTCGGCACCGAGTCCCACGCCGTGCTGCCCTATGCGCGCGCCCTCGACCTGTTGCCGGACTACCTGCAGCAACTCGAAATGGAGAGCAACGGCAAGGGCGTGCGCAGCGACGGCGCCCCCGTCACGACCCGCACCGGCACAGTTCTCTGGGGCAACGTCGGCACCAATGGCCAGCATGCCTACCACCAGCTGCTGCACCAGGGCACCGCGCCGTTCAGCGCGGAGTTCATACTGCCGCTGCATCCAGGCCATGCGCTGGCCGAACACCACCGCTGGCTCGCCGCCCACTGCTTCGCTCAGGCCGAGGTGTTTGCCCGTGGTCGTGACAGGACAAGCATTCAGGCTGAACTCGAAGCCAGGGGCATGACCGCAGCCGCGGCGCGCACCGCGGCTGCACATCGCGCCATGCCTGGCAATCACCCGAGCACGCTGATTCTGCTGGACGATCTCGCGCCGGAGAGCCTCGGCGCGCTCATCGCCCTGCACGAACACAAGGTCTTCGTCCAAGGTATGATCTGGGGCATCAACTCGTTCGACCAATGGGGCGTGGAGCTCGGCAAGGTGCTGGGCACGACGATCCACGACGCGCTCGCCAGCGGCGACGACGCGGCGATTCACGACGCCACCACGCGCGACCTGATCGCCCTGTTCCGCGCTCGCACGGGATCGAACTGACGCCAGCGAAATCAGGCAAGGCAGAGGAATCAGCATGTCCGAGAGCAAACGCTATCCGGTCCCCGCCAGCATGCGCAATGCGCACGTCGACCCGGCCGGCTACGAACAGCTTTACCGGGAGTCGGTGGACGACCCCGACGGCTTCTGGGCGCGCATGGCGCGCAAGCACCTGGACTGGTTCTCCGACGGCTGGCAGAAGGTTTCGGAAGTGGACATGCCCAACGGGCGGGTCCGCTGGTTCGAAGGCGGCACGCTCAACGCCTGCCACAATTGCCTCGACCGGCACCTAGACAGCCGCGGCGATCAGACGGCCATCATCTGGGAAGGCGACGAACCCACCGAATCGAAGCACATCACCTACCGGGAAGCTCACGCCGAGGTCTGTCGCCTCGCCAACGTGCTGAAGGACCGCGGCGTCGGCAAGGGCGATCGGGTCTGCATCTACATGCCCATGATCCCGGAGGCGGCCTACGCCATGCTCGCCTGCGCGCGCATCGGCGCCATCCACTCGGTGGTGTTCGGCGGCTTTTCGCCCCAGGCGGTGCGCGACCGCATCCTCGATGCGGACTGCCGCGCTCTGATCACTGCCGACGAAGGCATCCGCGGAGGCCGCAAAGTACCGCTGAAGGCGAACGCCGAGAAAGCCCTCGCGGAGTGCCCGAACGTGCACACCGTACTTACGGTCCGCCGCACGGGAGCTGACGTGACATGGCAAGAGGGCCGCGACGTCTGGTACCACGAGCTGGTACCGAACGCGTCCAGCGACTGCCCTGCCGAACCCATGGATGCAGAAGACCCGCTGTTCATCCTTTACACGTCAGGGTCCACCGGCAAACCCAAGGGCGTGCAGCATGCCACCGGCGGCTACCTGCTCATGGCCGCACTAACCCACCGCTACGTGTTCGATTACAGGGAAGGTGAGATTTACTGGTGCACCGCGGACGTGGGCTGGGTCACCGGGCACTCCTACATCGTCTACGGTCCGCTGGCCAACGGCGCCACCACGCTCATGTTCGAGGGGGTTCCGACCTACCCTGATGCATCACGAGCGTGGCAGGTCTGCGACAAGCACAGGGTCTCGATCTTCTATACCGCGCCCACCATGATCCGGCAGGTGATGGGCCAGGGTGACGAGTTCGTCACCGGTACGTCGCGTCGGAGCCTGCGCCTGCTCGGAACCGTTGGCGAGCCCATCAATCCGGAGGCCTGGGAGTGGTACCACCGCGTGGTGGGCGAACGCCGCTGCCCCATCGTCGACACCTGGTGGCAGACCGAGACCGGCGGCATCATGATCTCACCGCTGCCCGGCGCCACCGAACTCAAGCCCGGCTCCGCGACGAAACCGTTCTTCGGCATCGTCCCGGCCCTGGTCGATGGCGACGGCAAAATCATCGAGGACACCGAAGCACGCGGCAACCTGGTCATCACCCGCTCATGGCCGGGACAGCTGCGGACCGTCTACGGCAACCATCAGCGCGTCATCGACACCTACTACAGCGCCTATCCGGGCTACTACTTCACCGGCGATGGCGCCCGCCGCGACGCCGACGGCTACTACTGGATCACCGGTCGGGTCGACGACGTCATGAACATTTCCGGCCATCGCATCGGTACCGCCGAAGTGGAAAGCGCGCTGGTACTGCATCCGCAGGTGGCCGAAGCCGCCGTGGTCGGATTTCCCCACGACGTGAAGGGCCAGGGCATCTACTGCTACGTGACACTTATGGCGGGCAGCAATGAGGACGAGGCCGCACTGGAGAAGCTGCGCGAAGAGCTGATCCAACTCGTGCGTGAAGAGATCGGTCCCTTCGCCAAACCGGACGTGATCCAGTGGGCGCCGGGCCTGCCGAAGACCCGCTCCGGCAAGATCATGCGGCGCATTCTCAGGAAGGTCGCATGCAACGAACTGGACAATCTGGGCGACACGACGACGTTGGCCGATCCCGCCGTGGTGGATGATCTGATCGAGCGCCGGGCCCACAAGTAGCCGCTGCAACAGGTTGCCTGATCGTCACGCTCCGTTCCGGCCGGCAGAACCCTGCTCTGGATTTCGCTACATGGATCGCGCCGTCAACTTCGAGAACCACTACGACGCGGCTCGTGTCCGGGGGGACTGGGAGGAGGCCCGGCATTGGCTGCAACAGGGCGCGCGCGCCGGCGATCCCTTCTCCTGCGGCCAGCTCGGCGTGTGGCATCTGCTCGGCCACGTGGTCAACCGCAACGATCGCACCGGTTTTCAACTCGTGCGCGGCGCAGCCCGTGCCGGCCTGCCCGAGGCAAGAAGGCTCATTGCCACGCTCTATGCGCTTGGGCGCGGCGTCAAGCCGAACTGGGAGCAGGCCGTGGACTGGCTGGTACGGGGCGCGCGTAGCGGCGATCCCGATCCCGCGCGCCAATTGGCGTTTCTGCTGCCAGCAGCGCTCGCTGGCGAACGCCGCGCTTTGCTCGAATCCGCAGCAAAGAGCGGGGACGTCATCGCTCAGCGCCGGCTGCAGCGTGACGGCAAGGTAAACGCTGCGCCCCGCATGGACTGGCGCAGAATCCGACAAGGGGCTGCGCGTCCGGCCCTCGTTCGCGGGGCCATCAAGGCGGTGAGCGAATCACCGAAGCTGCACCAGCGTGAAGCGGCCCTGTCACCGGATGTCTGCGATTACCTGATCTGCATCGCAGCGCCCTTTCTCAGTCGGGCCCGCGTCAACGATCCCGTGCGCGGCACGGAACTCGTCGACGACAGCCGGACCAACAGCTTCGCAACGCTGTCGCTGGTAGAGAGCGACGTGGTGACCACCGGCATCGATTTCATGCTGGCGCGTCTGCTGGGCCAGACACCGAAGAACGCGGAGCCGGCGTCGGTGCTTCACTACTCGCCCGGCGAGCAGTTCGCGCCCCACTTCGACTTCTTCGATCCGAAAGCGCCGGTACACGCAGCCCAGATCGCGGCGGCAGGCCAGCGGGTCATGACCTGCCTCGTCTATCTGAACAACGACTACGAAGGCGGAGCGACGCGTTTTTTGGACACCGGTTTCGAATTCAGAGGCGAGGCCGGAACGGCCCTGTTCTGGCGCAACACAGACGCAAACGGACTTCCCGACCGCAGCACGCTCCATGCAGGACTGCCGCCGACTGCCGGCGAGAAATGGCTGCTGTCAAAGTGGTTTCGAGATCGACCCTACACACAGGTCCGCACAGCCACCATGGTCGGATGACTTCGCAGAGGTAACGAACCGGGTTCCCCGATTCGAACGTGACTGCCTGTACTCCACAACGACCGCGTCCGACCACGTCCTGCGGCAGCACTGACTGGGCCTCCGTGTCCGCTCAGAGATGCCAACCGACGGTCATGGCCATCCACCCCAGCAGGCGGCGGACGCGCGGACGATTCTTCCAGACCTCGAGGTCATAGGACTTGGTCTGTTCGAGGTCACTCTCGTACTGTGCCGTCAATGCCGCGGCCAGATCACGATTCATGATGATGACGTTGGTTTCGTCATTGAGTCGAAAGGAGCGGTTGTCGAGGTTGGAGGAGCCCACGGATATCCAATACTCGTCAACAAGATAGAGTTTGGCGTGGTACTTCGAAGGCTGATACTCGTGAATCCGCACACCGGCCTCCAGAAGATCGCCCCAGCGATTCATCGAAGCCTCTCTGACGAAGGTGCTGTAGTGGCCCTCGGCCGCAAGCATGAGGTCTACACTGACGCCGCGGTCACGGGCATCGAGCAACGCTTTCATGATCATGTCGTCAGGATAGAAGTACGGCGTGGCCAGGCGGATGCTGTCGCGTGACCCGGCGATGGCCAGCAGCAGCATCAGGCGGATGCGGTGGGTACCCTCCTGCGGTGAACTGCTGACCACCTTGGCGCGGACATCACCCCGATCTTCCAGCAGGGGGAAATACGCCTCTGCGTGCAGGAGCTGGCTTCTTGCATTGAGCCAGTTGCGCATGAAGGCAGTCTGCAGGTGGGCGACCACCGGGCCTTCAAAGCGATAGTGATTGTCACGGTAGCCGCCGCTTGCGGGACTGCCCTTCCAGGGATCGGCCGTATTGGCACCGCCCGTGAATCCGATCCTGCCGTCAACGACCAGAAGCTTACGATGGGTGCGGTTGTTGAAGCGTGACAACTGATACCAGGAAGGTCGCCGCCAGCGCTCCACCTCGACACCGGCTTCTTCCATCCTGCGAAACTTTTCGGCGCTCGCGGCCATCGAACCGACATAGTCCATGATCGCATGGACGGCCACGCCGCGCTGTGCGGCACGGGCAAACGCCTCGACGAACGCGCCCCCGATCTCCTCACCAAAGAACTCATAAGTCTCGAAGGTGATGCTGCGGGTTGCCTGATCGATGGCCTCGAGCTTAGCCGCGAAGATTTCGTCACCATTTTCCAGGATATCGATGCGATTGCCCGCTGTGGCTGTGCTATCGAGCAGTACCGACTGCACATGACGGAATTCCTCGGTGCCAATTGCAGGTACTGAATCCAGAGGTTCGGACACCCGCATCGGTTCGGGGACCGCATTGAGAAGGATCAGAAGCGACACCGAAGTGGCGACCACAGCCGCCGCCACAACCGCGAGGAATAGGATTTTGGTCCTTGACGTCATGCATCACCGTCGCAGGTCCGGGGGCGAATAGGAAGTACAACGGGCGTCGTCCAAACAGATTTCAGGCAGGTTCAGGGGCTGCGTCGTCGAAGCGCGGGGACAGCACCGACCCGCTCCAACGCTCCATCAGACACGAAAAAGCCCCGCCGGTCCGGGACCGGCGGGGCTTTCCGTCAGGCCTTGCGATACGCCTGAGCTTGCCTCAGGCGGCGTTGCCTTCCTGTTCCGGCACGTCCTTCATGGTCAGCTTGATGCGGCCGCGGGCGTCCACGTCCAGCACCAGCACCCGGACTTCCTGGCCTTCCTTGAG
>SKUB01000377.1 GCA_007122315.1 Pseudomonadales bacterium | reverse complement strand
ATCCACCCGATGGCACTCGTGAACTTCGATGCGCTTCAGGACGAGGAAGCCAAGGCTTCCATCGCGTCGATAACGGAAGGGTATGAGGACAAGGAAGTCTACTTTGTCGAACAGCTCGCCCAGGGCCTCGCCCGTATTGCCGCGGTGCTGCATCCGCGCCCTGTGATCGTCCGCATGAGCGACTTCAAGACCAACGAGTACGCGAACCTCATTGGTGGCGCAGCCTTCGAGCCGGAGGAAGAGAACCCGATGCTGGGCTTCCGCGGCGCGTCACGCTACTACGCGCCCGCATACCGCGAGGGCTTCGCGCTGGAATGCCGTGCCCTGCGCCGCCTGCGGGAGCGCATGGGTTTCGACAACGTGATCGTCATGATTCCGTTTTGCCGCACTGTAGCTGAGGTGGAACAGGTGCTGGCGGTGATGGCGAAACACGGCCTCGAGCGTGGCCGGGAAGGTCTCGAGGTGTACATGATGTGCGAAATCCCGGCGAACGTGGTGTTGGCCCGGGAATTCGCAGTGCACTTCGATGGCTTCTCCATCGGCTCCAATGACCTCACCCAGCTCACCCTGGGCGTCGATCGTGACGCGGGCGACCTCGCGGCGCTGTTCGATGAGCGGGATCCGGCGGTGCGCTGGATGATCCGCACCGCCATCGAGGGCGCCCACGCGGCCGGCATCAAGGTGGGTCTGTGCGGACAGGCCCCCAGCGATCATCCTGAGTTCGCAACGTTCCTGGTGGAGCTCGGAATCGACTCGATTTCCGTGACGCCGGACAGCTTCGTGGCGGTAAAGCAGTGCGTCGCCCGCGCGGAGCACGAGCGATCGGTCATGCGTTGATCAGTTACGGCGCAATGCATCCCAGGGATAGGCCTGGAAGATCTGGGCCACCGCCCGGTCCGCGTGGCGGTCCGGTTGTGCCGCGAGCTCGCGGGTGAGGCTGCCGGTGGCGATACCTTCCCAGACCAGCTGGCGGGTGGCAGTGTCCACCAGGTCCACGTGCAGCGTGTGCGCTTCCTGCTCGACGATGTCGCGCTCGAGGGGGTAGGCGCCCCAGAGACCGAACCAGTTGCGGTGGTAGCCGTAGTAGAGCCGGGTCGAGGGCCGCTCGGTGATCCGGGTCTGCTGGCGGGTATGCAGGTGAAAGTTGACCAGGAGGTCCGGTTCGTCCGAACGCAGGTAGCCACGCGCCTCGAGTTCACGGCTGGCGGCGTCGCGCAGGTGACGGGTCAGGGTCGACGTGTAGTCGGCCGTATCGGTACCGGCGCGCTCGACGAAGCCGAAGGTCTGATAGGCGCCGAAGTCGACGGAGTCGTCCACCAGCGTTCGAACCTGGGGTTGCGTCGCGCAACCTGCCAGGACGAGGAGGGTCGCGGCGGCGGTCAGCATGTGCATCAGCTTCATGGTGGTCTCCTTAGCGCGTGCGTTTCCGCATGTCGTCATTATTCAGACAACGCGAAGGCGGACATTGATCCATGACAACCGAATGCGTACTGGAGCCGGCAGGACCAACGTGTGGCCCTGCCGGAGGCGGCTGAGATCGCCGATGTCGGCGAGGGTGGCTTTGACGGGACCCAGGCGTTCAGGGATGGACGGCCAGCAGGTCACTGTCGACCTTGCTGAGGATGCGCTCCGCGGTATTGCCAAGTACGGCACCAGCCAGTCCCCGACGGGCGCTGCTACCCACCACCACCATCTCGATCCCTTCCCGGTCCACCAGTTCATTGAGGGCACTGCCGACCGTGCCGACAACCACGTGAAGGGTGCTCTGGGCCATGGCGTCTGCCGCAACCGTCGCTTCCAGCACTGCTGTCAGCTGCTCCCTTGCCTGCTCGATCAGCTCACCCTCGGCCATGATGTTCACACCCGGGGGCAGGTGGACGGACTCCACCACGTGGGAGCATGCCAGTTCGCCGTCGAGCAGCTTCGTCATGGTCTGCGCCGCGGCCAGCACCTGCCGGTTCATGTGCTGATGCTTCTCGTCGGTGTGGCGCAGGTCGATTGTGGCCAGCACTTTTCCGGTGCGGATCCTCTCCCGGCTGTCTGTCAGCAGCAGCGGAGCCTGGCAGCTCCGGAGCAGCTGCCAGTCGATGGGTTTGCGCAGCAGCGTTCCCGACCGGTGGCGAATGGACTTTACCACCAGGTCGACGTTCTTCTGCCGCGCGTAGTCCGCCACCCAGCCGGCGATATCTGCAGTCCAGGCCACTTCTGTCGAGACATCCGCGGCGGAGAGCCCCGCATCCAGAATCAGATTCCTGAGCCAGGCCTCCCGCTCGTGGATGGCGCCCTGCTTGAGCGCCCGACGCTGGTGGGTATCGAAGACGGATTCCTGTTCCGCCATGGCCAGCCAGCAGAAGGACACCAGGTGCATGTGAGCCCCTGCGGCCTGTGCCAGCTTCCGGGCCCGTTCCAGAGCCGTCTGCGCGTGCTTGGGCTTGTCCAGTACCACCAGGATCGAGCGAAGCTCTTTCATCGAAGCGTCCAGTCAGAGTGTTCATCCACATTGAATCACCCCCTGAGCGGAAAGGTTCAGGAGGCGGTTCTGCGAAGTCTACGGGATTGCTGGGGCTCGTTGGCAAGGATCAGTTTGGGCTCGACGCTTGGGGTTTACTCGGGGTGCCGAGGTTCAGCAGCAGCCGGATGCTCTCATTGACCGTGTGCAAGATCGAAAGCATTCGCAATCCACGCTGAGAAACACTCTGTTGCATGGCTGCGCCGAACAGGGCAGCTGCGATGATTGTCCCTGGCGAGATGATTTTCTTCCCTGCGCCGTCTGCGACGCCTTCGAAAGCGACAGCGATGTTCCCCCGGTGACGGTAGATGCTGATCTCTGTCTCGTGGATGCTTGCCCTGAGCGCCGCTGGGCTGGTGGCTGATTTCCTCTCGGAGGTCATTTGGCAATCTCCCTGGTTTCAGCAGCTGCCTGCGGCTTGATGGCCTGCTGTGTCACCGGCCATCCAAGCGCACGACTTTTCTGTTTCACATAGAACCAGCCGCCGAAGGCCAGCAGGACGTTGGCCGCGGCGACCAGCAGCATTGCAACAGCCGGTACGAGACCAAGGCCGATCAGCCCGAGCGCTGCCGCGCCCAGCAGCGACAACCAGGCACTCACGAGCACGATGGCCGTGATGGCCGCGGCGATGGCCATTTTGAGCGCAGTGAGGAACGCGAGTCGCGTTTCCAGCGTCGCCAGCTCGATGTGATCATGCACCAGCGCACGCAGTTCGTGCGTCAGTTGGTAGATGTTCCCGCCCTGGGGTTCCGGTGATGGCGGAGCTGCGTCGCTCGCCATCACCGATGGGCCGTTACCCTTGGAGGTCATGAGTCGATCGCTGACTGTCAGCGAGGTGAGGCCAGCAGGCGACTCAGCAGGTAACCGGTGGTCACCGCAAGGCCCAAGGTGAGCAGAGGATGCTCACGCATGTAGCTGCTGCCGGAAGCCACCAGCTGCTCGCCCTTGATGCTGGCGTTGTCGAGCGCGTCCGCGGCGTGCGTGGCCAGGTCGTCAGCACTTCCAACCGCGCTGTGAGCGCCGGATGCAATGCGATCGATGGCCGGGTGAGCGGCATTGGAGGCGGCGTCGATACCGCTGTGCGCGCTCTTCGCCAGGCGTTCCATGCCGTCAGCGGTAGCCGCTTTCACGCCGGCGCCCGAATGAGTTGCAGTGTTCTGGGTCGTGTCTCGCATGGCAGTCATCCTTGCTGATAGTCAGCATACAGATCAGTTGCAGGCTCCGAGCCGGGCTGACCGTTCCTTGATCATGCCTGCCTCGGAGAGAAACCTGATCCTGACGGATTCCTGCGCCTTCGTCGGTGCAGTTGACCGCTTAGCAGCCAGCAAGATCCGGAAACGTCAGCGCCGGAAGGCGAGCATCGCTATGCCGCCGACCGCTGCAGCCGCACCGCCGATGAAGTACCAGGTCGTGGAATCCGAGAATCGACCCGTGAACGTTTCGGTGATCTGCTCGCCCATGCTCTGCGATGCCTGATAGCCGAAGTAGAGAAGGATGGCGCCCACTACCAGCAGGACGATCCCGATGATCTGGTTGCTGCTCATGAAGTCTGCCTCTCAGTGTGGAAACGTCCCGGAATGGACAGCGAGTCCGCTGCATTGGACAGGATCATTTCATCAGGCTGGACAGGTAAGTGTCTGTGCGAAACCGAACCCAACGCGTGGGGAGGGCGCTTTGGGTCGCGTCGCGTCAGGCTGCTGCGGAGTCGAGAGGAGCGGTGACGATGTGCCTGCCCTCAGCGGCGATCGAAGCGCGCGCAAGGCGAGGTCTTATCTTGCTTTCGGCACAGACTCGGAGACTTCCGTCGCCCATGTTCTGTGAGGATCTGAACGATGGTCCGGCTTCGTCATCCGCTGCTCTTCGACGGATGCGCACGCTTCACTGCACCAGCCGTGGGAGAGTCCCCCACCATCGCGCTGGGAGTCGACGAGACGATAGATCTTCTTGCAGGACATGCACACGCTGCCGATCAGTCGCTGGGCATCACAGTACCGGTCAGCGAGCTTGGCGCCCCGGTAGGAGTAGAGCCATTCAAGATGTCGGAAGTCTTTCATAGGGTATGACTATTCCGGCATATGGCTCGAGGGGTCTGTGCGTTGGCCCACACATTCACGGTAAATGCGCGCCCTTCCTGCTGGTCACTGCGAGACAGGAAGGGCGCGCCATCGGCGTCAATCTAGCGAATGCGCATATCGTTGCGGACGGATTTCACACCCGCGACGTCGCCGGCCACGACAACAGCGTGGCGGGCCGCTTCCGCGGAGCTCACGAAGCCGCTGAGCTGGACGACGTTCTCGAAGGTCTCGACGCTGATTTCTGAAACATGCAGCGTCGGATCGGCGAGGATCGCGGCTTTGACCTTGGTGGTGATGACGGCGTCATCGAAGTACTCGCCGGTGCCCTGGCGGTCCTCCGTGCTGGCACAGCCGCCGATGGCGAGCAGCGTCAGCGCGAGGAAGCCCGCGGTGACGGCTTTCAGGTACGTGTTCATTTCGGTTACTCCGGTGATGGGGTAGTGTCCGTTTGGAGGGGGATTGCCGAGCTGGACTGGAAAAATGAGCGTTTGGAGATGCTCGGGCGCTCCAGCTTCGATGGGTTCGAAGTGTTGACGAGTGTGAACCGACACCGGAAGGTGGTCTGTACGTCGGCAAACATAGCGCGCAGACCTGTGCCGCGTGGTGGCCGAACTGAGTGCTGCACAGAGCATATGATCAGAGCGGTCGTGGCCACATTATCGAGCGTCGTAAGTGGGGAAAGCTGGCAGCTGATGCGTATCGACTGACTGTGTGCGGTACCGCACAGAGTGCCAACAAGGTAGCGGCGACGATCATTGCAAATCTTGTCCGGGCGTCAGCCAGGGACAGTCACGAGGGAAACACATGGATATCAATCTGGGTCTCACGCCGCTGGTATCGTTGATTGCCGGTATTCTCATTCTCATCATGCCGCGGCTGTTGAACTACATCGTTGCGGGTTACCTGATCCTTGTCGGGGTCATTGGCGTGTTCAACCTGAACATCTGACCGTCACCGGTGCAGTCATGCCGGGCTAACCTGATGCAGCGACCAAAAAAAACCGCCGGGCGCAGGCCCGGCGGGTTTCGATGCTGCATTGAAGCTCAGTTGATACCGGAGCTTCTCTCGACGTTCGAGATGATGACCTCCACGCGCCGGTTCTGCTGACGGCCGCCTGCGGTCTCGTTGCTTGCCACAGGGGAGCCCTGGCCCAGGCCTGAGGTGGACAGGCGATTGGCCGGGATGCCCCTGGAGACCAGGTAGGTCTTCACCGACTCGGCCCGACGTTGTGACAGGAGCTGATTCGACTGCTCGGAACCAATACTGTCGGTGTGGCCCTCGATGAGCACAGTTCGATCGCTGTACTCGTCCAGGAACGCCGCCAGCTTGTTGAGGTTGGCCCCGGCGTTGCCGGTCAGATCGGACTTCCCGGTTGCGAACAGCAGGTCGCCCAGCGTGACCACGAGGCCGCGATCGGTTTCCCTGGCGTTCAGTTCCTCGATCTGCCGCTGCAGCTCAAACCGCTCTGCTCTCGACGTGGCCATCTCGTCCCGCGCGATGGCCGCGTCTGCCCGGGCAGATTCGGCGTCCGCGCGCGCGGACTGGGCATCTCCGCGGGCGCGATCCACTTCGGCGGTGCGGGCATCGAGGCGGGCTTGCTCGCTTTGTTCGCTGAGAGCCTGACGTTGATCCTCGTACAGACGACGCTGCGCGCGCGCGCGGGCAATCTCGACCTTCTGGTCGGCCAGGTGCACCAGGTGCGTGGCGAACCTGCCTTCCTCGCGGGGCGCTTCCGCGGCGCGCACAGCGGCCTCTGCCTCTCTCATCTCAACCGGCGCGCGCGTTGCGAGCTGGGGATGCGACTGCAGTTCAGTCAGCCTGATGCGAGCGTCGCTGGCGCCTTCGGGGGACGTTGGTGTGCTGGCGCAGGCCGACAGCAGCAGGATCCCTGTGATCAGGGCGGTGGCGCGGGTCAATGTGGTGATGTGGGTGTTCATCGGCGTGCTCCCGTGGCGCGCTGCATTTCCTGCTTCAGCGTGTCGATGCTCTTCTGCATGTCGTCATTGACGGCCTTGGCTTTCAGCTCTTCTGCCCGTGCAAGCGCCAGTTCAGCGTGCATGCGCGACTCCACGGCGAGATATTCCGCTTCAACCACCTGGTTGTTGCGTACCGCGGCGTGGGCCGCTGCCAGTTTCTGGCGCGCGGAAGTGAGTTCGGTAGAGGCATAGTCGGCGACCCGAGCCTGTTCGGCGTTGGCAATCGCCGAGTCGGCCGCTTGTAGGGCCTGGATCGGTGGCTGGGGGGTGCTCGCGCAGGCGGACAATGCAAGCAGTGCCGTGGCCGCCGCCGCGAGCAGGAACGGTGAGCCGCGTATGGTTCGTGTCTGACCTGATGGTCTCGTGTTCATCATGATCTTTATCCCGTCCAAAATCGAGGTTAGCGGCCCTACGATCCTCGCCTGGCAGAAGATGTTCTGTGCGTTGACCCACTGAGCCCGAAAGCGTTCGTGCCGCGGCTTGCCCTTCAATTGCTTCGTTCGGTCTCAAGCGCCGCGTTGCGAGCGGTATCAGCTCCGCGTCGGCATAAGTGCGATATCGCACAGAGACGGTGCGTCATGCCGCATACGCTGAACGGTGCCATGTCGGAAGCCGCGCGCAGTCAGACGACCCGCGCGCGGCAAGTGCTGGCGTCTCGATTCTTCAGGAGTGAATGCGATGTCCATTCTCAAAACATCCATGATGGCCATGCTGGTGGCGGCGATGCTGGTGGCTACATTGCCAGCGCACGCCGGCATCGTCGGTACGGAGCAGATGGTCAGCAGTGAGGCCCGAGCGGCTGCTCTGACCAGGATCAACAGCGTGCTGGCAGGTGAAGAGGTGGCAGCTCAGCTCACGGCCTGGGGCGTCGCGCCGGATGCGGTAGCACAACGGGTGGCGGCGCTGTCTGATGCCGAGCTGCAGCAACTGGCGGCCTCCATGGAGACCGACCCGGCAGGTGGCGTTCTCGCCATCATCGGTGTGGTGTTCGTGGTGTTGATCGTGCTTCACCTCACCGGAGCCTTCAGAGGCTTCCGTTGAGGCTGGCGTGAGGCCGGCACACGCACGCGTTGCGCGACGGTGCCCGCTGCGGGCCCTGGGGCGTACCTGGGTTCTGACCGCGCTATGGGTCGTGGTGACCGGGTGCGCCACGAACCCGGTGTGGGAGGAGCTGCGCGAAGCAGCGCCGGCGCCGGAGCTTGCCGCCGTTCCCTTCTTTCCCCAGGACGCCTATCAGTGCGGTCCGGCGGCGTTGGCCACGGTGCTCGCGCATGGCGGCATCGAGGTGACGCCGGAGCAGCTCGCCGCCCGGATCTATGTTCCGACCCGGCGCGGCAGCCTGCAGGCGGAGCTGCTCGCTGCCGCGCGCAGCTACGACCGGGTGCCCTATCTGCTGTCGGGTTCACCCGAATCGATGGTGGACGAGGTGCGGGCCGGACGGCCCGTGCTGCTCCTGCAGAACCTTGGGTTCGAGCGCTGGCCCGTCTGGCACTACGCGGTGCTGGTCGGCTTCGATCCGGAGGCGCGAACGTTTCTGCTGCGTTCCGGGACCGAAGCGAGGCATGAGGTCGGTGCCCGCGGATTTCTGGCGAGCTGGGAGCGGGGCGGGCGTTGGGCCATGGTGGTGGTGCCGGCGTCCGAGCCGCCGGCCGCGGCGGATGCGCTGGGATGGCTGCAAGCGGTGGCACCTTTCGAGTCCACCGGCCATCTCGAGGTGGCGGCCGAGGGCTATGAAGCTGGCGTGCGGCGCTGGCCGGAAGAGGCTTTGGTATGGACCGCGTTGGGGAACGTTCGCTATCTGCAGCAGGACTTTGCCGGTGCTGAGGAAGCCTACGGGCAGGCGATGGCGCTCTCATCCGGGAACTGGACGGCCCGCAATAATCTCGTGCGCACCTTCATGGCACAGGGTTGTCCCGGTCTGGCCGGGCCATGGATAGGCGATGCCGGCAGTCCGCCGGAGGGGTTTGCGTCGACCTGGAATCGTACGTTGGACGAGCTCGCCGCATTGCATCAGGGCGACTGCGAAGTGCTGCAGTAGCGATCCCCGCAATGTAGGGCAGTTCGTACCGAGGCGTCGATGGAATAGAGATCGAGTACACACTGCGCTGATGGCTAAGTGTGCTACCGTACATAAATCGCGGGTGGTAAATGACAATATACACCACCCCAGCATAAGGGATGGATTTCTGTTGTGGCTCCTTCCAGAGCGTCACCGAAGTCAGGATTGAAGACGCAGGGCGATCCACCGAAGCACCAGGACAATCTTCTGCTCGAGGCGCTCTCCCCGCCGGTCAGAGAGCGCGTCTACGAGAACCTGAAGCTCACCGAGCTGCCGCTCGGCGAGGTGCTCTACGAGTCAGGTGACGTCATGAACGACGTCTACTTTCCGACCAATTCCATCATTTCGCTTCTGTATGTGATGGAGGATGGCAGCTCGGCAGAGATCTCGGTGGTGGGTAACGAGGGTATCGTCGGCATCGCGCTGTTCATGGGTGGACAGAGCACTCCGAGCCGGGCGGTGGTACAGAGTGCCGGGCATGGCTACCGGCTGGCCGGCAAGTTCCTGAAAGAGGAGTTCCGGCGCCACGGTGAACTGCATCACCTGCTGCTGCGCTACACCCAGGCGCTGATCACCCAGATGGCCCAGACCGCCGCCTGCAACCGGCACCACAGCATCGACCAGCAGATTTGCCGCTGGTTGCTGCTGTCCATGGATCGCCTGAAAGGCAATCACCTCAACATGACCCAGGAGCTGATCGCGAACATGCTGGGCGTGCGTCGGGAAGGCGTCACGGAAGCGGCCAGCAAGCTCGCTGATGCCGGCGTCATCGCCTACAAACGCGGCCACATCACGATTCTCGATCGGCCGGAGCTCGAACGGCGGTCTTGTGAGTGCT
>SKUB01000076.1 GCA_007122315.1 Pseudomonadales bacterium | reverse complement strand
GGCCTCTTCAACATCGAGAACCCGCTGTGTGCTCACCTGTGCTGTCACTCCCGGATGGTCAGGGTCGTTGCTGATGCGGCCATGCTCTCACGGCAGGATCGGGCCGCCCAGATTACACAACCGTGTGGACTGTCGGAAAAGTTGACGCTCTGATTCGGAGCCTCCCTAGCACTCCGGCCCATGCGTGGCACGGCTGCGCTTCCCGACCTGTAGTTGCGCGGGCGGTGCCATGGCCGGCGGGCACCTGTGAGCGGGTTCATGAAGCAGCGAGGACCGGGCACGTATGGCACTTAATCTGCAGTTCGGCCCGGAGGACGAGGCCTTGCCAAGACCGTACTCGGCCTCTGAAGTCCCTGCGGGCACCCGGCTCATCTTGCTATATTCGCGAGGGCCGCAGCATGGACTGCGCCAGCGGCTGCGCGTGCTGACGAGGAGCCCGGGGTGAAGCCATTGCACTATCACACGCTGGTGGCCGTTGCGGACGCCATTCGCAGCGGCGAGCTCAGCTCCGAGCAGGTCACGGCAGCGATGCTCGAACGCATTGGCAGGCTCGAGCCGGAACTCGGCGCCTACGTCTGCGTGTTCGAGGAAGAAGCGATGTTGCGGGCGCGGGCTCTCGACGCGGAGCAGGCCGCAGGTCGTCCACTTGGACTGCTGCATGGCGTACCGGTGGCCGTAAAGGACCTGCTCACGCTGCGCGGCCACCCGACCACCGTGGGGACCCGGGTCCTCGAGCGCTGGCAGCCGGAGGAGGATGCCACCGTCGTGCGCCAGCTCAAGCGTGCCGGGGCAGTGATCCTCGGCAAGCTCAAGCTCACCGAAGGCGCGTTCTCAGAGCATCACCCTGAGATCGAGGCGCCGCGCAATCCCTGGGATGCGGGCGCCTGGACGGGAGTGTCCTCGAGTGGCTCCGGGGTCGCCACTGCTGCAGGCCTCTGCTACGGCAGTCTGGGTACGGACACCGGTGGGTCGATCCGGTTTCCTTCCGCTGCCTGCGGTCTGGTGGGCGTCAAGCCCACCTACGGTCGTGTCAGTCGCCATGGTGCCTTTCCGCTCGCCGAATCGCTGGACCACATTGGACCCATGACCCGCAGTGTGCGTGATGCGGCGCGTATGTTGCGGGTGCTGGCGGGACGGGACGCTGCCGACGCGAACAGTCTCGACGCACCGGTACCGGATTACGAAGCGGCGCTGGAACTCGACCTTCGCGGCATCCGGCTGGGTGTCGATTTCGGCTGGTGCGAGCGGGGCGTGGCACCGCTGGTGGCCCGTACCGTCCGTGATGCGGCTGAGTTGCTTGCAGGCGGCGGTGCGACGGTGCGCAATGTGACCATGCCGGATGCGCGAGCGCTGGTGGAGGGTTGGGCCGTGACCTGCGGAGTCGAGGCAGCATTGGCGCACGCAGCGACGTTCCCATCCCAAAGGCATGCCTACGGCCCATCGCTCGCAGCGCTGCTGGATCTCGGCCTGCGCAGTCGAGGCATCGAGTACGCCGCGCTGGAACGGGAACGTGAGCGCTACAAGGCCGCTCTCGGTGTGCTGTTCACCGAGGTCGATGCGGTGCTGTTGCCGGCCATGCCCTTTCCCCCGCCGCCGCTGGGTACCCTCGATGCGCTGGAGGACGAAGGCGCAGCACCGATCACGTTTACCGCACCGTTCGACTACAGCGGCAGTCCTTGCGTGACCGTCCCGGCCGGATTCACGGATGAAGGTCTGCCGCTGGCTTTCCAGGTGGTCGGGCCTGCGCTGGCAGAGGAACGCCTGCTGCGCATCGCGCATTACTACGAGATCGAGAGCCACGCCTCGGATCGCCACCCGCCTGCCTATCCCTGATGGGACAGGCGAGCGGATGGCGCTGGGTCGCGATCAGCTGCGGTAGTCCAGGATCGCGCGACCGCTGATGCGACCGGCTTCGAGAGCGTCGGTGGCCTCGTTGATGTCTTCCAGCTTGTAGCGCTCGGTCACCAGCGCGTCGAGATCCAGCTCACCTTTCTCGAACCAGTCCACGAACGTGGGAAAATCCCGGTCCGGTACGCAGGACCCGCCGATGGATCCGACGAAGCGCTTCTCGTGCAGCAGCAGATCGAGGGCCTGCAGCTCCATGGGCGTCATGGGCACGCCGACGAGCACGGCCGTGCCGCCGATGGCCGCACCGAAGTGGCCGCCGCGGCAGGCCGGCACCACCTGTTCCATGGTCTTTTTCAGGCCGATGCAGTCGAAGGTGTAGTCCGCGCCGGTCACGGGCTGCTGAAAGATCGTGTAGATGTTCTCCTTTGCCGTCAGGGCGTGGATCGCTGCCACGGCATCTTCACGACTGGCGTTGATGCCGTGGGTGGCGCCGAAGCGCTTGGCAAACTCCAGTTTGGCGTCGTCGAGATCGACGACGATGATCGGATCGGCTCCGCGCATGCGGGCTGCCACCACGGCCGAGAGACCGACGCCGCCAGCGCCGAAAATGGCCACGCTCTCGCCCTTCTTGACGTCGGCCGTGTTCAGCACGGCCCCGGCACCGGTCATGACCGCGCAGCCGATGATGGCCGTGACGTCGGTGCGCACATTCTTGTCCACCTTCACGACGTATTGTTCGTCCGCCACCGTGTGATCTGCCCAGGTGTAGACGTTCTCCGCCATCGCGAGACCCTCGGACGTCTCCAGCGTGGCGATGATGGGCAATCGACCGCTGGCTTGGATGTCCCGCGGGACCCAGGTCACGAACACGTGATCGCCTTCCTGGACGTGGGTGACGTCCTTGCCGGCCTCCATGACGACACCGGTGGCTTCGTGACCGAGGACGACAGGGTGCTCGCGATCGCGATGCATCTGGTGCAGCTGGCTGTGGCAGACGCCACTCGCGAACAGTTTGACGAGGACCTGATGCTGACCTGGATCCGGCAGCCGGATCGTTTCGATACGAAGCGGGGCTTTCTGCTGGGGCAATACGACGACGTTGGCGTTCACGCTCATCCGATGGCTTCTCTTTTAAGTTGGATGCATTCATCCGAGTGTGCCCTTGCATGTCGCAAGGGAGCAAGCCGGGATCCCTCGTCTACACTTGAACCGACATGAGAACTTGGAGCGGCAGGTGAGCGAGACGGGTTATCGGCTGGTTTTTCGCGGCGAGGTGCTCGAAGGCCAGGATCGGTCGGCAGTGGCGCAGCGACTGGCTGCGCTGCTGAAGCTCGATGCGCCGAAGGTGAAGGCCCTGTTCAGCGGTAAGCCGGTGATCCTGAAGCGGGACGTTCCGAAAGATGTGGCGGCCCGCTACCAGGCTGCGTTCCGGGACGCGGGCGCACGCCTGCGGGTCACCGCGGTGGCTGCGGAAGAATCGGTACACGATGCGGCCCCTGCCAAGCCGACTCTGGCCCAGCGCCTCGCGGCCCAGGAAGCGGCAGCTGAACCAGCCGAGCCTTCCTCGCCCGCGGCGGCTGCCGGGAATCCGGGCGCTGCGCCGGGACGGCCGATCCAGGCCACGTTGCCAGAGCATGTGGCTGGCGGCGAAGACTGGTCACTGGCTCCAGCGGAGGGTGATCTGCTCGCGGCCTCGGAACGGCAGCAGGCGCCTGAAGTTGCCGTCGACGTCAGCCATCTGAGCGCTGCGCCGGCTGGCAGCGGTTCCCTGCAGGATGTGCTGCCTAAGCCGCCACCGCCGCCCCCGGCGCCGGACACCTCGCACCTCGAACTCGATGCGCCGGGCGTGGACCTTGCCCCGCCGCGGAGCCAGCCTGAGATCGATCTGGCGTTGGGTTCGCTGACCCTGGCCGAGCCGGGGGCGGATCTTGGCGAAGGACGGTCCGAGGCACTCCCATTGCCGATTCCAGAGCCGGACTTCGATCTGGCGCCGCCCGGAGCGGACCTCGAGACGCTCGCGGACGAGCCGCCACCGCCGCCACCCGATGTGTCCCACCTGAAGGTGCAGTGACCGCCTGGTCCGCGTCGCGCGCCGATGCGCGACGCAGGTCAGGTCGCGGGCCCGTCCTGCAGGCGAGCCACCTCCAGGTTCATGCGATCCCACTGATCGAAGAGGAAGTCCCGCAGGGCCTCGGACTCGGCCGGGACTTCAGCGAAGGGAACCCGCCAGAAGCGAATCCTGACGTGGGTGTCGAGCCAGCTGCCGTTGAAAAGGGTGCTGAAGCTGGCTGAACCCTCGAATCCCGTATGCGCACAGAACACGATGTCGCGGCCGGGATTGGCGGCCAGCAGACCCAGCGGACCGGCTGTCCGCGGCGGCAGCACTCGATCCCATGCCCGCGCCCGCTCCGCGAGATCGGGGTCCCGCGCCTCGAGGCGCGCGAGGATCGCGTCGCGTTTGGCTGCTGAGAAGCGGGTGCCCTCGGGATAGATGAGGACGCCGTGATCGGGCGGCAGATCATGGGTCAGGGCCTGGATACCGGCGACTTCGCTGCTGGTGTCATGTGACTTTCGGTCGATGAAATAGTTGGGCAGGCGATTGCCGACGATGTCCAGGCAAGGATCGAACAGCAGTTCGCGCTTGAGTACGTAGCGCAGCCTGCGGACATGGCGTGAGCAGTAGTAGACGATGGGGATGAGCGTATCGCCGATGCTGCAGTGGCGCGGCAGCATGATCACGCCATCGCCATCGAGATCCGCATCACCTTGCACATCGAAGCGCAGCCGGAACAGGAAGGCGGCGCTGCGTTTGAGGGTATCTGCCCACCAGAACTGAAGTTCGAAATTGCGCTCCAGGAAGCGTTCCCGGATGGTCGCGTCACTGCTGCGCCCGTCACGCAGCCAGAGCCACGTGGAAGCGATCACGCCCACGGTCTCGCACCAAAGAAACACGGTCACGAACAGCAGGACACGTGGCGCAGCCCTTGCGGCCGGAACAAACAGGGCCATCAGGACAGCAACGAGGAGCCACAGCGGCAGGGTCGCAGTCAGAGCGATGGTGAACAGGAACAGCAGCGGCAAGGTGAGCAGCCGGCGCCCGACAAGGTTCATGGGCCAAGCCTCGTCACTGGGTGCACGGCATCCTCTCGCTCCTTCCTGCGCTGATGGCGCCTGCGATTGTGTTCGGTCGGGTTGGGGCGCCAGGCCAAGCACGCCCGCGCCTCGTGGGCATCCCCAGGCTGAAGGTTAACCGCAGTACGGGGGGGCTGTCTTCGGTCCGGAAGCGGGGCTCGGGGATGCGTTCGCCGCGTGTTGTGGGAGAATGGCGCCCGTGGCGGCAGTGGCTGTCGCTGTATTGGTGAGTCGAGGCCAGCCATGTCCACCCCCAGATCTGCCGCAATCCTGCCACTTGGCCGGATTCTCGCCGGCGCACTCGCGCTGCTGCTGGAGCGGCGCACGGCTGTGCTGCATGCCATGACGTTGCCCTGGGTGATTCATGCCGTGCTCGAGGTCTGGCTGGCGGTTGCGGCGCAGTCCGCGCAGGCGGCGCTGCCTGCTCTGCTGCTTCTGCGGGCAGCCGTCTACGTGCTGCTGGCGGTCATGATCCATCGCCTGATCCTGATCGGCCCGAGCGCCGTGCCGGCATTCGGCATTGCTCCGTTCGGGCTCAGGGAGCTGCGCTATCTGGGTTGGTCGGCAGCCCAGTTTCTTGCGGCGGCCTTCGTGCTGCTGCTGGCCTCGCCTCTGGTGGCGATCAGTCAGCCCATCGGCCTCGCTGTCGGCCTGATCGCCGCGGCGTGGGTCGTAGGCCGCATGGCGCTTGCGCTGCCGGAAATTGCCTTGGAACGCGTCGTAGACCTGACGTCGATCTGGAACCTCGGTCGTGGCGCCGGGTTCGGGCTCGGAATGATCGTGATCGGCCTGCCCTTTGCCACCCTCGTGTTTCTGCCGCTGGCGATGTCCGGAAACCTGATCCTGCGGCTGATCTCCATGACCGGATCGATGCTGTTCGTGGTGTTCGCCCTCGCGGCGCTCGCCCTGGCGTGGCGGCATCTGGACTGGTTGCGGCGTCCGGGGGCTGATCCGGCGGCACCCGCGTCAGTGAACCTGGGGCCGGATGCTGCCAGGGGACTGCTGGAAGTCGATGTCAGCGGCACCTTCGGGGCCCGGGACTTCGGTCATGTCGCAAGCGGTGACGGCCTGCTGCCGTATCACGGCCGCCTCAAGGGCCTGGTCATCACGCTCAACGGCGCCGCATGGGAGGGTTCCGAGCGGGCCTGGGACGCACTCGATACGCTGCTGGCGCACCTGGGTTTCGTGCGTGTTCATCACGAGCATCTGCAGCGGGTCGCACTGGTGGCACCCGGCGACTGGCAGTCCCTCGCCGAGCGCCTGGGCAAACACTTCGCCCATGCCGAGTTCAGGACCTTCGCTCACGATGAGGTGCAGTCCGCGCGCGCCTGGTGCGCGAACGAGACCTGAGCCGCGAGCCTCCTTTACGAGGCGCTCGCCAAGGTGTGGGGATAGTCCCAGGGCCGCTTCGAAAGCCGGTTGAGTCGCCACACCACCGCGATGGCCACCACCGTGAGGCCCAGGGACAGGCCGATCCAGAAGCCATACACACCGAGCTGAATGCCGAACCAGCCGAGGCCGAGACCGGCGCCGATCGGCAGCGCGACCCCCCAGTAGCCGCCCAGCGCGATCAGCATCGGCGTCCGCGTGTCCTTGTAACCGCGGAGTCCACCGATGGCTGTGGCCTGAGCATCGTCAACGAGCTGGTAGAGCGCGACGAACAGCAGCAGCTGGGCTCCGAGTGCGGCAACTTCGGCATCCCGCGTGAAGAAGCCGATGATGGTCTCCCGGCCGAGCACGAGGACTGCGGCGGCGATCAGCGCCCAGCCCATGGAGGCCCCGAGCGCGGCCAGCGCCGCCAGCCGGGCACCATCGTTGCGTCCGGCGCCGAGCTCATGGCCGACCCGGATGCTCGCCGCCATGCCGAGTCCCAACGGAATCATGAAGGCGACACCGTTGATGCTGAATGCGATCTGCTGGGCCGCAACCGCAGTTGCCCCCAGCCTGGCTGCCAGCAGCGTCACCATCGAGAACGCTGCGAACTCGAAGAACGCGGTCAGTCCGATGGGGACGCCCAGCCTGACCAGCGCCTTGATGCGCTGTGGATCAGGCATTGAGAAGCGGGCGAACAGGCCTGTGCGCTGCCGATAGCGGGCGCGACTCACGACCCAGAGGATGGCGACGCATTCGAACCACATGGTGATCGCCGTGGACCATGCGCAGCCGATGCCGCCCATGGCAGGCATGCCGAGATTGCCGAACACGAAGACCCAGTTCAGGAACACCTTCAGACCCAGCGCCAGAAAGGCCACCACCATGGCCGGCCGGGTATTGCCGAGTCCGTCGCAGAGGTAGCGGAAGACGTTGAAGAACATGACGCCCGGCAGGCCGATGGAGGCGATCCGGACGTACTGCTCGGCGAGGGGAATGATTTCCGGATCGACGCCGATCAGACGGTAGGCGGTACCCGCCTGGCTGACCAGCAGCACCACCGCTGCGGACGTGGCAACGGCGAGCCAGAGACCCTGGCGTACCACCTCACCGGTGTCCGCGGTGCGCCCGGCACCGTGCAGGCGCGAGATCGTGGGCGTCAGCGCCATGAGCACGCCCATGAGCAGGATCATGGACGGCCAGATGATCGTACCGCCCAGCGCGACCCCGGCCAGGTCGTGCGCGCTGGCGCGTCCGGCCATGATCGTGTCGACCACGGCCATGCCCATCTGAGCCATCTGCGCTGCGACGACAGGGGAGCCGAGTCGCACCAGCCGGTTCAGTTCGGCTCCGAGCGCCCCCGGCGTCACCGGGGCGCGGACGGGCTCCTGGGCACTCGAGACTCGGACGACGATGCTCCGGCGGGCTGATCGGGCCGGCGATTCTAATCTCCGCCTGCTGCGGCGCCTACCCTCCGAGTGTGCCGGTCAACCGATCGTCGCTTCGATCAGCATCATCACCGCGAAGCCTCCGATCAGCGAAAACGTCGCCGCCGTCTCGAACCCCCGGCGGTGGGTCTCGGGGATGATTTCGTCGCTGATGATGAACAGCATGGCGCCGGCGGCGAAACCCAGGATCGCAGGCAGCAGGGGTTCCGCGAGCCATACCGCCGCGCTGCCCAGCAGGCCCCCCAGCGGCATGACGAGCCCGGACAGCAACCCGATCCAGAAGGCGTGGGCGCGGCTGTAGCCGACGGCTAGCAGGCTCACCGCGACGGCGAGACCTTCCGGAATGTTCTGCAGGCCGATGCCCAGCGTCAGCGCCGCACTGCCGGAGAAACCGCCTGCCGCAGCGCCGACACCCACCGCCATGCCCTCAGGAAAGTTGTGCAGGGTGATGGCGATGACGAACAGCCAGATCCTGCCGAGGCGGGGATCTCGGGGTCCTTCCGGGCCCTTGATGAAGTGTTCATGGGGCGCGAAACGGTGGATCAGCCAGAGCAGGACGGCGCCTGCGAGGAGGCCACCGATCACCACCAGGGCTGCGAGGCTTTCACTGCCGAACTGCTCGCTGCCCCGTTCCATTCCGGGCATCAGCAGCGAGAAAAACGTGGCGGCGAGCATGATGCCGGCGGCACTGGACAGCAGCATGTCCTCCACCCGCGGTTCGAGACGGCGAATGAAGAACACCGCTCCGGCGCCGAGCGCAGTGCCAATGGTGGCCAGGCTGCTCGCGAAGGTGCCGAGCACTATGGGATGAAAGTCGTCCAACTGGGCCTCCGGATCGAACCTGCGTTGTCTCGCGCGGCGCTGGATCGTGGTTCATTCAGGCTCGATTCGCCATCCCGACGATGCCGCCGGGCTTCGAAACGTCCCGGGCGACGTTGCTCTCAGCAGCGTGCCGGTGCATCCTTTCGCTCCATGATCTGGAAAGGGCGCCAGATGATCATGCAAACCAGTGACCGGGAGCGGGGTGCTTCTGCGTCATTTGATGTCTCCCACGCGGTTGCCTCGATGGAGGGGTCGGATGCACCTCAGGCTGTCGATGATGGCGCTGCTCGCGAGACAGGCTCTGCCCGCGACGAGGGTACGATTGCCGAGCCGACAGTGCGCATTCTCGTAGTCGAGGACGATCATCACATCGGCCGCCTGGTGGAGCGCATCCTGGTACGGGAAGGCTTCGAGGTGGTCCGGGTCATGGACGTCGAGAGTGCCTGGAACGTGCTCGATCAGCCGCCGGCTGTGGATCTGCTGTTCACTGACGTGGTGCTTCCCGGAACCAGCAGCGGCGCGGAACTCGCCGCCACGCTGCGGGCGCGGCAGCCCGAACTGCCCATTATTCTCACCACCGGCTACGACCAGAGCAGGATTGCGGACCACCCGGGGCTGCTCGAATCCGTCGCCTTCCTGCCGAAACCCTTCACCGCGGCTCAGGTCCGTGATCTCGTCCGGGTGGAACTCGGCCGCAACTGAGGAGCTGCTGATCGAGTCCCGCGTAGAGCCGTGGAGGCCCTGATCAGTACGTCCGCCTGCTTCAGTCGCTGAACGCGCTGGTATACACCGACAGGGCCTGCGCACCGCCGGTGTGCAGGAAGATCAGATCATCGTCGTCCACGAAGGCTCCCCGCTCCAGCATGGCCAGGAGGCCGGCCATGCCCTTGCCCGAGTAGACCGGATCAAGGAGAACGCCTTCGCTGCGTGCCAGCAGGGTGACTGCATCCACCATCGCTGCCGTCGGCAGGCCGTAGCCCTCGCCCAGAAAACCGTCCACCACTTCCACGCCGTTGGCTGCGGGAGCCATGCCGGGTGCCAGCCGGGCGAGCACTTCAGCTGTGAGTACTTCGATGCGCGCGGCGATCTGATCGCTGTCGCGGGAGTACACGTTGATCCCGATGACGCGGGTGGAGAGGCCCTCGAGTCGGAAGCCGGCGAGCAGGCCTGCCTGGGTGCCCCCTGTGGACGTGGCGTGAACCACCGCCGCGGGATAGATACCCCGCTCGCGGCACTGGGCGGCGATCTCGCGGGCAGCTCTGACGTAGCCCAGCGCGCCGGTCGCGTTGCTGCCGCCGGTAGGAATGACGTAGCCGCGGCGCCCCGCGGCAGCATGCTCAGCGAGCACGGTTTCGAGCACTGCGGCCGGCTTCTCTCCGGGCTTCAGGCAATGGACCCGGGCGCCGAGAATGCCGTCGAGCAACAGGTTCCCGGACCGGGTGTAGTCGTCCTCTTCGCGCGGGACGGCAGGAACGAGGATCAGGTCGCAGGTCAGCCCGCGGCGGGCGCATGCTGCAGCGGTCTGGCGCGCGTGATTCGACTGCAAAGCACCGAATGTGATGACGGCTCTGGCACCCTCGGCTTCTGCCTCTGCTATCAGATACTCGAGCTTGCGCGTCTTGTTGCCGCCCCCGGCAAGTCCGGTGCAGTCGTCCCGCTTCATCCAGATTCTCGGGCCGCCCATGCGCTCGCGCAGCGCGCCGAGGGGTTCCAGGGGAGTCGGTGCATGAACGAGATTCACCCGTGGAAGGTCGTCGAACGTCATGGCCGGGCTCCATCGCGACGGAAACGCAGCACGAAGCGGATGGGGTCGCTGAACAGGCTGTTGCGGACCTCGTAGGTGGCCGCAAGCCGATCGGCCTCCAGTCGCCACTCTTCGATGATGCGGGTGCCGCCGTCGTGAGCGTGCTCGACATATAGCCGGTCGCCTTCCCATGCGGCGAATCCTACCTGCGGCCGTGTCGAATCGATGACCCCGGCGCGACCGTCGGTGTAATGGCGGCGGGGAGCGCGGTCGTCGAATCGAAACACGGCCTCGCCGGCTTCGAGATCAAGGTCGATCTGCACGCGTTCGCGAGGTGGGGTCAGCGGTGCCAGAATGTTTTGCGGCCGCTGAGCAGGAGGCATGCCTGAGGGTTGCGGCGCGTTGCCCCGTGGTTGCAGCACCCGCTCCACGTCCCGCAGAGCTCGTCGACTGGCGCGCTGAGGAGAGTCGGAGCGCTCGCTGTCGAGAATCCAGGTGCCTGCGAGGTTGAGGTCGCCCGCCTGCGGGCCACCCGCCTGCGGGCCACCCTGAGATGCAGCACCGGTTTGCGCAATCAGGGTCATGAGCAGCAGGGCAGCGAGAGCGACGCCGAACGGGCCGCGTTGTCTGAGCTTGAGACAGCGCATCCGACGTCAGTCGGGGAAACGCGCCGTGACCCGGATCTCGAGCCGTGCGCCGGGCACGGCGAGTTCCGAGACGCCGATGGCCGTCCACGCGGGCCAGGGCTCCCTGAGAAACGCGTCACGTGCCTTCATGAAGGCGGGCAGCGTCTGCTGCAGGCCTACGTGGTAGCTAGTAAACTCCACGATCGCGCTCGCATCGAGTCCCGCTGCTTCGAGTACCCGGCCTACCGCCGCCCAGGCATTGTGCGCTTCGTCGAGAAACTCCGCCGGTACGCCGCCGCTTGCATCGGTCCCGATCTGTCCCGAGCACAGCAGCAGGTTGCCGCTGCGCACCGCCTGGCTGAAGTGCCAGCGGTCGTAGAGTACGCCTTCAGCGTCTCGAATGTGGTTCTGGCTCATGGCGTTCGGATCCTTGCGGCCAACCATCGCAGGGAAGGGATGTTCGCACGCATCCGCGCTCCTGTCCCACTCGCATCCGGGAGCGCGGGGTTCATCCTGGAGTCTGTCTTCGACACCGGGTCCCGGTGGGTCGTTCCTCCGGCAGGCAGCCGGTGACGATCCGCAGCGACGACCAATGCGGGCTGCGATGCGTGCCCACAGGAGATGGAATGATGGAACCGGTGTCCGCTGCCGCCATGCATGTCAGGATCTGGTTCGACCAGGGTAACCGCATCGTCGTGTCCCGTTATGCCGGGTGCGTGTCCGTTGCCGGCGTGCGCACGGATCGTGACCTCATCGGCAATGACCTGCGCTTCGATCCCCAGGTGCGGCGAATCATCGATGCCCGCGGCGTCAGCGAGGTCAACCTCTCGTCGCGGGAGCTGCAGATCATGGGCAGCGAAGCGGCGCATGCGGCGGAAGCGCCCCGCGCCTTCCTGGTCGATTCGGAAGCGACGTTCGCCCTCGCCCGTGTGGCCGCGGCCTGGTACGAGCGCAGTCGGCCGAACACCCGGATTTTTCGTCATGCAGTGGAGGCCATGGCCTGGTTCGAACTGCCGCAGGATTTTCTCGATGGCCTGCCTGCGCCGGATCACGATGTCTGGATACCGGCGGTCGAAGTTTCATGACGTCGGCCCCATGCTGCCGGCCACGGCCTCAGCAGCGCAGGCACACGTTCGTCTCAACCGGCGCTCAGGTGTCGAGCACTTCACGGACCTTGGCCGCGAGCTGGGCCTGGGAAAAGGGCTTGCTGAGGAAGGCCACGTCGGGGTCGAGCCGTCCCTGATGGGTGATGGCATTGTCGCTGTAGCCTGACGTGTACAGAACCTTGATGTCAGGTTGCAGTTTCAGCACGGCGTCAGCCACCTGCCGACCGGACATGCCCGCTGGCAGCACCACGTCCGTCAGCAGCAGGTCGAAGCGTTGGTCTCCCCGCAGCGTCGCGATGGCTGCCGGACCATCGGCTACGGGCATGACCCGGTAGCCGAGCTGATCCAGGGAACGACTTACGAAGCCTCGCACCAGCTCGTCGTCTTCCACCAGGAGGATCGACTCGTCGCCTCCGGGCAGCTCGGCGCTCTTGCCTGGGTCCTCCTCATCCACGCTCGTGCTGCCGAAATGACGCGGCAGATAGAGCCGGACCGCGGTGCCTTCGCCGGGTTCGCTGTAGATCTTCGCGTGGCCACCGGACTGACGCAGGAAGCCGTACACCATGCTTAAGCCCAGGCCTGTGCCCGCACCAACCTCCTTGGTGGTGAAGAACGGTTCGAATGCCCGTGCGGCTACGTCGGGCGGCATGCCCCGCCCGGTATCGGTGACGGCAACCATGACGTACTCGCCGGGTTCGATCCCCGCATTGGCTGCCGCATAGTGCTCATCGACGTGGGTGTTGGTCGCTTCTATGCACAACAGTCCGCCGTCGGGCATGGCGTCGCGCGCATTCAGGGCGAGGTTGAGAATGGCGTTGTCGAACTGATTGACGTCGATCTTGACGTCCCAGAGATCTGCGCCCTGGACCACTTCCACTGCCACGTTCTCGCCGATGCTACGACGCAGCAGGGGCTCGATCTGCTGCAGCATCCTTCCCGGGTTGACCACCGTCGGGTTGAGGGTCTGCCGGCGGGCAAAGGCGAGCAGGCGCTGGGTGAGATCCGCCGCCCGCTGGCTGGCCTGGGAAATGAGCTGCAGGCCGTCGCGAATGTCCCGGTCGCCGAGGTCGCTGGCGCTGTCGTGGGTCAGCAGATCGATCTGGCCGATGATCACTGTAAGCAGGTTATTGAAGTCGTGGGCCACGCCGCCGGTGAGCTGGCCGACGATCTCCATCTTCTGCGCCTGACGCAGCTGTTCCTCCATGGCCTGGCGATCGGTGATGTCGTCGAGCAGGGCGCCGAAGCCTGTGGGCGTCGGAAAGCTGTGCACCTCGAAGATCCTGTTGAGCCGCTCGTGGTGCCAGGTGAAGCGGATCAGCTCCCGATCTCGCACCACCCGCTCGAACTGGCGGGCCACTACGTCGCGGGCCGTCTCCGGGTCGAGATCCGGCAGCGGCCGGCCGCGGAACTCTGATGCCTTGATGCCGTAGAGTGCTTCGGCTGCTCGATTCAGGTAGACGATGCGCGAGTTTTCGTCCACGGCCACGTAAACCTCGCCTAAGGACTCGAGCAGACGTGCGTACTCGTCACGGGCATGTTCGGCAGCGAGGCGGCTGGCCTGCAGGGCCTCCAGCGCCCGCGTCTGCTCCACCGCAGCGGCGGTCACAGACGCGAGCTGCTGCAGCAGGGCTTCATCCTCGGCAGTGAACTCGCCCTGCTCGCGATGAGAGAGCTGCAGCAGTCCGAGATTGCGACCGTCACTGGCGAGAATGGGCGCAGCCAGCCAACCGCGCAGGGGTGGGTGACGATCGCGTTCGGAGCCGAAATGCCGGTAGTCGGGGTGCTGCTCGAGTTGTTCCTGGGTCAGGCGCATGGGCCGACCCTGGTTGAGCACCAGGCGATAGATGCCCTCTTTCTTCAGCGGCTCGGAGTAGTCGCGCCAGGCGGCGTAGGTGTCGCTCAAGGACACGGCGTGAATCTCCTGCTCGCCGTCGCTGTTGTGTGTCGCAGTGGCGACTGCCTGATGAGCGGGAATGAGCTGTCGTGCCAGTCGCGCAACCCGTTCGAAGACTCCGGTGAGACTGCGGCCGCGGCTGATCTGATTGCTGGCCTGCACCAGCTGCAGCATTCTGGCCTGGGATTCCTGTTCGAGGCTGCGCTGGCGCTCGATGCTGCGGATGCTGATCCGGTAGCCGCTGGCCAGGATCAGCAGGACGATGATGATGGCGAGAAGCCAGAAGTAGACGGCATCCCACCAGGCGTCCAGCACTGGGCGCTCCGAAATGGCGACCACGCGCGCCAGGCCGAACGTCGGAACGGTTGCTTCTGCCCGGATCCAGCCTGCCTGCTGCGCCTGTGGCGGGTCCTGGTCGAAGCCATGGAGCAGCGGGCGGCCGGTCACGTCCGTGAGCCAGATCTGAACGTCCGCCCGGCCTGCGCCCGCTGGCTGCTGCGCGAACGGGGACAGCGCCAGAGCCGCCATGAGCTGCTGGTCACCGGAAGCATCGAGGGGCTGCGCCAGAACCAGAACGTCCTCACCGTCGAGGCGACCGTTGCCGATCACGGGTGGGGCCGCCGGCGACCAGGGCGTCCAGTCACCTCCAGGGTCCATTGCCGCCAGCGTCTCGAACACGGATCCGCCGGGGGCAGTGCCCAGGATGGTCATGGTTTCGGAGAGCCGGGTCTCGAAGTCCGGGGGCAGGCTCTCGGCGATGGCCGCATCGAGATCGTGGATCTGACCTGCTGCCAGCCGGAGCAAGGCGGTGGCCGAGTTCAGACGCTGCTCGTCCAGCGCGCTGAGCAGCGCCGCCTGCATGGTCAGTTCGTCATGAGCGTTCGCGAGCAGTCGCTCACGGTCATGCAGCAGCACGCCACCGCGCAGACCGGCTACGCCGATCACGATGAGCAGGAAGGCCGAAAAGACGATCCTGGTGTTGCGCTCTGGAGGCAAGCGATCTCCCGCATGGGCGCGGGCGGCTTGCGGCCCGTGCCGATCGAGGGTGACTGGTTGGAATGGCAGGCTAGCCGAATCCTTCGGGGCATGCACGAGCAATAGAGGGGGCGCGGACCTGGAATTGTCCGGTTGTGGGCTTCAGCACTTCCCTAGCGCTCGCCTGCCAGGGTCTTGCGAATCGAGCGCGCCAATGCAGCACGGCTGTAGGGTTTCTGGAGAAAGTCGACCTGGCCCGCGGGGGTGTCGTCAGCGCGCAGATCCGTGTCCGAGTAGCCGGATGTCAGCAGGACGGCCAGATCCGGCTGCCGCTCACGTGCCGCGGCAACCAGCTCGCGCCCGTTCATGGAGCCTGGCATCACCATGTCCGTGAACAGCAGGTCGAAGGGGCCTGAGGACTCGAGCAACGACAGCGCCAGGCCAGCATCGGCCACCAGCGTGACCATGTAGCCCTCGTGCTGCAGCAGCCGTTGAGTGGAACTCCCCACCAGCGGATCGTCCTCGACCATCAGGATGTGTACGCGCGGCGCCTGATTTGGCGCGAGGGCTTGCTGTTCCCGGGCTGCATGGGCATCGGCGGCCTCTGCCCCCGAGGCTTCGGTCTGCAAGGCCATGGCGGCTTTCGGGAGGAACAGCTGCACTTCGGTTCCCACTTCGAGTTCGCTGCGCAAGCGGACGTGGCCGCCGGACTGCTTCACGAAGCCGAAGACCATGGACAATCCGAGGCCGCTGCCCTGGCCGAAGGGCTTGGTAGTGAAGTAAGGCTCGAAGGCATTGGCGATCACCTCGGGCGACATGCCGGTTCCGGTATCCCTCACCGTGATGCTCACGTAGCTGCCCGGCTCGAGCTCGTCATCCTCGAGACAGTCCTCCGCGTCCAGCATGCTGTTGGCTGTCTGGATCGTGATCCGCCCACCGCCGGGCATCGCGTCGCGGGCGTTGACCGCGAGGTTCAGCAGGGCGGCTTCGAGGTGTCCGGGATCGGCAACGCATGGCCAGAGGTCCGGCGCAGCCTCGAAACGTACGCTGTGACTCTCGCCGAAGGTTCGCGTGAGCAGGCGCTCCAGGCCGCTGACCAGCTGGTTCGCGTCCAGCGGCCGCGGTGCCAGGGGCTGCTGGCGGGAGAAGGCCAGCAATCGGTGAGTAAGAGTCGATCCGCGGTCGGCAGCGTTCACGGTCTCCTCGATGAGCTGCCGCGCCTCCTCGTCCGTAGATTGCTCGAGCAGGGTGCTGAGATTGCCGAGAATCACGGTCAGCAGGTTGTTGAAGTCGTGCGCCACGCCGCCGGTGAGCTGACCGATGGCCTCCATCTTCTGGGCGTGGAACAGCTGCTGCTGCAGAGCGTGACGCTGGGTCAGGTCGCGCAGGGTCACGACGTACAGATGCTGCTCTTCCACCTGGGTGCGGGCGAGAGTCAGCTCCACCGGGACGGGATGCCCGTCGCGGTGGCGAGCGTCGAGTTCACGGCTCGATCCCACCAGCCGAGGGTCGCGGAAATCGAAGCCAGTGGAACTGCCGGGCTCCGACGGCAGCAGCACGTCGATGCTCTTGCCGGTGAGCGCGTTCGGGGCATGCCCGAGCATGTCGAACACGGCCGGGTTCGCGCTGGTGATGGCACCTGCCGGGTCCAGCGTCACGATGGCGTCGGCACTGCTGCTGACGATGGCGTCGAGCAGACTGCGGTCGGCTTCCATGCGCTGGGCCTGCCGCTGATGGGCGATGGCGTGGCCGAGCAGGGCTGCGCTGGCCTGGATGAACTCGATCTGGGATTGCCCGAAGCGGTTCGGTTCTGCGGCGGCGGCGCCGAGCAGGCCCCACGGCTCGCCATCCACCCAGATCACGCTGGTCAGACTCGATCGCACTCCGTGACGCGCGTATACCGGTTGCGGTCCGAACCGCTCATCCTGCTCGATGTCGTGGACGAGGATGGTCTGCCTGCTGGCGAAGGCGAGCACCTCTGGCGACTCACGGGAGGGGCGCGCGGTGCTGCGTCCGACGATGCCTGGCTGCCAGCCGATGCCGGCGCGCAGAAGAAACGTGTCGTCTGCGGGCCCGTGTTCGATGATCCCGGCCAGGTTCAGGTTCAGTACCCGCTGCAGCATGGTCAAGGTCTCCTCGAACAGGATGTCGAGGTCGAGCATCTCCACTGAGCGCTGGGCGATGGCCGCCAATGCGTACTGCTGGTGCTGCCGGTCGCGCAGCCGCTGTTCGGTCTCCACCTGCTCGGTGACATCCATCTGGACGCCGACGTAATGGGTGACGCGGCCGGCTGCGTCGCGCAGGGGCGCAAGGTGGAGAGAAGTCCAGTAGCGACTGCCGTCCTCCCGGTAGTTGCGCAGGCGGGAATGGTGGCTGCGTCCCTGGGCGATGGCCTCGCGAATGTCATGACGGACCGCCTGGTCACGATCCTCCCGCTGCAGAAAACGGGCATTACGACCGAGCACCTGCGACACGGGATAGCCGGTGAGCTCCACGAAGCGGTCGGTGACGAACACCACCGGCAGCTCCGGATCCTGGGCATCGGCGACCATGAAGCTCACCGGCGCTGCAGCGAGAATCGCTTCAGCGTCCGGCGCGCGGCCTGCGATCTGCTCCGATGTGCTGCTGCGGCGGCGGCGAAGGCGTGGCAACAGGAACACCGCACCGAGCAGGAGCAGCAGGATCAGCACCAGGATCCAGGCGATGGTCTCTGTCACGGTGATGGGGCCCTCTCCAGGGCGGCGTGCGGGATCATTTGATCCTCTCCTCGGCAGTCTAGCGCAAGGCGGGCAACCTGCCGACGCAAGCCCCGGGCGCGTGACGGACGGTTCCTGCCCTATGGATCTTCAGGCCCTGAAGTGGTCGGACGCGGAGCGGGCAGGTGCGCGAGGAACGTACGCGCGAAGAACAGCGGCAGGAACCAGGCCGCCGTGGTCGGCAGCCCGTGCCATTGCTGGATGGCCAGCATCACTGCGAGCAGTGCGACGAGGCCCACGGCCCGCTGCGCCGGTCCCGGCGTCACCATGATGCTGACGCTGCCGGCGATGAGCAGCCCCGCCGCGTCCCGGAGCAGTTCCACGTCCTGCCCACGGTAGATCCAGATGAACGCGCCCAGAATCAGGCACTGATAGCCGACGTGCAGCGCCAGTCGACTCATGCGCTGATGCGGCCTGTGGATCCATGCCTTGCCCGCATGATTGAGCGCAGCCATGAGGCCTGCGCACAGTTCCGCGGCGAGCAGGCCGAGCAGGAATCGCTCCGCGAGAGGCGCGGGTACGGTCAGCAGGCCGAGCAGGGCGCCGCCGCCGCCGGCGAGCATGACGCGCACGCGATCGAGTGGCGTCGCTCCGGGTCCGAGATAGCGATCAACGAGCCCGGCCATGCCCGGCTGGGGTTCGGGATGGGTCGTGGGCATGGGTGTCCTCGTGGCGGCGTCAGATGTGCAAGGTGCGATCCTACGCGGCCCGCACCGTCCCGTGCATGCCCTCGGACACGATCGGGTAAGGGCGGACCGCGACCACGCGTTCCGTCGTGGTGTTTTCCCGGTAGAGGTTCACGGTACAGCAGTGGTCTTGCGCCGCCGCGTCCGGGCCGTTGGGCGTCATCAGGCCTTCCTGCCATAATCCGCGCCCGCATGAGTGAGGGAGTGAAGGGGACATGTCGCTCGATCCCGCAGCGCTCGGTGAACTCGAACGTTTCGCGCGTGCCTTGATCGAGGACGCCGGCCAGCTCGCGCTGGACCACTTTCGCCGTCAGCCCGAGGTCACCGACAAATCGCCTGCGGGCGCGGCGCTGGACCCGGTGACCGCGGCCGATCGCGCGGTGGAAGCCCGCATCAGGGAGGGAATCCGGGCCCGTTATCCCGATCACGGTCTGTTCGGCGAGGAAGCCGAGGACGAACCTGGTGCCTCGGATTTCGCCTGGATGATCGATCCCATCGACGGAACCCGCGGCTTCATGTCCGGATTCGTCCATTGGGGCGCGCTGCTGGCGCTTCGTCACCGCCATGAGCCGGTGCTCGGACTCGTCCACCAGCCCTACACGGGAGAGACATGGTCCGGTGCAGCCCTCGGTGCACACTTCTATCGTGGTGCCGAGGTGGCGCCGATGCGCACCCGCGATTGCGGGACGCTCGGGGCTGCCGTGCTGGCCACGACGGATCCCTACCTGTTCGAGGGTGCGGAAGCGGCCGCCTTCGAGTCGCTGCGGCAGCAGGTCCGACTCACCCGCTACGGCGCCGACTGCTACGCCTACTGCATGCTCGCCATGGGGCAGCTCGATCTCGTCGTCGAATCCGGACTGAAGCCCTGGGATGTGCAAGCCCTGATCCCCATCATCGCTGCCGCCGGCGGCGTCATCAGCAACTGGCGTGGCGGCGACTGCCGCGACGGCGGTCAGGTCCTGGCCGCGGGTGATGCGGTGTTGCATCGGGCAGCGCTGGCACGGCTCGCAGAGGCTGCAAACTGATTACCGCGGGCACCCGGTGCGCCAACAGGTATCGAGTGGTGCATCTGAACCACGAGTCGAAGTCATGAGGAGGACGTGTGAAGCTGGATGGAATTCGGGTCCTGGACCTGTCGCTGTTTCTGCCCGGACCGACGGCGAGCCTGATGATGGCGGACCACGGTGCGGAGGTGATCAAGATCGAGACCCTGGGCGAGGGCGAACCGAATCGGCACATCGGCCAGCGGCGCGGCTCGCCGCCGGATGACACGTCGGTCTACTTCGACTGCACGCACCGGGGCAAGAAGAGCCTGACGCTGAACCTGAAGTCGGATGCGGGGCGGGACCTGTTCATGCGCCTCGTCGACACCGCGGACGTGGTCATCGAGGCATTCCGGCCGGGCGTCGTGAAGCGGCTCGGGGTCGATTTCGCGGCGGTGGCCGCGCGTAATCCACGCATCATCTACGCATCCATTTCCGCATTCGGCCAGACGGGACCGATGGTGGATCGTCCCGCCCACGATCTGGCGGTGGAGGCGACCTGCGGCCTGCTGTCGGTGAACGTGGATGCCGACGGCCGACCCTGCCTGCCGGCCATGCCCGCCGGCGACATGCTGGCGGCCACGCTGACCCTGGCCGGCGTCGCCATGGCGCTGTACCGGCGGGAGCAGACCGGCCGGGGCGACTATCTCGATCTCGCCATGATGGACTCCATCCTTGCCTGCATGCCGAACAGCATGGGCGCTGCCTTCGGGGAACGGCGCGCGCCGGTGCCGTCCGAGGAGCGCATCTGGGGCGGCAATGCGTTCTACCGCATCTATACGTGTGCGGACGGCGAGCATGTCGTCCTCGGCGGCGTCGAGATGAAGTTCGTGCGCAATCTGCTTACGGCGCTGGGACGTGAGGATCTGATTCCGCTGTGCGCCCAGCCCGGCGCCGGTCAGAAGCCGGTGATGGACTTTCTCGAGGCCACGTTCGCAACCCGGAGCCGGGCAGAGTGGGAGGCCTACATGGCTGATCTCGACGTCTGCTTTGCCGGCGTCAACGACCTTCGCAGCGGTCTCGATCATCCCCAGGTGGCGGCCCGGGGGATGGTGCTCATGGACGATCGCGGCCACGAGCACCTCGGCGTACCGCTGAAGTTCGCTGACGAGCCGGCAGAGCCGCGCCTGCAGGCACCGGCGCACGGTGCCGATACGGATGCGCTGCTCGAAGCGCTGGGTCTCGATGCGGCAGAGCGTGCCCGGTTGCGGGCCGAAGGCGTGTGCTGATGAATCGACCGGATCAGGCGGGTGGCGCGTAGGCCCGGGCCGGTAGCCAGGTGACGATTTCAGGCCAGTAGAAGATCAGCGCGCCACCGAGTATTTGCAGCCCGATGAACGGAATCACGCCGCGGTAGATCGTGGCGACGTCGATACCTGCTGGCGCCACCCCCTTGAGGTAGAAGATCGCGAAGCCCACCGGTGGGGTCAAAAACGACGTCTGCAGGCACACGGCGAACAGCACGGTGAACCACACCAGATCGAAACCGAGGGCGACCACCACCGGTGCCACCAGCGGCAGCACGATGAGGGTGATCTCGATCCAGTCGAGAAAGAAGCCGAGGATGAAGGTGAGCAGCAGAATGCACAGCACGATGCCCACGGGCTCGAACGGCAGCCCCAGCAGCGCACGTGCCATCAGCTCGTCGCCGCCGAGTCCGCGCAGCACCAGCGAGAACGCGGTCGCGCCCAGGAAAATGGCGAAGATGAACGCCGTGGTCCGGGACGTCTGCTCCAGCACCTCGCCTAGCACGCGGCCGGACAGGCGGCGGTTGAGCAGCGCCAGCAGGGTGGCACCCGCTGCGCCCACGCCGGCGGCTTCCGTCGGCGTCGCCAGGCCGAAGAAGATGCTGCCGAGTACCGCCAGGATGAGTCCGGCCGGAGGCACCACGGCCAGGGCCACCGCGCCGATCAGCCCCAGCGAAATGGGTTCCGGATCTGCCGGCGCCGGCGCTGCGGAGGGCTTGAAGAACGCGAATAGCAGGATGAACGCGATATAGAGGCCGCCGAGCAGCAGGCCCGGAAACAGGGCGCCGAGAAAGAGGTCACCGACGGAAATGGCCAGCCGGTCCGCCATCAGCACCAGCATGATGCTCGGCGGCAGCAGAATGCCGAGGGTGCCGACGGCGCAGACGGTTCCGGAAGCGAACGCCGGGTTGTAACCGGCGCGGAGCATCACCGGCAGCCCGAGCAGGGCCAGCAGGACCACGGATGCGCCGATGATGCCGGTGGATGCAGCGAGCAGCAGGCCGATCAGCGTCACTGTGAGCGCCAGCCCGCCACGAACGCCGCCCAGCAGGCGCACCAGATTGCGCATCAGCGCGTCCGCCATGCCGGAGCGGTCCAGCATCAGACCCATATAGATGAACATGGGCAGTGCCACGAGCACCCAGTTGGTCATCAAGTCCCAGATGCGGTCCACGGTCAGGGAGGTGTAGGCCCAGTCCACATCCATGGTGAGGGCGAAATCCACTTCGAGGATGATGGCGAAGGCGGTGAACAGCACCGCGAGGCCACCGAGTACCCAGGCGACGGGGAAGCCGGTGAAGATCAGGGTGATGAACGCCGCGAACATGGCCACCGCGAGCCATTCGTTGGGCGCCATCAGGACCGGACCTCCACCTGATCAGCGTCGGTTGCCGTTGCCGGCAGCGCAGCCGGAAACCCGAACAGCAGCGCCGTGGCGCGGGACAGGCGCGCGACGGCGGCAAGGGTGAGCAGCAGAAAACCCAGCGGCAGGGCGGCCTTGATCAGCCAGCGCATGGGCAGGCCGCCCGGGGCTTGTGACACTTCGCCGCTGCGCAAGGAGTAGGCCGCGAACGGGATGGCGTAGATCAGCACCAGCAGCAGAAACGGCATGAGCAGCAGCAACGTGCCGTAGACCTCCACCCATGCCCGCTGCCGCAGACTCATGCGCTCATGGAGGATGTCGACCCGAATGTGATCGTCGGTGGCCACAGCCATGGACAGCGCCACCAGAAATCCGACCGCGTAGAGGTGCCACTGCAGTTCCTCGAGTTCGATGCGGCCCTCGCCGAAGCTGTAGCGCAGCACCACGTTGCCGAGGATGACGATCACCAGCGCCAGCCAGAGCCAGGACGCGGCCCGGCCGATGCGAATCAGCCAGGCATCGAGGCAGCGGGACAGCCGCGTTGCGGGCAGTCGGACTTGGCTGCGCTGCGGAATTTCGCTCGGCACGGCCGCGGTCGCGTCGCCGCCCTTGATGGGATCCGCCATGGCCGCTCAGAAGTCCCTGGGCAGGTAGGCGAGCCGCTTCCAGACTTCGTAGCTGTCACGGAACGCCCGCTGCGACGCGAGGATGCGCGCGAACTCCTCGTTCGCGGCGGCTTCATCGTCGAGCACCTGCTCGGCGACGTCGCGCAACTGTCGCAGCAACGGCTCCGGGAGCTGTTCCGCCTTCACGCCACGGCGTTGGAAACTCTCGATGACCGGCCCCTGTATCGCTTCCCCGTTGGCGAGATTCCTGGCGACACCCGCAGTGCAGGCGGTATCGAGCAGCATGCGATCCGTTTCCGGCAGGGCGTTCCAGCGCTGCAGGTTCACCACCAGGTGAAACGACGTGAAGGTCTGGTGCCAGCCGGGGTAGTAGTTGAAGCGCGCAACGCGGTAAAAGCCGAGCCGTTCGTCCACGCTGGGCAGGGAAAACTCGAGCGCATCGATGGCACCCCGCTCGAGGGCCTGGAACAGCTCGCTGCCGGGGATCATGGTGACCGATGCGCCGAGCTGCTGCAGGACGCGTCCGCCGAGTCCGGCGAAGCGGATTTTCAGCCCGCGCACGTCGCTGAGATCCTCGATGGGATGGCGGAACCAGCCGGCGGCTTCGGGTCCGATCATGCCGCACAGCAGGGGGTGCACCCCGCGCTGATGGTACATCTCCTCCGCCAGCGCCCGGCCGCCGCCGTCGTACCACCAGGCCATGAATTCCCAGGGCTCCATGCCGAATGGCACCGCGCCGAGCAGGGCGGAGGCCGGAATGCGGCCCTGGTCGTAGCCCAGCCAGGTGTAGCCCGCCGGCAGGCGGCCTTCGCCTACGGCCTCCGTGATGGCGAACGCGGAGATCAGCTCCCCGGGTTCGAAGGGTTGCAGCCGGATCCGTCCGGCGCTGGCGCCGGCCACCGCGTCAGCGACGTAGAGAATGTTGTCCCCGAGAGCAGGGAGATTGCTGCCGAATGCCAGAGGCACCCGCCAGCGGATCGCTGCCAGCGGGCGATCGTCCTCGGCGCCCGCCATGACCACTGCCGGGGCGCCTGGAGGACGCACTGCCAGACTGCCGACGATGCCCATGGCGAACGCGATCAGCACGCCGACGACGAAGGCGCGCGTACTGAGCGGCCGCTTCAGACTCATGGTCCCCACCCCCTGCGCGTGAGAGCCAGGATTGTCGAAGGCGACTTGCGGGAATGCAACTGTGTGGGTGTCGGGGACTTTGCCGGGCCGTCCCGCCCAGCTGACCGGGGATTGTATTCCTCAGGGTGAATACGTAATCTCGGGCGCCTTCGCGCGGGGATGTCGCGACCGGTTACCTGTATGGGCGTTGAATTCGGGCAGTCAGCGGGGCCGTGGTGCGCGCTCCGCGGGCGTCGTTCCGGCGCTCGTCGCGTTCTGGAAAAGCGGCCTGGCATCCATTGCCATGCCATGTGGTGAGGATGAATCCGCGATGTTGATCGGTGTACCCAAGGAGACCTTTCCCGGTGAGCGGCGCACCGCGCTCGTTCCAGTGAGCGTGAAAAAGCTCGTCGGCCTCGGCATCGAGGTCGCAGTTGAAGTGGGCTGTGGTCTGGAATCCGGTTTCAGCGACGCCGACTACGAGGCTGCAGGTGCGCGCATCGAAGCGGATCGCAATGCGCTCCTCGGCAGCGCGGATATGGTGCTGCGCATCCGCAAACCGCCGGCTGAGGAGGTCGATCTCCTCAAGCGCGGCTGTGTCCACGCCAGCCTGCTCGATCCCTTCAACGAGAAAACGTTGATCGAGGCGCTGGCGAAGGCCGGGGTGTCTGCCGTGAGTATGGAAATGGTGCCGCGTTCCACGCGGGCTCAGAAGATGGACGTGTTGAGCTCGCAGGCCAATCTGGCCGGTTACGTGACCGTCGTCCTCGCTGCCCGCGAACTGCGCAAGATCTTCCCCATGATGATGACTCCCGCAGGCACGATCTCACCTGCACGGGTGTTCGTGATCGGTGCCGGCGTTGCAGGCCTGCAGGCCATTGCCACCGCCAAGCGCCTTGGTGCCCGGGTCGAGGCGTTCGACACGCGTCCGGTGGTGGCGGAGCAGGTGCAGTCACTGGGCGGCAAGTTTCTGGAGATCGACCTCGGTGAGACCGGTCAGACGGAGCAAGGCTACGCACGCGAATTGACGCCCGAGCAGCTCGAGCTGCAGCGGCAGGGGATGAAGGACGCCATCGCCCGTTCCGACGTGGTGATCACCACGGCGCAGGTGTTCGGCCGTCCTGCGCCGAAGATCGTCAACGCGGACATGGTTGCCGTCATGCGACCGGGTTCGGTCATCGTCGACATGGCGGTGGAGACCGGCGGCAACGTGGAAGGTTCGGTTCTCAACGAGGTGGCGGATGTGAACGGGGTGAAGATCATCGGCCTCGGCAACCTGCCGAGCGAGGCCGCCACCAACGCCAGCGAAATGTTCTCCTCGAATCTCTACAACCTGATCGACGAATTCTGGGACAAGGAAAAGTCCGAGCTCGATCTGGATCCCGAAGACGACATAATTCGCAGCTGCCTGATCACCCGTGGTGGCGAGATCGTCAACGAAACCATCAAGAAGCTCTGAGCTGGGAGTCGGAAGATCATGGAAGCTGTATTCCTGTCGTTCATTCTCATGCTGGCGATATTCCTTGGCTTCGAGCTCATCTCCAAGGTACCGGCAACCCTGCATACCCCGCTGATGTCCGGTGCCAATGCCATCTCCGGCATCACCATCGTCGGCGCACTCTTGTCTGCGGGCGCGCAGCACGACGCCATGGCCACCTGGTTGGGCGGGGCGGCTGTGATGTTCGCCTCCATCAATGTGGTCGGTGGTTACCTGGTGACTGACCGGATGCTCGCCATGTTCCGCAAGAAAGATGGCGGAGGCGCGGCATGAGTCTTTCTCCGGTAGTCATCAACTTCGCCTACATCATTGCGGCGATCCTGTTCATCTTCGGTCTGAAGATGCTCGGGTCCCCTGCCACGGCGCGTCGTGGCAACGTGCTGTCCTCGCTTGGCATGCTCATTGCCATCGTGGTGACCCTGTTTTCGCAGCAGATCCTGAGCTTCGAGTACATCATCATCTTCGCCGTCATCGGCGCGGTGATCGGGGCGCTCGCGGCCCGACTTGTGGCGATGACCTCGATGCCGGAAATGGTGGCGCTGTTCAATGGCTCGGGTGGTGCGGCTTCACTGCTGGTGGGTTGGGCTGCGCTCTACGATCAATTCCTGCCCGGCATGGGTGACCCCTCGGCGTTCGTGCTGGTTACCATCGCGTTGTCCATCCTCATCGGTGGGGTGACGGCATCGGGCAGTCTCATCGCCTACGGTAAGCTGGCGGAAGTCATGACCAGCAGCGCCATCGTCTTTTCCGGCCAGCGCATCGTGAACAGCCTGATTCTGCTGGGCATCATCGGCTCCACCGTCATGTTCGTGATGGATCCTCAGATCGGCTCCACCTGGTTCTGGATTCTGCTGGGCCTGGCGCTGGTGCTCGGTGTGATGGCGGTGATCCCCATCGGCGGGGCCGACATGCCCGTGGTGATTTCACTGCTGAACAGCTACTCGGGTCTCGCGGCCTGTGCTGCAGGCTTTGCCATCGGCAACAATATCCTGATCGTCGCAGGCTCCCTGGTGGGCGCCGCCGGTCTCATCCTCACCAACATCATGTGCAAGGCGATGAACCGTTCGCTGGCCAACGTGCTGTTCTCCGGCTTCGGCGCGGTGAAGACCGCCTCGGCCGTGGAAGGCGAGGTCAAACCCATCGTGGTGGACGACGCCTACCTCATTCTCGAAGCGGCAAGCTCAGTCGTATTCGTGCCGGGCTACGGCATGGCCGTGGCCCAGGCCCAGCACGTGGTCCGCGAACTCGGTGAGCTGCTGGAGAAGAACGGCGCCGAGGTGTCCTATGCCATCCACCCGGTTGCAGGGCGGATGCCGGGGCACATGAACGTGCTGCTCGCAGAGGCCAACGTGCCCTACGATCAGCTGGTGGAGATGGACGACATCAACCCACGGCTGCCCATGACCGACGTCGCCATCGTCATTGGCGCCAACGACGTAGTGAATCCGGCCGCCCGCGAGGACGAGAACAGCCCCATCTACGGTATGCCCATCATCAACGTCGATCAGGCGAGAACGGTGTTCGTACTCAAGCGGTCCATGGCGTCCGGCTTCTCCGGCGTGGACAATCCGCTGTTCTTCGGTGAGAACACGCGCATGCTGTTCGGCGACGCCAAACAGTCCATCTCGGGACTGGTCGCCGAGTTCAAGGGCTGATC
>SKUB01000383.1 GCA_007122315.1 Pseudomonadales bacterium | reverse complement strand
TGCCCGCGGTCACAGTGTATCAGCAACGGGCGTTCAGACGCCGAGCGCGTCCAGGCGCGCGGCCACGGCGCCGTGGTAGCTGCTGCCGAAAAGTCGCACGTGCACCAGCAGGTGGTAGATTTGCAGCGCGGGACGACGTTCCTGCCAGCCCGGATCCAGCGGCCAGATCGCATCGTAGCCCGCTTGCAGCGACGCAGGAATCGAACCGAACAGATCCAGCATCGCGAAATCGAGTTCGCGATCCGCATAGTGCACCGCCGGATCGATCAGCCAGCGGCCGGCGACGATGTTGCCACTCCATAGATCACCGTGAACGAGACTCGGCACGACGTCGTGATCGAGCAGCTTCGGGAGCATTGTCGCCATGGCTCGCTCCAGGCGTCCGCGCAATCCGGCCGGCAGGCAGTCCAGCCAGGGCCGAAGACGATGCTCGAGATAGAACACCGGCCAGTCCATCGTCGCAGGGTTGGCCTGATGAAGGGAACCGATCAGGTTGTCGCGATGCCAGCCGAAATGCGCAGAAGAGGCGCGATGCACGCTGGCGAGCGCCCGGCCGAGCTCCTCCCAATCCGCCGGTCCATCCACGTACTCGAGGACGAGCGTACGGTCTGATCGCGCCAGCACGGCGGGTGTCGGCCCACCGGCCGCCGCCAGCGCCTCGAGACCCTCCACTTCCAGTTCAGGATCACCGCCGCCCGACTTCACCACGACCCGGCGGCCATCCACGAGCGTGACATCCCAGACCGCCGCCACGTCGCCGCCGGCCATCGGGCGCTCCGAACGCGCCTCGGTTAGACCGTTGGGAAGTTCAGGCAGGTCGCTCAGCGCCATGGCGCTCAGTTCCTCCGTAGCGCGAAAGGAAACGTGTCGGGATCAGCGCCGGCGAGCAAGTTCACCGGCGGCAATCAGCTCCACCACCCGCCTGGAAGTGCGCCGGACCATGCGTACGACCTCGACGAATCCATCGGGACCACCGTAGTAAGGATCCGGAACGTCCGCGTCGCCGTCAGCCTCGGGATCGAATTCACGGAACAATCGGATGTCCGCGCCCACCTGTGCACTGCGAGCGAGGCGTTGCAGATCCGCAAGGTTCGATCGATCCATGGCCAGGACCAGATGGCACGCCTCGAGGGACGCGGCATCGACCTGCTCGGCCGTTCCCGACAAAGGCAGGCCCTCCGCCGCGGCCGCCTCGCGCATGCGCGGATCCGGAGGGTGACCCACGTGCCAGTCACCGGTCCCGGCCGAACGGACGTCGAGCTCGACTCCGAGCTGCCGAGCCGCTTCCTTGAGCGCGGCCTCCGCGGTGGGGGAGCGACAGATGTTGCCGAGGCAGACGGCGAGCACAATGGGTCGGGACATGGACAGCTCCTTGCAGACGCGACGCCAAGACTAACAGTTTGGTGCCAGGCCCCGCGGCGGCGGTACCATGCGCGAAGGAGGAGGCCATGACTACAGCTGCACACGACCCTTTGGCGACATTCGCGCCGGATCTGTTCCGCGGCCGGACGGTGCTCGTCACCGGCGGCGGCCGCGGCATCGGGCGCGCCATCGCGTTGGCGTTCGCACGCCTTGGCGCGAACCTGGTGATCGCGAGCCGCAAGGCGGAGAACCTCGCGCCCACGGCAGAAGCGATCCGCGCCCTCGGTGTCGACTGCCTGGACGTCGCCATGTCCATTCGTGAGCCGACGCAGGTGGATGACCTGGTCGCCCGCAGCAGCGAGCGCTTCGGGAGTATCGACGTGCTGGTGAACAACGCCGGCGGTCAGTTTCCGGCCCGACCCTGGGACATCAGCGACTCGGGTTGGCGCGCCGTGGTGGATCTGAATTTGAACGGCACCTGGAACCTCTGCAGCCGGGTCGGCGCGCAGATGCTGGCACGACGCGCCGGGGCCATCGTCAACATCGTCCACGTCTACTCGTTCGAGCGCGGTGCGCCACCCTTCGTGCACTCCGGTGCAGCCCGAGCCGGCGTCGTCAGCATGACCCGGTCGCTGGCCTACTACTACGCGCGCCACGGGGTGCGGGTGAATGCACTTGCTCCGGGCAGCGTGGCGACCGCAGGACTGCGCGAAGAAGAATACGCCAAGGCCGAAATAGCCGACTACGAGGCGCTGCAGATCAAGGACATTCCATCCCATCGCCTCGGGACTGCGGAGGAGGTCGCGGCGACCACCGTCTTTCTGTGCTCACCGGCCGCCGCCTACATCAATGGTGCGGCCCTGATCGCGGACGGCGGCCAGTACCTCGGGCCCTGGACCGACATGTGGGATCCGGACGCGCACTGACCCGGCCGCTGTCAGCGCCCTTCGACCGTCACCACCACCCGCCGCTTGTGGGCTCGCGTGCGATGTTCCCAGAGGTAAACGCCCTGCCAGGTTCCGAGCGCGAGCTGACCAGCTGTGATCGGGATCGTGAGCTGGGTCTGCGTCAGCACGCTGCGCACGTGGGCGGGCATGTCGTCAGGACCCTCGGAACGGTGCACGAAGCGTGGGTCGCCATCCGGGACCAGATCACCAAGAAAGGTCTCGAGATCGCGGCGCACGTCCGGGTCGGCATTCTCGGTGATCATCAACGACGCGCTGGTGTGCCGAATGAAGACATGACACAGACCGATCCCGACACCGGCACCGGCGGCGACCTCCGCAATCGCGCTGGTGATGTCGTGAATACCCCGACCAGGCGTCGCGATGACGATTTCGGACTGAATCACGCGGCTGCCCCCGCACCGATCAGCTTCCAGCATGGACGACCGGATTGCGCGTGACGCAATCGTCGGGTCACGCCTCCTGCGACGCCTGCAGCCAATCCAGGGCATCCGCCATGGACCGGCAAACGCTCCGGGAACGCTGTATCTGCATGTCCGCCAGCGAAGCGAACATCCTCAGAATGCCGAATCCCAGTTCGCCCGCAACCACGTAGACCACGCGCGCCGGGCCTCGACCTTCGCGGCCGCGCAGCCCCTCGACGATGCGGCGCACTTCTGTCTGGGTGAGGTGTGAAAGCTCCACCTCCGAGAGGTCGAAGATGGCATCCTTCGCCTCGCTGTAGGCCGGCACGTTCTCCAGTTCCGCCAGCCATCCCCGCACCGATTCCCAGGAAGCCGATCCTGAGAGGCGCACGAGCAGCACGCCCGGATAGGTGTCGCTGTCGATGACCATCATGCAGCACCCGACGCAGGTTCGCCGAAAGCACCACGGTACCGCCAATCAGGGCCCGGAAACCAGCCGCAGAATTGATGACGGAAACAACCCTGAGGTTAGGATATCGTGCACGGGAGCAGGCCGGTCGTCCCTGGACAGGGGATGACTTCAGGAAGGTCAGCTGCCCGGAAGACGGCAGCGTGCTGCAACCAGAACGGGGCCGGGATCAACAGGAGTAGCAGCATGATGAATCGCATCGGTTTGACCGTGCTGATGAGCGTGACGTTGGCCTGTCACGCGCATCCGGACCTGGATGTCGTTCCAGCAGCGGAACGGGAGCGGGCCCAGGGGCTTCAGGCCGAGGGACCGAGGGATACCACCGGTGTGGAGGCCATCCGTGCCCTCGGCGCCATACCGCTGGCCGGCGAGTTCGACGCAGCGCCGGACGGTCATGTGCTGCGCGCGCGGGAATTGGTGATCGCACCGGGAGGCGTCGTCGGCGTGCACGCGCACACCGGCCGCCCAGGTGTCGCCTACATTCTCGAAGGCGAGCTGCTCGAACACCGCAGCGACGAGGACGAACCCGTACTGCGGCAGGCCGGCGATGCCTCCTTCGAGTACAGCGGGCTCCTGCACTGGTGGCACAACAATGGCGAGACCACCGCTCGGGCCCTGGTAGTGGATATCGTTCCCAAGGACGCATCGACTCCGTGAAGCGGCGTGTCGCAGAACCGTCGAGACCGGATCCAGCGCGAACGTTCCGGCCGGAATCCAGCTACACTGGGGTACGCATCTCCAGGAGTCCTCATGGCCAGACAAAACTACGGATTCGAGAAACGACAGCGCGAGCTCAAGAAGAACAAGAAAAAGGAAGAGAAGCGCCAGAAGAAGCTCGAGCGCAACGGCAGTGCCGACGCGCCCGACAACGAGCACGACGCCCCGGGCGACGCGCAGGCGCCCGCAACTGACGAGCAGGACACACCCTCATGAGCAAGGGCATGGACAGCAAAAAGAAGGAAGCGAAAAAGAAGCCCGCGATGAACCTGAAGGAGAAGCGTGCAGCCAAGGCCGAGAAGGCCAAGAATCAGCGCGACATCTGATCCAGCAACCGCGCCGGCACCCGCCGGCGCGCTCTCCCGGCTTCACGCAGAGGTGCAATGAAAGTCCCGAGGGGCCTGCAACCGCTCATCGAGCAGGGCGTCATCGACACGGTGGTGTGCGCGCTGAAGAGCGGCAAGGAGGCCTCCGTGTACATCGTTGCCCAGGGCGAGAAGACGCTGTGCGCCAAGGTCTACAAGGAGGCCGAGCACCGCGGCTTCCACAAGCTCGCGGAATATCAGGAGGGCCGCAAGTCCCGCGGCAGCCGCGATGCGCGGGCCATGGGCAAGCGTGGCCGCCACGGCCGCCGGGTGCAGGAGGCCGAGTGGAAGAACGCGGAGGTGGACGCCCTCTACAATCTCCACCGCGCCGACGTACGGGTTCCTCATCCCTTCGGGGTCTATGACGGGGTCCTGCTCATGGAGCTGGTGACCGATGCCGACGGCGTCACCGCTCCGCAACTCCACGAAGTCACCATGACGCCCGAGCAGGCGCGTCTCTGGCACGGCTTCATGATCACCCAGATCGTGCGCATGCTCTGCGCCGGACTCATCCATGGCGACCTGTCCGAGTACAACGTCCTGATCGACTCCAGCGGCCCCGTGATCATCGATCTGCCCCAGGCGGTGAACGCAGCCGGCAACAACAATGCGTTTCGTATGCTCGCCCGGGACGTCAACAACATGCGCGCATCCTTCGGCCGCTACGCACCGGAACTGCTCGAGACCCAATACGCCCATGAAATCTGGGCGCGCTATGAGGCGGGCACCCTCACCCCCGACAGCCAACTCACCGGTTCATTCGTATTCGACGACACCGAGGCCGACGTCGACGCGGTACTCGACGAGATCGAGGAGGCACGGCTCGAAGCGGAAGCCCGGCAGCGCGGTCGGGACGAAGCCGAGTCGGACTGACGCAGTGCTTCTCTTCGCGCCCACCACGACTGTTGGCCAGTGGCTCCGCAGAGGGGTGCCGATGGCGGACCTGCCAGCGTCAGGTTTGTAATACACTTCCCTTTGGATCGGTCGACTGACAGCTTCAATTGGGGGTGCCCTGCATGGGACGAGCCGTCAGGGCACTGCTGCTGACGTTGCGGCTGGCGCTGCCGAAAGTGGGTGTCGGCTGGATGTTCGCGGTCCTCACCATCGACTTCAACCGGGTCGCCATCTTCGAACTTGGCATCGCCGCGGTCCTCGTCACCAGCCTGTTATCCATCCACTACTTCGTCGCGCCGTTCCAGGTGGTGATCGGTCGCATCGCGGACTGCCGGCCCATCGCGGGCTATCGCCGCACGCCCTACCTCATCGCCGGTAGCCTCGTCGCGAGCCTCCTGTTCCTGGCATTGCCCAGCGTGACCCTCGCCATGGGCGCCGGGTCGTTCACCGGTGTGCTGGCCGCGGTGCTGCTGTTCACGCTGTTCGGGCTGGCCATGGCGGTCATTGCGGACACGCACCACTCTCTGATCGCGGAAGTCACCGACAAAGAGACCCGCGGCGGCGTGGTGGCTGTGGTCTGGGTGGTGATGATCCTCTCCACCATCGCCGCGGCCATTGTCATGAACATCATGCGTTCGGAATTCACGCCCGAAGGCATGCAGCGGCTCTACAACCTGTCGCCGTTCATCGTCGTCGGTTTCACCCTGCTTGGCGTCCTCGGCGTGGAACGGCGCCTCGATGCCGCCGAACTTGTCGCGGCGCGGGATCGGGCCCGCGCACTGGCGCCGCCGGGCAATCCGCTGGCGTCGGCCGTCCGCCTGCTGCAGCGCAACGGTCATGCCCGCGCGTTCTTCGCCTTCGTCGGCATCGCCATATTCGCGATCTTCCTGCAGGAAAACATCATCGAGGTGTTCGGCGCGGAGGTCTTTGCGCTCAGCATCGTCGAGACCACCCGTTTCCAGCCCATCTGGGGCTCCGGTGTACTGCTCGGCATGCTCGTCACCGGCGCAGCCAGCGTGCTGCTCAAGCCGTCCCGCAGAACCCTTGCCCTGCTGGGTTGCGGAGGCATCGCCTTGGGTTTCCTGCTGCTCGCCGGAGTGACCCTGTTCGAACAGGGCAGATTGTTGACGCCTGCGCTGTTCGTGCTCGGCGTGTTCACCGGAATCTTCAACGTGGGTGCGCTGGCGCTGATGATGGAGATGACCGTGGAGGGCGCAACCGGCCTTTACCTCGGACTCTGGGGAACAGCCCAGGCCTTCGGCATGGGCCTGGCCTCCATTGCCAGCGGGGGCCTGCACACGCTGCTCATCGGCAGCGGCCTGCTGGCACCGAAGCTGGCCTATGCGCTGCTCTTCGGCATCGAGGCGGGCGGGATGCTGCTCGCAGGCTGCTTCCTGCTGCGGGTGCGGGTGACGGCCTTCATGCAAACGGCCACCGCGGTCGAAGCACCCGTCGAGCCGCTGCCCGCGATGCCGGCGCCCGCCGCGGTGCGCGCCTGATGCCATGGCGCTGAGTTGGGCGCAGGACGGCGACGACTGGCCGCATCGGGACCACAGCCGCTTCCATACTGCAGGCGGCGTGGACTGGCACGTGCAGGTAGCGGGCACCGGTCCCGCACTGCTGCTGCTGCATGGTACCGGAGCCTCCAGCCACAGCTGGCGGGACCTGCTACGGCCGCTGGCATCCACGTTCACGGTGGTGGTTCCCGACCTGCCTGGTCATGGCTTCAGCTCTGCGCCCGGGCACCGGGACGGCTACACACTCCCGGGCGTGGCGCGTTCCATGCTGGCGCTGCTCGAGCAGCTCGGGGTGGCCCCGTCCTGGGTCATGGGCCATTCCGCCGGCGCCGCTATCGGCGTGCGGATGGCCGTGGAACACGGTCTCGCGCTGCGCCATCTGGTCGCCGTCAATGGCGCTCTGCTGCCCCTTCCGGGGATGCCCGTCCCACTGTTCTCACTGGCGGCGCGAGTCCTCGGGTCGACGCCGCTGATCGCGACGCTGGTGGCCAGGCGGGCCACAGAGACCGACGCGGTCCGGCGCCTGATCGGCAACACCGGCTCGCGTATCGGACCGGAGGGCATGGCCCTCTACGAGAAGCTGATGCGCGACCGGGACCATGTGCGGGGCGTGCTGTCGATGATGGGACAGTGGGATCTGCGCCTGCTCGAGCGGGATCTGCCCCGGCTCGAAGTCCCGTTGCTGCTGGCCGTCGGGGGCAACGATCGCACGGTGCCCCCGACGGAAGCGCAGCGAATCCTGCGCCTGCAGCCGCGAGCCCGGATCGAGTCCTTCCAGGATCTCGGGCATCTCGCCCACGAGGAGCGACCCGACCTGTTCGTGGCGATCATGGAGCGCCTCAGGGCGGCGCCGTGAGCGCGGCGCCGGCGGCACTGTTCAATCGAGGTGGGGTTGCCAGCGGCCGCGCAGATCGTAGAGGTGGGCGCCGAGTGCCAGCAGCAGGCCCGCCAGCACCCAGGGCCAGCCAGCGTCCGTGAGCCCGGCGCGCAGCGCCAGCAGCAGCCCGGCGCCTGCAGCGAGCATCGGCCAGAGGCGATGCGGCGCGACGCCCATACCGCGGCGCTGATAGAGCAGGGTCAGAAGAATGCCTTCGAACACCAGGAAGGCCAGGACGAAATCGACCGCGTGTCCGTTCGTGATGAATTCAGTCATGGCTCGCGCTCAGAAAGGGCCGTTCAACCGGACCACCGCCAGATTGAGAACCGCGGCGAAACTCACCCAGGCCAGATAGGGCAGCAGCAACGCCGCATTGGCCCTGGAGTGGCGCCCGAGGATGGCCATCAGCACCAGTATCGACAGCCACAGCGCGCCCACTTCCAGGAGCGCCCAGTCCGGCCGCTGCAGTCGGAAGAACAGCAGGCTCCAGAAAACGTTGAGAAAAGCGTTGCAGGCGAACGCGGCAAGCATCCACTCGCGCTGGCTGCGGCTCGACATGCCGACCCAGGCCCGGAAACCCGCCACGGCGCACAGCGCGAAGATCAGCGTCCAGGCCGGACCGAACAGCCAGTCCGGCGGCTTCCATGCCGGCTGCTCGAGCGCGTAGTACCAGGGCGAGAGGTCGGTCATGAGTGCGCCGACGCCGGCCACTGCGAAGGCCGCCACGGCGGCCGTGGCAACCGGTCGCCAAAAGCGGCGGAGCCAACCTGTCATGCACGCACGAGCCCCAGCAGATGGCCAAGGTCTTTGAAGAAGATGCGCACGTGGGCGATGGGCTTCGCGCGGACGAGCTTCTTGTACATGTAGGCCTGCCAGGTCAGGTACTGCACGTCCTCGTCGGCACAAATCTTCACGAACCGCTCCCGGCGCTTGTCGCTGGAGTACCAGAACTTCTGCATGATTCCGAGAATGAAGAACACCCGTCCGTGGCTGCGCATGAATCGTTTGCGGGCCAGTTTCAAGGCCTTGGGGTTGCCGGTGAGCAAATACTCACCTACAGCCTCCGCCGCCAGCCTCCCGCCGAGCATGGCGTAGTAGATGCCCTCACCGGACGCCGGGGCGACGATCCCGGCCGCATCACCCGCCAGCACCAGATCCCGACCATTGTCCCAGCGCTTCAAGGGCTTCAGTGGAATCGGCGCGCCTTCACGGCGGATCGTCGTGCTGCCCTCGAGTCCGGCCACCTCGCGCAGATCGTCCACCGCCCGCCGCAGCGAGAAGCCTTTTTCAGCTGAGCCCACACCGACACTGGTGGTATCGCCGTGCGGGAACACCCAGGCGTAGAAATCTGGCGACAGCGAACCCCGGTAATAGACGTCGCAGCGAGCCGGGTCGAAATCTGCATCCGGGTCCGTCGGCGAGCTGACGATCTCGTGGTAGGCCGCCACGTAAGGCATGTTCTCGGAGCCGGGAATGGCCTCTCGGGCAACTGCGGAGCGGGCGCCGTCGGCACCGATCACGCTGCGGGTGCGCAGCCGCTGTTCGCCGTCGGCATCGGTGTAGACGACGATCGCGGTGCCATCGTCGTCACGCAGCAGGCTCCGAAACCTGCCGCTGCGTCGCTCGGCACCGTGATCTGCGGCGCGGACCCGCAGCCACTCGTCGAAATGTTCGCGATCGACCATGCCGACGAAACCGTTGTCGATGGGCATGCCCACCTTGTTGTCCGCGGGCGAGATCATGCGCGCCTTGTTGACCCGAGCCACCAGCAGCGATTCAGGGATATCGAACTCGCTGAGCAGGATGGGCGGGATCGCGCCGCCGCAGGGCTTGATGCGCCCCGCACGATCAAGGAGCAGCACCTTGTGACCCGCGCGCGCAAGGTCATCCGCTGCCGTGGCGCCGGAAGGACCTCCACCGACTACTACCGCGTCATACGTGTCCTGAGTCACGGCTTTCGCCTCCGCCATCGGGGTCCGACGCCGCGTCCGACCCTCGGCTCTACTGCAGGCCGGCCAGCGCGACCGCGCTGACCATCATGCCCATCACGTAGAGATTCACGCCCGTGAGGTTGTACCAGGGCGCCCGTTCCTTCGGCTGCTCGAGCCAGCGCCGCATGAAGAGCACCTGAGCGACCAGCATCAGCGCTACCGCCAGGGCAAACCAGGTGGCCCCCCAGTACGCGAGCAGGGCCACCACGCCGACCTGGGGCAGACCCTTCACCCAGCAGGCGACCCGTGCAGCCCGGTCGACGCCGAGCAGCACCGGCAGCGAATCCACGCCCATCTGCCGGTCGCCGTCGACGGATTTGAAGTCGTTCATGGTCATGATGCCGTGCGCGCCGGCGCTGTAGAGCAGCGCGATGGCGATGATCTGCGCATCCGGCAGCATCCCGGTGACCACGACCGCGCCGGTGAACCAGGGCAGACCTTCATAGCAGATCGCCACTGCCGAATTGCCATACCAGCCGTTCTTCTTCAGGCGCACCGGCGGCGCGCTGTAGAGCCACGCCAGCAGCATGCCGAAACAGGCTGCCGCGAAGCCCCAGGGCCCGAGCAAGGTGGCGACGACCAGAGACAGCAGCGTCCAGAAGATGGCAATGCCAAGCCCCCAGCTGCCCGGGACGCGCCCGGACGGGATGGGCCGGTCAGGCTCGTTGATGGCGTCGACGTGGCGATCGAACCAGTCATTCACCGCCTGACTGCAGCCGCAGATCAGGGGGCCGGCCAGGGCGATGCCGACGATCAGGAGATGCCAGCGGCCCTCGAGGCTGGCCCCTGTGGACACGATGCCGCAGGCCAGCGCCCACATGGGCGGGAACCAGGTGACCGGTTTCAGCAGCTGAAGTACCGCCCCGGGGGACGGTACGGAAGGTGCTATGGAGGGAGCGTGCTGAGCCATGAGTGCAAACTAATGTTTACACTCATGGCCGTCAAGGAAAGAGATCAGTCGCCGTCGAGATCGCCCAGGCCGTAGCGCCGCAGTTTCACGTACAGGCTCTGGCGACTCAGACCGAGGATCTCCGCGGCTGATGCGCGATTGTCCTTGGTGAGCTCCAATGCTGCCGTGATGCAGAGCTTCTCGATCATGTCCGTACTTTCACGGACGAGATCCTTGAGGGGCACACGACCCACCAGTTCCGTGAGCTGTTCCACGGAGCGCGGCAGGTCCAGGGGCGTCTGCGCCTTGGCCTCCAGACGAGGGGAGACGTTGCGCAGCGTGAAGCCCAGACAGGGACGGTCGGTACCACTGGTGACGCCGACGGCGGCGATCTCGACGTCCACCGAGGAGCCGAGCTCACCGTGCAGCGAGGTCGAGAACAGCCGCACCGTGCCGTGTTCGCGCAGCGAATCGAGCAGCGCGTTGAGGTCCACACCGGTGCGGCCGAGCCAGCGGCCGAGGGACTCACCGAGGACCTGCTCCTGCACCGGCATTTGAGCGAGCTCGAGGAAAGCGGAGTTGGCCATGAGGATGTTGCCGGCAAGGTCCGTCACGACGAAGCCGTCCGGCGCCGATTCCACCAGCGCCAGCAGCGAAGACATGGCGCCCGGCGCCTGGCCAGCGGCGCGATCGGTGTCCTTGGCCGTGAGGCGCACCAGCAGGAAAACCGCATTGTCCTGACGGAACATGGAAGCCGATACCCGCAGGCGCGTGCCGCCCTCGGTCTGCACCAGGATGTCTTCGGTTCGACCGGTGGGCTTCACCCGGGACAGCAGTTCCCGCAGCGACTTGCGGCCACTGTTATCGAGCATGTCGGCGAGTTCCTGGCCGACCAGGTTGGGCACCGGATGACCCAGGAGCTTGCTGCTGGCAGGGTTCGCCTCGAGGATGCGACCCGTGTCGGCGTCGATGATGGCGACCGCCTCGGAAGCCACCTGGAACAGCAGGCGATACCGGGTTTCTGCATGCCGAAGACGGGCATACTCGCGTTCCATGGTCTGCTGGGCATCCACCAGCCGCCGCTGCAGGGAGGCCACACCACGCAGATCGCGGCCCAGTGCGACCACAGGCCCGCAATCGCCCATCCTGACCGTCGCGTACTGTACCGGCACGGCTTCGCCGCGGCTGGTGGGATGGTTCACTTGGCGCCAGCGCCGGGAGCGTGACTCGTCCGCTTCCCGCAGCATGGCTTCAACCTTGCCACGGCAGTCGCGGGTCACCGTGTCGACCCAGGGCCGACCGAGCCAGTCCCCATAGCCTTCGTGACTGAGTTCGTCGCTGCCGAAGGCGAGATCGGTGATGATGCCGTCGTCATCGAGCACGAGTGTCACGTCGGCCGCTGCCGCAATCAGTGATGCGGCCTGGGCGTCATTCAGATGCGCCAGCCATTGCTTGGGCGCCCGGAAATGATCGATGGTGTTCGCTGACGGTTGTTGTTCCACGATAGCGCTCATGCCCGTGTGCTGATGCCTCCGTCTTCGCCCATGCGAAGGCAATAAATGGTGCCTTTCGCCTCTCGTTTCAATGACCGATCGTCAAACGACCTTCTCCAGCAATTCTTCGGCGACGGCAAGCGCGCCTTCCGCATCTCTGGCCGTGGCATCTGCGCCCACCACATGAATCAGTTCCGGGTCGTCGGCAAACAGGCGACCGCCGACCAGCACGGACACCTTGGTATTCTTTGACACCCGGCGGATCTGTTCTATCAACGCCGTCACATCTTCGAGCGCGGTGTCTTGCGCGACTGACACCCCGATCATGGCAAACCACTCAGCGCCGGCGAGCCGCAGCAATTCCTGCCCGGTCAACGCGCCGTGGCCACCTACCTCCCAACCGGCGCGCTGGAAAAACTCGCCGACCATCAGCACGCCAAAAGTGTGCTGCTCACCCGGGAAGGGCGCAAGCAGCACCCGCCGGATCCCGGATCCGGCATCTTCCTGGTGATCCGGATCCGCCGACCGGGTCAGCTCGCGCATCAGCTGCTGCAGCGAGCACAGAGCGATGGTCACGGAAGTGAAATCCACCTCGTCCGCTTCCCACAGCTCGCCCAAGTGCCTGGCCGTCGGCGCCAGCAGATGCAGAAGCATCTGCACCAATGGAACGCCACGGGCCCGCATGTCTTCGCAATGCAGTCGTGCTGCCGAAGCCGGCTCCTCCAGAACCAGCTGAGCCAACGCCAGGACGTCCTCCTGTCGAACCTGCGGCTGGGGCTCGCGCGGCGGCAGCGGCGCCTGCACCAGCGCTTCGGAACCTCCCGAAGCAGGGTTGAGCGCCTCCATGTCGGCTCTGTAGGCCATCATGAGCCTGGGAATGATCTCGGATTCGATGGCACTGGCGAGCAGCCCCAGCTGCTCTGTCGCGAAGACGTGACAGTCGTCTTCGACATCGTCTTCCGCCGGCGATCGCCGCCCGGGGTGGGGCGGCAGGCCGCTGCCCGCACCGCTCTTCCAGCTCTCCGGAGCCCCCACGCGTCGGAGCCACTTCCCCGCCGCCTCATGCCATAGCCGCGCCATCGACTGCCCCCTTCCCGATCACGTCGCCCCAAAGCTCGCAATCGTGGTTTTGGTTTGTTGGGCTGCCGAGCAACCACTGCCACTCGATAATGCAAGGGCGCGGCGTCTCGGAGAGCCAGTATTGCAAAGAAATCCGGCGGGGAAAACTGGCACCTGCGCAGCGGCCGCTGCCCTAGGTGATACCTACAGTTCATCATGTACCCGCGCGTACCCCCGACGCTCGAAGGCCGTGTCAGGGCGACGGTAATGCTACCCGCCGATGTCGGGGAAGCTTTGGACATGGGTCGAACCCAAACTCAGCGCAATCCCTGCGGAGGTCTCGATGGTCCATTCCCTATGCCACAATGTCAATTCTTCTTTACGTCCACATTAATTGACAACCTCGGCACCACTGGCCACACTTCATTGGGTAGCCGTCTCTCTGAACAGCGCTCGTGATCGAGAGAGACAGGGACCGTGGCCGGCCGGGCGGACGAGCAAACCGCGGCAGGCGATAACCAAGCGAACACAGCATGCAGGGAACCGTCCGATCGCTGAACGCATCAATGGCAAGGGCCTGGACCCACGTCGGTCTGCGCTTTCTGCCATTTGCCGATGCGGCCACCACCGAACTGCCGCTGGGCCGCATGCTGCGCCTGGCGCTGTTTCAGGTTTCGGTGGGCATGGCGGTGGTGCTGCTGAACGGCACCCTGAACCGGGTCATGATCGTCGAGCTCAGCGTGCCTGCATGGCTGGTGGCGGCCATGATCTCGCTGCCGCTGCTGGTGGCACCGTTCCGGGTCTTCATCGGCTTCCGCTCCGACACGCACAAGTCCGCCCTCGGCTGGCGCCGCGTGCCCTACATCTGGTACGGCACCCTGCTGCAATTCGGCGGGCTCGCGATCATGCCCTTCGCCCTGGTGATCCTGTCGGGAGACACCCACGGGCCCGCGTGGCTGGGACACGCCAGCGCGGCGCTCGCCTTCCTGCTGGTGGGCGCAGGCCTCCACACCACCCAGACTGCCGGCCTCGCACTGGCGACGGACCTGGCGCCACCGGAGGCGCGGCCGCGGGTGGTGGCCCTGCTTTACGTCATGCTGCTGCTGGGCATGGTCGGCAGCTCCCTCGTGTTCAGCCTGCTGCTGCTCGAGTTCACGCCGCTGAAGCTGATCCAGGTCATCCAGGGCGCTGCGGTGGTGACGTTCCTGCTCAACGGCATCGCCCTGTGGAAACAGGAAGCGCGGCGACCGAGCCAGACCCGCGGCGAGAAGACCTCGCTGGCGGACTTCCGCCAGGCCTGGCGCCAGTACATTCGAACCGATCGATCCGCACGCTTTCTGGTGGCAGTGGGACTCGGAACCGCAGCATTCAACATGCAGGACATCCTGCTGGAGCCCTACGGCGGGGAAGTACTGGGACTGTCGGTGAGTGCAACCACGCTGCTCACGGCGCTACTGGCAAGTGGCACCCTGATCGCCTTTGCCATCGCCGCGCGCCGGCTCGCTGACGGGGCGGACCCCTACCGCCTGGCGGCCATCGGCGCGCTGATCGGTGTGGTCGGTTTTTCGGCCGTGATCTTCGCGGCGCCGATGAACTCGCCCCAGTGGTTCCGCGCCGGCACCTTCCTGATCGGGTTCGGCTTCGGTCTGTTCGCCATCGGCACGCTGGTGGCGGCCATGAGCCGCGAAAACGGCGGCCAGAGCGGCATCGCGCTGGGCGCATGGGGAGCCGTTCAGGCCACCGCAGCCGGCGGCGCCATCTTTCTCGGCGGGGCGCTGCGCGACCTCGTCAACATGCTCGCCGCCCGCGGCGTATTCGGGCCCGGCATGGCCGCGCCCGAGGCCGGTTACTCGTTCGTCTATCACCTGGAGATCGCGCTGCTGTTCGCAGCGTTGATCGCAATTGGTCCGCTGGTTCGACCCGCCGTCGTGACGGGATCCAAGCCGGCAAAGAGGTTCGGTCTGGCCGAGTTTCCCGGCTGATCAGACTTCACGTACGGAGAGGTTTCGCCATGCCTACAGGCGCCATCACCGAATACATCAACGTGGCCCAAGTGGTGCTCTACGTTTTCTGGGTCTTCTTCTTCTTCCTGATTCTCTATCTGCATCGCGAGAACAAACGCGAGGGCTATCCGCTGGAGACCGGCAGTGACCGGCGGGGGCTCGTGCAAGGCTTTCCAGCCATGCCACCGCCCAAGATCTACGACCTGCCCCACGGCGGCACGGCCACCGTGTCGGACGGCAAGGCCGACCGCCGCGAGGTGAAAGCGGTTCCCACCGGCCCCTGGCCGGGCGCACCGCTGGAACCCACCGGCAACCCCATGGTGGACGGTGTCGGTCCAGCGGCCTGGGCGGAGCGAGCCGACGAGCCGGACCGGACCTTCGAGGGTCACGTCAAAATCGTGCCGTTGCGGGTGGCTGAGGACTTCCAGATCGCAGGCCGCGACCCGGATCCCCGCGGGATGCGGGTGATCGCTGCGGACGGCAAGATCGCCGGCACGGTACATGACGTCTGGGTGGATCGATCAGAGATGATGATCCGCTATCTGGAGGTCGAGGTACCCAAGCAGAGCGCGGCGGACGCCCCGGCTGACGGCGGCCCGGCAGCGCGCAATGTCCTGTTGCCCATGATGCTGGCTCAGGTCAAACGCATGAGCGGTCGGATCAACGCCGATCCGTCGGTTCCCCTCAATCAGCGTCTCATGGACGGCCGCCCGTTCGAGATCCGGGTAGCGTCCGTGTGCGCCCACCACTTCGAGGAGGCACCGTTGCGCAAACAACCGGATCAGGTGACGCTGCTGGAAGAGGATCAGACCATGGCCTACTTCGGCAGCGGCCATCTCTATGCCATGGATCGCAGGGAACCGCTGATATGAGTGATCGAGAGCACGTCCTCGAGCCCATTCCCGGATTGCCTGAGCGCCCGCCACGCCAGGAGCGCATTCTCTGGCAAGGGGCGCCCCACTGGACCACGGTGGCGCGACGGACGTTTCACGTTCGCACGCTCGCCATCTACTTTACGCTGCTGGTGGCATGGCGATTCGGCCATGGGCTCTATCACGGCGAGGGCGTCTTCGGTGCCCTCGAATCGAGCATGCTGTTCGTGGGGCTGTCCCTCGCCGCGCTGGGACTGCTGCTGCTGCTGGCATGGCTGACGGCCCGCGCCACCGCCTACACCATCACCACCGAGCGGGTCGTCATCCGCTTCGGGATCGCCATCTCCATGGCCATCAACCTGCCGTTCAAGCTGATTCGTGCCGCCTCCCTGAAGATGTACCCGGACGGTACCGGAGACCTGCCCCTGGAGCTGGCACCCGGAGAACGGGTGTCCTACGTGGTCATGTGGCCGCACGTCCGGCCCTGGTCCTTTGGCAATGCGCAGCCCATGCTGCGGGGCGTGGCGAATGCCGCAGTCGTGGGTGATCTCCTCGGACGCGCTCTGGCAGGTGAACCCGTCGCCGGACTCGGCTCGACCCTGGCTGAATCAGGGGACGCAAGCCACGACCGGCTGACGGACGCCTACCCGGCGGTTTGATGCCATGTCGGAGCAGTCGGCAGGAACAGCGCACGACCGGAGCAGCGGCCTGATCGGGCGCGTGCCCTCGGGCCCGATGGTCGCCTTCGGTGGTGCCCTCATCCTGGTTCTGGTGGTGGCTGTTTACGGCACCATGAGCCGCGCGGGCGCGGAGCATCCTGAGAACTGGGCGGAGCTCGTGGAGAGCAGAGAGCTGCGCTTCCTCGATCGCAGCGACGGCGCGGTCGTGATTCTCGCCCATCCCAATGGTGAGACCGTCGCGGTACTGTCGCCCGGGAGCCACGGATTCGTGCGTGGCGTGATGCGCGGCATGTTCCGGGAGCGGCGCAGCAAGCAGGTCGGCGTCGAGCCGCCCTACAGGCTGGCGAGCTGGTCGGACGGGCGCTTGACGCTGGACGACCCGTCCACTGGACGCTGGGTCGAATTGGTAGCATTCGGGCCGGACAACTTTCGGGCCTTCGCCGAGCTGCTCGTATCTGAAGGCGGCTGAACGTGCCCAGGAGAACTGATGGCGAGCCCGTGGCTGCCGATCCTCTATGCCATCCTCATCTGGTGGCTCAGTACCGGCCTGATCCTGTATCTGGACGGGCTGCCCCGCCGTAGCCATCACTGGAGCATGCTCGGCGCCACCGCACTGATGCCGCTGGCGGCCTGGGGTCTGCTCGCGGCAGGCAGCATGCCGAGCGTGACTGGCGCCTATCTGGGCTTCACCTGCGCCCTGATCGTCTGGGGCTGGATCGAGATGAGTTTCCTCATGGGCTTCGTCACCGGGCCGCGCCGAAGCGCGCTTCCGGAAGGCACCCGGGGGTGGCGGCGCTTCGTCTGCGCGTTCGAGACCATGGCCTACCATGAGCTGCTGCTTGTGGTCGCGCTGCTGCTGGTGCTGGCAGCGGGGATCGGGGGCGAGAATCCTGCCGGGGCGTGGACGTTCCTGGCGCTTTGGGTCATGCGTCTGAGCACGAAGCTCAACATCTTTCTCGGCGTGCGCAATCTCAACGAGGGCTGGCTGCCAGAGCACCTGCGCTATCTGGCCAGCTACTTCAATCGGCGGCGCATGAACGTCCTCTTTCCGTTTTCCATCATGGCCTCGAGCCTGGCGGTCTGGCTGGTGTTCGCGGCAGGGTTCGCTGCGGCCCCGGGCAGCGCGGAAGCGGTCGCGCTGCTGCTGGTGGGCAGTCTCCTGGCCCTGGGACTGATCGAGCACCTGTTCCTGGTGCTGCCGGTCTCCCTGGATGGCCTGTTCCGCTGGGGTTTCCGCTCTCGTGAGACCGCGCCCGAACGCCCGACGCCCCGCTGACTCAACGCACGCTTTCCGCTGCGCGATCCGCGCGTCACGCCAGTGGGAGGGTGTGTCCGCACAGCGGACGCACCGATGAGCTCATCCTGGCAGCAGGTTCGAACCCGGCGGCCGCCCCGCCGGTCGTTGCGTCGCCCTGCGGGCGACACAATCTCCCACTGAGCCAGACGTGACGAGGCCGGTTGTCCTTGCGGACAACCGGCCTCGGTTATCGGTGAAGCAGGGTCGAGGATTTACTCGTCTTCGACCTGATCCTCGACCTGAGCGCTGGCTACCGCAGGCTCAGCAGCCGGCGAAATGGTCGCCCGCGCCACGCGCCGCACTTTGTCCAGCTCCGGATAGTCGGCAAGCATGCTCACGCCGTAAAGCGGCTTGTTCACACCCTGATGGCAGGTGCCGCAGTGCGCCTTGGGTGCATCACCGTGAGGCCCGAGCTGCTCGTCCGGGTACACCGGCTGCAGCGGATCGAGGTAATCCACGTTCAGCTCCCGAACCATCCTGATCCCATGCCACGCCGTCGTCCGCTGCGGCGGCGAGCCGTCCCAGGACATGAACGAGCGGGTGTTGTGGCAGAAGGTGCAGTTCACACCCAGGGATTCCGAGAAGTGCATCATGAGACCGTAGGTCCACTCGGTATCCATGATGTTGCGGGGATTGCTGCCCTCCGGGAGCATGGTGGTGGGAATGCTGCGGATCTCCTCGTCCCCGAGCAGAAACGGGGTGAACGGATCGCTGGGCAGCGAACTCGAACCCACATTGGGACTGGCCAGGTTCTGGCCGCGACGGCTGGCCGCCATGCCACCCGCCTGTCGCGGTCCGCCACGCTCCTCAAACCAGAGGTACTCCGGCACCGGCTCACCCTGATGGCAGGTGTAGCAGGTCACGCCGGTCTCGCCGACGTGGGTCGGCCACTGCTCGTTGATGGTCTTGGTCATCTCGAGCATGCGTCGCGAGACGATCTTGGTGTAGATGTTCTCGTCTGCGAAATTCCCGGGAACGTGGCAGTAGTTGCAGCCTTCTTCCGGCGACACCCACTCAGTCATGGCGTTCATCAGACGATTGAACTCGGTGAGCGTGAGGTCACCGAGCACCTCCACGTTCTCGTACAGTTCAGACGCCAGCGGCCCTGCCGGCTCCACGGGTGGTTGCGGCGCAGGAACCTGGTTGGCGGCGCGCAGTTCAGCCTCACTGCGCGTGTTGATCACGGCCTCCATGCCGGTACCGCGATAACCGAGCTGCTCAGTGTCCTTGCCAGTGGGCATCTCGCAGCCTGCGATCAGCAGCGCTGCCAGCACCGCCACAGCCAGCCGCGACGTCAGGATCATGCCGCTTCGCTCATTCATTGTTCCATCCCCTGTGTCGCGCCCGGATCCACGCCTGGTGGGAAGACCTCGGGGTAGGCCGGGGCGATGCCGTGGTGAACGCCCCAGAGATACCAGTTGTCGACCACCGTTCCCGTGAGCAGGATGCCGATGCCGCCGGTGAGCGGGCACAACACGGCGAACCACCAGGCCCAGCGGTGGATCGATTCCATGGTGGCATTGAAGCCCATGGTCCAGCGCCAGAAGAGAGCGGCACGCTCGGATGCCGTGCCCCGGTCGGTGATCTGCTCCAGCTCCCGCTCACCGCCGTAGCGACCCACCGCGAGAATCGTCGCGCCATGCATCGCGAACAGCAGGGTGGCGCCGTAAAGGAAGGCGATGGAAAGCATGTGGAAAGGGTTGTAGAAGAGATTGCCATATTTGATCGAGAACGCCGCCGTCCAGTCGAGGTGGGGGAAGATGCCGAACGGCACCGCTTCAGCCCAGCTCCCCATCAGCAGCGGCCGGATGAAGCCCAGCACGAGGTACAGCCAGATCGCCGCGGCGAATGCCCAGGCCACGTGGGTGCCCATGCCCAGGGCACGAGCGCGTTTGTACATGCGCGTCCACCACAACAGCAGGGACGTGGTGAGAAAGAAGCCCGCGATGAGCCACCAGCCACCTTCGGCCAGGGGCGGAATGCTGAGCCCGTATTCGGGCGCCGGTGGCTCCAGTCCGAGCCAGAACAGCTGACGCACGAACTGCAGCGGATCCCAGTTCACCTGAGCCCAGAAGTTGAAGCCGATGACGAGAAAGGCAATCGTCCCGCACAGCAGCGACGCTACGCCCAGCGTGCCGAGATAGATGGGCCCAATCTGGGCGTTGCCGATCTTGCCGAGCCAGTACTGGAACACCGGTGTCCCGGTCCGCGGCCAGCTGCCAGCCGGCAGAGGCACACCGGCTTCCGGTGCTGCCTGCACCTGAACCTGGGTGAAGATATTCTGATATTCAGCCATGTCGTCTCACCCCACCTAGGACCAGATCGGCAGATCGAGCCACCAGTTCCACCACTCCGGCCAGCCTCGGGTCCAGAACGGGCCACTGAGGATGATGCAGACAGCACTCCAGAAGCCTGCATTGAGAGCGAGGAACAGACCCAGGCGGTGAATGCCCAGGGTGCCGATCGAGTAGCCGATGGTGTCGCGGAAGAAGGTGTCTTCGTATTCGGGTGTCTTGACCCGCTCCCCCGCTTTCGGATTGGTCGCCGACAGAATCAGCGAACCGTGCAGCGACAGCGCAAACACTGTCGCGAAAAAGAAACTCACGGCGATCATGTGCGCCGGGTTGTAATGAAAGTGCAGGTACTGATAGCCGACGTTCGATACCCAGTCGAGGTGACTGAGGATGCCGTAAGGGAATCCATGGCCCCAGGCGCCGAGCAGCATCGGCCGGATAACGACCAGCGAGATGTAGGCGAATATCGCGAACCCGAAGGCCACAGGGATGTGGTAACCCATGCCCAGCTTGCGGGCGATCTCCGCTTGGCGCAGCGCCCAGGAGACGAAAGCGCCGATCGCACAGATGGTGATGAGTTGCCAGAGGCCGCCTTCGGTCAGCGGCGCCATGCCGAGACCGTAGGAAAGATCCGGCGGCGCAATATTGATCTGCCAGATATTCCAGGTGGGCCCAAGGGCCGCACCGTAGACGATCAAACCGGTACCGATGAAGGTGAAGAACAGGGTCAGGACGCCAAAAAACCCCACATAGAACGGCCCCACCCAGAAGTCGAACAGGTCGCCGCCAACCAGCGTGCCGCCGCGGACACGATATTTTCTTTCGAAGCTCAGCATCGACATCTGTCGAACCTCCCCCAAGGGGTCAGGGAACTGCCCGCGGCAACCGCGGGCCGATCTGCCGCGCCCGGGACGACGAACGCAAGGAATCCGTGGATACCTCCGCGCGCCGTCCCGAGCGCGCCCCCGCTATGTGGTGGACCTGGAACCGGTGCCGTGACGAACTGCAGCCACGGTGACTTCCGCTGCGGGTGCTGCCGAGGCAGCGGCTCCGCCTTCCAGCCAGTTGTAGCGATCGGTGCTCAAGAGAATGAAGTGGATGAGCAGAGCGAGCGCAAAAAGGAACGTGAACAGGGCAATGAGCACCCTGCGTGGATCGAACAAAAGCCATATACGCCACATGTTTCGAACTCCTAGAACGTTTTCGGATAACCAGCAGGCCGGACCGGCGTACTACCTGATCTCGCCGGTCGACCCGTGGCAGTCACAGCCAGGGTCGCCAGAACCAGACCAGGATGTGAGCCACCACTGCGATGGCAGTGAAGATGCTGAAGCTGGTCACGAAGACACCGTGGAATTCCTGCGCTTCCGATTCGGTGAGCCCCGAGAGCGAGCTTTGCGAGCTTCCTTCGGACATCGTTACTTCCTCCCGTTGCAGCCATGAAGGCCGTTGCCGCACCGTGCGGCGTATTGCACCCGGAGAAGTTCCCGAGTGAATGGCGGCAGGCTGCGCTGGTCGCGCGCGGCGACACACAGCCTGATATGAGGTTTTCGAGGGTTGGGGTCGACTGGGCGGAGAAGTGACCTGCGCAACGAAGCCGGCGAGAGACCGGCTGGCGCGAGTGGGGCCGGCGACGGGCGCCGGGATCTGTCACTTTCAAACTTTGCATGCGTTCCGTATCCGCACCCTGTCAAGGCCGCTAGAGGCCCAAATGTCAGTCTACATTGACTATCTGCAATGTCAATCTAGATTAACACTTTTTGGGCCGGGAGGTGTCACGTCCGCGCGACAAGCACTCGGACCAGGAGAGGATTGGCCGTGCGCTGTTCGCGGATGCGGCGGAAACCGGCCTCGCGCAGCAGCTGTTCGAGGCGCGCCCGGGAGCGCGGCCGGCCGCTGCCCATCGCCAGCAGGTAGAAACCGAAATAGGCGTCGCCCATGGCCTCCGCACCGCGGGTTTCCGCCATCGGCTCGGCAATCAGCAAGGCGCCGGAAGCCGGCAGGGCGGCACGAATCCTGGTCAGCAGGGCGAGCACCGCGGCGTCATCGTGGTCATGGACGATGCGCACCAGGGTGACCAGATCGGCACCCGTCGGCAGTGGATCGCGGAAGGCATCGCCACCGTGAACATCGATGCGATCACCGAGCCCACGTGCCTTGAGGCTGATGCGGGCCGCCTCGGCCACGGGGGGAAGGTCCAGCATCTCCAGCGCCAGCTTCGGGCAGCGCTCGGCCACGGCGGCGACGAACGCACCGAGGCCACCGCCCAAGTCCAGCAGGCGGCGATGCCGATGGCAGGGGTAGGCGGACAGGATGAGGTCAGCGATCAGGGTCTGTGAGGTTGCCATCAGCTCGGAGTAGGCGCCGACGGCCGTGGCATCGAGCCCACCGGGATCATCACTGCCGGCATAGCCCCAGTAGCTGGCGAGATCGGTGCCACCCCCGCTCAGCAATGCCAACGGGTCAGCCAGATCCTGATAAAACAAGGCGTGATGTCGGATCATGGCGGTGGCGCCGGGATTGCCCAGGAGCATGGCCCCGCGGGCGCCCAGGTCGAAGCCGTCAGCACCACACCGATCCAGCAGTTGCAGCGCAACGGCCGCACGCAGCAGAACCGCGAGGCGATCCTGGGGCAGGTCCAGCTCGACGGCCAGATCACTGAGCGTGAGCGGCCCTCGCAGCTCGAGCAGGGTCAGCAGCTCCAGCTTCACACAGGCGTAGAGCACCTGGGTGTAGACGAAGCCTGCACAAAGATCGAACAGCACCCGGGACTGGCGCCGGGCGATGGGACGGGTCAGGGGAAAGGTCGCGGCGAAACGCTGGAAGCGCGGGCTCCCGAGCAGGCGGTTGCGCAGCCGGCGGAAGGTGGACACCGCGCCCGCTGCGCCCCGACCGGGGTCAGGCCGCCCGCTGGGCCATGTCTTTGGGCAGGAAGCGCTTGGATTCCGCGATCAGCAACGTCTGCAGCGCTTCGCGGCCGGGACAGGCAGGAATGGTCGCCAGGGCGTCCTCGATCAGAGCGCGCAACCGCGCCACCGCGCCCTGCACGCCGAGTTCCCGCGCCGCGCTGGGACGGTCCAGGGCCACGTCCTGACCTACCGGCTTGCCACACTCCTCGGCGCAGGCGAGTACGTCGCGAAGATCGTCCGCCACCTGGTAGGCCTCACCCAGGCAGGCGCCGAGGTGACGCCATGCCCGCGGCTCACCATCTGCCGCCGCCGCGCCGGCCATGGTGGCGGCCGCGAACAGGGCACCGGTCTTGGACTGCTGATACTGGCTGAGGTTGACGTGCTCCTCCGACTCCCAGGCCTGACCGGCAACGATGCCGTGGGGGGAGCCGACACCGGCAGTAATGATGCCGAGCACACCGGGCAAGCGTTCGGGCCGCTCGCTGCCACCACGAGCCAGGGCATCGAAGGCAAGCACGATGAGCGCGTCTCCGGCGAGCACCGCAATGCGCTCACCGAACGCGGCATGCACGGAGGGCTTGCCGCGGCGGAGGCCGGCATCATCGAAGCAGGGCAGATCGTCGTGGACCAGCGAAGCACAGTGCAGCAGTTCGATCGCCGATGCAGCGGCATCCGTCAATCGCGGGCACTCCCCGCCGCAGGCCATGGCCACTGCCACCGTCAGCCGCGGGCGCACCCGGGCACCACCCGGGAAGACGGCGTAACTTAGCGCCTGCTGCAGCAGCGGCGGGCCATCCGTGGACTGGGCGTGACGCAATGCGTGCTTGAGGGCATTCTCGATTCGCTTGCTCGCTTCCATCGGTGTCTTCCCCGGCTATGTCACATCAGCCCAACAGCCCAATGTGTCATGTAGAATAGACACAAAGTTCAGGCCGAGTCAAAGAAGGGATCCCCATCTGTCCACCTCGAGAGCAAGCCCCCGTGTCGTGGTCGTGGGCGCCGGCATCGCTGGCCTCACCTCGACCCTCGATCTTGCCCGTCGCGGCGCGGCGGTCACCGTGGTGGAGGCCGCAAGCGGCAGCGGCGGGAAACTGCGACCTGCGGAAGTAGACGGGCGCCTGTTCGATGTCGGCCCCACCGTTCTCACCATGCGGGCCGTGTTCGATGATCTGCTCGCGGACGTGGGCAGCAGGCTGGAGGATCATCTCGAACTCGAACCGGCCCGCCTGCTTGCGCGCCATGCCTGGGCCGACGGCGCCTGCCTCGATCTGCATGCGGACCCGGACGCCACACTGGCGGCCATCGGCGACTTTGCCGGAGTCGCTGAAGCCCGGCGCTTTGCCGGCTTCCGGCAGCGGGCGGAACGCATCCACAACACCCTGGACGCCACCTTCATGCGCGCCTCCCGCCCCAGCCTGACGGGGCTGCTGCGGCGCGCCGGCATCGCGGGCCTGCCTGGCATCATGGCCATTTCACCGTTCCGATCGTTGTGGCAGGACCTCGGCCGTCACTTCCGCCACCCACGCCTGCGCCAACTCTTCGGTCGCTACGCCACCTACTGCGGATCGTCGCCGTTTCTGGCGCCCGCGACGCTGATGCTCATCGCACATGTCGAACTCCGGGGGGTCTGGCGCATCGTCGGTGGCATGCACCGTCTCGCCACCTGCCTCGAGGATCGCGCCCGCGAACTCGGCGCCACGTTCCGCTTCGATACCCCCGTCGCAACCTTCCTGTCGCATCACGGGCGCATCACGGGCGTGCGGCTCGCAGACGGCACGTCCATCGAGGCCGATGCCGTGATCTTCAACGGTGATCAGGCCGCGCTGGCAGCGGGTCGGCTCGGCGCCGCAGGCCGGGCCGCCGTGCCACCCGCTTCCCGCTCCCGCCGCTCCCTGTCCGCGCAGACCTGGGCCTGGGCAGGCGCCGTGCGCGGATTCGACGTCAGCCACCACAACGTGTTCTTCAGCGATGATTACGAAGGGGAGTTCGACGCCCTGTTCCGAAAACGCAGCCTGCCTGCGACACCCACCGTGTACCTGTGCGCGCAGGATCGACCTGCCGCCGCCACTGCACACCCGGAGGCCGATCCGGAACGTCTGTTCTGCCTCGTCAATGCGCCCGCCACTGGCGATGCGGGACGTCCCGATTCAGCGGAGATCCAACAATGCGAGAAAGCGACATTCGCCCACCTGGCGCGCTGCGGGCTGCAGATCAGTCCGAATGCGACGGCGACGCTTCGGCGAACGCCCCTGGATTGGGAGCAGCTGTATCCGGCCACCGGAGGGGCGCTCTACGGTCAGGCGACCCACGGCTGGCGGGCGGCGTTCGATCGCCTGGGGAGCCGCTGCCGGATGCCGGGCCTGTACCTGGCCGGAGGCAGCGTGCATCCGGGCGCGGGCGTGCCGATGGCGGGGCTGTCCGGCCGTCTGGCAGCGACGGCCCTGCTCGAGGACCTGGATTCCAACGCCCGGTAGCGCCAGGCGGTTACGCCTGGTGGTACTTCGACGGGCTCAGCGACGATGGCCGCCACGGTTTCACCGTGATCGCGTTCATCGGCAGCGTGTTCTCACCCTACTACGCGCGCGCGCGCCGTCGTGATGCGATTGCCGATCCGGAGCACTACTGCGCGCTGAACGTGGCCCTTTATGGCGCTCGCGGCAAGCGTTGGGCGATGACAGAACGCGGTGGCCAGGCGCTGGAACGGGACGACGACCATCTGCGCATCGGCCCGAGCGCCCTGGACTGGGACGGGCAGCGTCTGCGCATCTGCTGCGACGAGGTGACCGTGCCCATGCCGTCCCGGGTACGCGGCGAAATCTGTCTATGGCCCCAGGCAACCTCAAACGCCACCTTCGATCTCGACGCGGCGGGCCGGCATCAATGGATGCCTATCGCGCCCTGCGCGCGGGTGACGGTACGGCTCGAGCGGCCGGAGCTGAGCTGGGACGGGCACGGATACTGGGACAGCAACGCAGGCAGCGAAGCTCTGGAGCAGGGCTTTCACGACTGGAACTGGTCACGGGCGACGGCGGCGGACGGCACCACGACGGTCTTCTACGACACGCGCGCCCGCGGGCCGGATCCAGGCGCGAATCTGGCGCTGCGGTTCGCAGCCAACGGCGAGCAGCACGCCATCGCCGCTCCACCAAGGGTCAGCCTCGCCCGCACCGGCTGGCGCGTCGGTCGGACCTCCCGCGCAGAGCACAGCGATATCGCCGTGGAGGCCACGCTGGAGGACACTCCGTTCTATGCCCGCTCTCTGCTGACGACGACGCTGTGGGGCGAGCGGATGCTGACCATGCACGAAAGCCTGTCGCTGGACCGGTTCCGCATGCCGCTGGTGCAATGGATGCTGCCATTCCGGATGCCACGCCGCGGCTGAACGCTGCACCGATCGCTCCGTCAGCGAACGCGTTGCCGCATCTCGAGCCGATGAAACAGTTCCACCAGCCAATGCACCCGCCGCTCGAACACGCTGGCTGCCAGCGGGTGGCGTCGCTCCGGCCGCGCCCGCACTGCCGCATCGATCAGGAAGCAGGCCTCCGGCAGCGGCGCTGCCTCCAGGCTTGTCCCGGCGTGTCTGCGCAACATCCGCGGCAGCAGCGCGAGCTTGTTCCGGGTCGGGACCACGACCCGAGCGGCCACCGCGTCGAGGCTGCGGCGCTCGAGTTCACGGCCGATTTCTGCGTACAGCCAACGTGCTGCCCGGATACCCGGTCGGCAGCGTCGCGGCAGCAGCTCGATGCCCGCGCCGGCGCGTGCGTAAAGTCCTTCCGCCACGTCGAGCAGACGTGCGATGACGGTTCCGAGCGCAGGCGTGAACTGCGGCCGGGCAACGAAGGCATCCGCATCGATGCCGGCTTCGGCAAGCCAGTCCAGCGGCAGATACAGACGACCGCAGCGCGCGTCCTCACC